>JAEWCE010000052.1 GCA_023390785.1 Pseudomonadota bacterium
CTGCTCGGCCGCGCCGTCGACGAGCTTGCCGGCAAGCCGCTGGCATTGCTGGTCGGACGGACCGACATGGAGCCGCTGCGGCAGTTCCTCGAAAAGCCGGCGCGCTTCACCGAGACGGCCCGGCCGAGCGTGGTGGTGCGCAGCGAAGACGGCAGCACCGATATTGCGCTCTTCGCCGAGGGCCAGGCCGGCATCGTCACCGGCTATTTCGGCTTCCTCAGCCCCCGCCACAAAGCCTCGGCGGACGACGGGACAAATGCCGATGCCGAGATCGAACCGGGCATGCTGGGGCGGCTGAGCCGCGGCATCCGTCGGCCGCTCAACAGCATCATCGGCTTTGCCGACATGATGCGCGCCACACCCGCTCAGCTCGACACGGCGCGCTACGCCGAATATGCGCGCGACATCCGCACCGCCGGCCTCGAGATCGCCGTGCTGGTTGACGAGCTCGATGATTTCACCCGGCTCCGCGACGGCCAGTACGCGCCGCGCCCCAGCGACGTCGACCTGACGGCCCTGCTCGAAGGCTGCATGGCGCGGGTGCGCACACAGGCGAGCGCGGCACGGGTGCTGGTGCGCAGCGCCATCTCGGAGGCGCTGCCGCGCGTCCGCGCCGACCGCACCTCGCTGGGGCAGGCGCTGCTCAACCTGCTTGCCAGCGCCATCGACCAGACGCCGATCGGCGGCTCGGTGATCCTGTCGGCGCAGACCGACGAGGAAGGCAACATCGCCGTCCATGTGCGCGACGGAGCGCAGAACGGCGTCGATCTGGGCGAGCGGTTCGTGGTGTTCCGCGACGGCATCGACAAGGACGGCACCGAGCTGGCGCCGGTGCGCTCGAGCGTCGGGCTGGCACTCACCCGGTCCCTGCTGGCGGTCAATGCCTGCTCGCTGTCGGTCGACCCGACCGTGGGCACCGGAACGCTGTTTTCGCTGCGCATCCCCGCCGATCTGGTGGTCAAAAGCTGAGCCGAACTGTGCCCGGCGCATTGTCGGAGCCGCCTTGGACCGCTAAGCTCCCGTCTCATCAATCCTTCTTGGGGGGAAGGACCCGCTGCCGGCGAGGCTCAGCCGGGGGTGCGGCCCGACTGGCTCGTCTCGCATGCTCTGGTTCGCACTGCGGAAATTTGCGGCCTTCGTCGCAATTGTGCTGGTGACGCTGTGGCTGATCCATGCGCTGCTGGCCGCCGCCGGCGGACAACAGCTCGGCGGCTTCTTCGGCTGGCTCGGCCACGCGCTGATCGGCGATTTCGGCGTCGCCGCCGCTGATGGCCAGGCCATCGGCGGGCTGGTCGCCGCGCGCCTCGCCGTCACCGTGCCGCTGGCGCTGCTGGCGATGCTGCTGGCCGCCATCATCGGCGCCGGCATCGGTTACCTTGCGGCCCGCCGGCCGGGCCGCATGCTCGACCATGCCCTGACGGCGCTGGCCGAGATCGGGGGCGCGACGCCGAATTTCTGGCTCGGCATGGTGCTGGTTGCGATCTTTGCGACGGGCCTGCACTGGCTGCCGACCGGCGGCTTCGTGCCGTGGCAGCGCAACATCGGCGGCGCGCTGCTGTCGCTGCTGCTGCCGGCCCTGGCCGTGGCGCTGCCGGTGGCTGCGCCCCTGGCGCTCAAGGTCCGCGATGCGGTCGCCACGGCGCGCGTTGCGCCTTATGTTCTCGCGGCAGAGGCGCGTGGCGTCGCCGCCGAGCACAGCTTCCGCCGCGAGGCGCTACCGGCTGCCGCGCTGGTGGTACTTGCATGGGCGGTGCCGCAGGCGGCGACGGCGATCGTCGGCACCATCATTGTCGAGAACGTGTTCTACCAGCCCGGCCTCGGACGGCTGATCCTCGATGCGGTGGGGGCGCGCGATCCGGCGCTCGTTGCCGGGGCGCTGGCGGTGCTCACCCTGCTCACGGCTGGAGCGACGTTCCTGATGCAGCTCGGCGCCCGCTGGGCCGATCCGCGCCGGCGCGGATCGGGCGCACCATGACGGCCCCGCGCCACGACCCGCTGGCCCTGCGGGCCGCCATCGTGGTGGCGCTGCTGTTCCTGCTGCTCGGCTTCCTGTCGATCCTGTGGACGCCCTATCCGGTGACCAGCCTCGATGTTGCGGCGGCGCTGCAGGATCCCGGCGGCGCCCACTGGCTGGGCACCGACCAGCTCGGCCGCGACGTGCTGTCGCTGCTGATGAAGGGCATCCTCACGAGTTTCGTTGTGGCAGGAGTGGCCGTCGCCATCGGGGCGCTGCTCGGCGTGCCGCTGGGGCTCGTCGCGGCCCTGCTCGGTCCCTATGCCGAGCTCGGCGTCGCCGGCCTCGGCGGTTATCTGCTGGCGCTGCCGACGTTCCTGCTTGCCGTGCTGTTCGCGTGCCTGTTCGGCCCGAGCGCGGCAACGCTGATGGTCGCCGTCGGCATCGCCAACATCGCGCCGCTGGCCTTCGCCACCCGCGATGCCATTCGCGCAGCGGCCGCTCCGGACTTCGTGGCAGCCGGGCGACTCGCCGGCGGCAGCGGACTCGATCTCGCGCGCCGTCACATGCTGCCAACGATCCTCAGGCTGGTGCTTGCGCAGGCGGTCGCACAACTGGCGCTCGGCGTCCTCGCCGAGGCGACGCTCACCTATATCGGGCTGGGCACGCAGGCGCCGGCCACCAGCCTCGGCCTGCTGCTCGCCGATGCGCAGGCCTTCGCCGCCGGCCGGCCGGGCCTGCTGTTCGTCCCCGGCCTCGTGCTGCTGCTCATCGCGCTTACTCTCAATATCATCAGCCGCGAGATCCGCACCGCGGCCGGCGACGCGAGCGGAGGCGCGCATGGCGCTGCTTAAGGTCGACAATCTCACCATCACGCTCGGCGGTAGCGCACTGGTCGACGATGTCAGCTTCGCCATCGGCAAGGGCCAGCGCCTGGCGCTGATCGGTGAGGCCGGCTCGGGCAAGAGCCTGGTGCTGCGCGCCGTGGCCGGGCTGCTGCCGGCGGGCGCGGCAGCCAGCGGCAGCATCGGCTTCGACGACAAGCCGATGCCGACGGATGTCGGCGAGCGTCGGGCCCTCAATGGCAAACGCATCGGCGTATTGCTCGATCACCGCAGCATCGCGCTGTTGCCGCTGCGCCCGCTCGGCGCCCAGCTCGACGCGGCACTGGCGCAGGCCGGCAGCGAGGGCGACCGGGCAGCACAGCGCGCCGAGCTGCTGCGGGACGTCGGCCTCGATGCCGCGCTTGCCGACCGCTATCCCGAGGCGCTATCGGTGGCCGAGCAGCGGCGGGCCCTGTTCGCCTTCGCCATCGCCGCCAAGCCCGAGCTGCTGGTGGCCGACGATCCGGCGGCCGGCCTCGACCTCCTCGACCAGCGGCGGGTGCTCGATCTGATCCTCAAGCACTGCACCGAGCGCGGCATGTCGCTGCTCTTTACCTCGCACGACCTCAGGACGGTGGCCATGCTGTCGACCAAGGTTGTCGTGCTGCAGGGCGGCAAGGTGGTGGAGTCGGGCGAAAAGCAGGAGGTGTTCGGCCACCCCAGGCACCCCTTCACCCGCGCCATGCTCAGCGCCGGCCGGCACCGCGCCCGCACGCTGATGCGTACGCCGATCGGCGCCACGCTGCTCGAATTGCGCGAGGTGTCGTGCGTGCAGGCGCCGGGGCTGCCGCTGCTCGACCGGCGGCCGCCGGTGACGCGGCTCGAGGCGGTGAGCTTTTCCATCCGCGCCGGCGAGTCGGTGGCGGTGATCGGCCCGGCCGGTGCCGGCAAGTCGACGTTGCTGCGTATCGTGGCCGGGCTCGAGCGCGCCAGCAGCGGCGAACTCGCTTTCGAGCAGGTGGCCTATCACGGCACGGATCTGCCGCGCCTGTTGCGGCACGAGATCGGCTACGTCTTCGCCAACCCTGCCGGCAGCTTCAATCCGCGCCATACCGTCGGCGAATCCATCGCCGAACCGCTGCAGCTCGAAATGCAGAAGAGCGTCGACGAGCTGGGCGCCCGCATCGTCGAAGTGGTGCGGGCGGTCGGTCTGTCGCCCGAGGTGCTGACCCGCCTGCCCGCCGACTTCACCCTTGCCGAATTGCAGCGCCTCGCCATCGCCCGCGCGCTGGTGACACGGCCGCGCCTCGTGATCATCGACGAGCCGATTGCCGCGCTCGATATCGGCGCCCGCGGCGAGGTGCTGGTGATGCTCAATCGGCTGCGCGCCGATTTCGGCCTCAGCTTCCTCATCGCCACGCACGATCTCGACGTGGTGCGCGTCGTCGCTGATCGTGTGCTGGTGCTCGAGGGGGGCCGCATCGTCGAAGCCACCACCCCGGCGCAGATGCTGGAGGCGCCCCAGCACCCGACAACGCAGCAGCTCGTGGCGGCGCAATTGCCGGACGTGGGCATTGTTCCGGTGTTCTAGCGAGTAGCGAGATACGTAGCCCGCTGTTCGGCAAGCCCTGTTCGCTACTCGCTACTCGCTACTCGCTACTCGCTACTTCCCGCTCTTCCCTCAATGCACCAGCGGATGTCCGTCCGCATCGAACCGGTGGAACAGGTGGTCGCGCGGCGAGAAGCTCAGCACGTCGCCGGAATGGTAGCTGGCCTTGCCGGGCTGGCGCACCACCACCGGATCGGCCGCGCCGATATCGACATAGATATAGCTGTCGGAGCCCAGGTTCTCCGAATAGATCACCTTGCCGCTCCAGGTGCCGTCCTTGGGGACGATGTCGATGTGCTCGGAGCGCACGCCCACCGTCGCCGCCTTAAACGGATCGGCAAACTTGCCGGTGAGGAAGTTCATCTTCGGCGAGCCGATGAAGCCGGCGACGAACAGCGATTGCGGGTTCTCGTAGAGCTCCATGGGTGTGCCCACCTGCTGCACCACGCCGTCCTTCAGCACGACGATGCGGTCAGCCATGGTCATGGCCTCCACCTGGTCGTGCGTCACGTAGATCATGGTGGTGTTGGGCAACTGCTCCTTGAGCTGGCCGATCTCCATGCGCATCTGCACGCGCAGCGCCGCATCGAGGTTGCTGAGCGGCTCGTCGAACAGGAACACGCGCGGGTCGCGCACGATGGCGCGGCCGATGGCGACGCGCTGACGCTGGCCGCCCGACAGCGCCTTGGGCAGGCGCTCGAGATATTGCGTGAGCTGCAGCTTCTCGGCGGCGGCGCGCACCTTCTGGTCGATCTCGGCCTTGCTCAGGTTTTGCAGCTTCAGCGCATAGGCCATGTTGGCGTATACCGTCATGTGCGGATAGAGCGCATAGGACTGGAACACCATGGCGATGCCGCGCTTGGACGGCGCCACCTCGTTGACCCGGCGGCCGTCGATCTCGAGCGTGCCCGAAGTGATCGTCTCGAGCCCCGAGATGCAGCGCAGCAGCGTGGACTTGCCGCAGCCGGAGGGGCCGACGAAGACGATGAACTCGCCCGATTTGATGTCGAGGTTCACATCCTTGAGAATTTCGACATTGCCGTACTTCTTGTAGAGATTGCTGATCTTCAGGTCCGACATGCTTCCCTCCCCTGCTGCCCCTGCCGCGCGCTAGCGCAGGATGCCGATATAGGCGCCGAACGGCGCCAGGCTGAGCGCCCCGCTGACAGGCTCGTCGACCAGCCCGGGCGCTCCCGATTCCGCCAGCTCGAAGCCGGATGGCACATCGACCACCGCGGCCTTCTCGCTCATGTTGAAGACGCAATAGAGCCGCTCGCTGCCGTCCTCGCGCAGAAAGGCGAGTACGCCTTCGGGGGCATCGAGCGTGGTGATCGAGCCCTTGCGCAGCGCCGGGTGGCGGTGGCGGAAGGCCAACATCTCGCGGTAATGCGCCAGCACCGAGCGGGGGTCGGCCACCTGCCGGTCCACGGCCTTGGTCAGGTGGTCTGCCGGCACTGGCAGCCACGGCCGCGTGGCGGTGGTGAAGCCGCCGGTCGGCGACTGCGTCTGCCATACCATCGGCGTACGGCAGCCATCGCGGCCCTTGAACTGCGGCCAGAACTCGATTCCATACGGGTCGACCAGATCCTCGAAGGCCAGCTCTGCCTCGGTCAGGCCCAGCTCTTCGCCCTGATACAGGCACACCGAGCCGCGCATCGACAGCAGCAGTGTGCAGGCGAGGCGCGTGAAGGCCTCCTGCTCGCCATGCATGGCCCAGCGGCTCACATGGCGCACCACGTCGTGGTTGGAAAATGCCAGGCAGATCCAGCCTTCAGGCGCCTCGGCCTCGGTGGCGTCGATAGCCTTGCGGAAATGCGCCGCGCTGAACTCGCCGCCCAGATAGTCGAAGGTGTAGGCCATGTTGAGCTTGTCGCCGCCCGAGGTATAGGCCGCCATCAGCTCCATCTGGTGCTGGCTGTCGCCGATCTCGCCGACAGTCATCTTGGCGCCGTACTCGTCCATCAGCACCCGCAGCTTGCGCAGGAAGTCGAGGTTCTCGGGCTGACTCTTGTCGTAGAGGTGCTCCTGGAAATTGTAGGGGTTCACCGCGGGCGCTGTGGTTGCGTTGAAGTCCTCGGGCTTCACCACCGGGTTGTTCTCCAGCCCCAGCGAGTGGAAGTAGAAGTTCACCGTATCGAGGCGGAAGCCGTCGACGCCACGCTCCAGCCAGAAGCGCATATTGTCGAGCATCGCCTGCTGCACCGCCTCGTTGTGAAAGTTGAGGTCGGGCTGCGAGGCGAGGAAATTGTGCATGTAGTACTGCATGCGCCGGCTGTCCCAGGTCCAGGCGCTGCCGCCGAAAATGGAAAGCCAGTTGTTGGGCGGCGTGCCGTCTGGCTTGGGGTCGGCCCACACGAACCAGTCGCTCTTGTCGTTGGTGCGGTTGAGCCGGCTCTCGGCAAACCACGGATGCTTGTCCGAGCAATGGCTGATCACCTGGTCGATGATCACCTTGAGCTTGAGCGAATGTGCCTTCTCCAGCAGCCGGTCGAAATCGCCCAGCGTGCCGAAGATCGGGTCGACGTCGCGGTAGTTGGAGACGTCGTAGCCGAAATCCTTCATCGGCGAGGTGAAGAACGGGCTCAGCCAGATGCCGTCGACGCCAAGGTCGGCGACGTAGTCGAGCCGCTCGGTGATGCCGACCAGATCGCCGACGCCGTCGCCATTGTGGTCCTGGAACGAGCGCGGATAGATCTGGTAGATCACCGCTCCGCGCCACCAGTCGCGGTCGACATTGGTGTCGGGCGGAGTCTTCTGCTCCGTCATTAGCGGCTGCGCAACCAAACCCCAGGCCTCCAGGTGACGACGTTCCGGCAGGCATTTGCCAAAACGTTTTAGTTGACTATTCTTAGCCGCGGGAAAGAGGTTTCGTCAACGCCGGGGACATGGTCGACGGCCGTGTCGGCGTTGTCATTTTGCGTTGACAGTCAAAGACTTATGACATCCGACACAAAGACCGAAAAGCCGACCGTGACGCCCGGCCGAAATGTGACCATCAAGGATCTGGCGGCAGAGCTCGAGCTGTCGATCACCACCATCTCGCGTGCCCTAAACGGCTATTCCGACGTAGGCGAGCGGACGCGGCAGAAAGTCGAGGGCGCGGCCAAGCGGCTCGGCTACCGGCCCAACCGCAATGCGCAGCGGCTGGTGCTGCAGCGCACCCACAACATCGCCTGGGTGCAGTCGGACAACGAACTCAAATATCTCGACCCGCACTTCGCCGAGGTGATGGCCGGCGTGCTCGCCAGGGCGCGCGAGGTCAATTACGACATCGTGCTCACCAGCCACGGGCAGGACCGCGAGATCGCGACCTATGACCGCTACGTCCGCGACAATTCCGTCGACGGCTTTATCGTCGACCTGCCGCGCGAGGACGACCAGCGCATCGGCTTCCTGCTCGAATCCGGCCGGCCGTTCGTGGTGCATGGGCGCGAGCCGCGCTGCGACCGCTACGGCTGGGTCGACATGGACAATTACGGCAATTTCTACCGGCTGGCGCGGCTGCTGGTCGCCAACGGTCATCGCCGCATCGCCTTCATCAATGGCGACGAGGCGTTCAACTATGCGCTCTACCGCCATCGCGCCGTGCGGCATGCGGTGGCCGATGCCGGCCTGCCCGCGGATACCGTCACCGTCTACAATTCGGCGCACCCGATGGGCGATGCCGGCTTCCGCCTGACGCGCGAGGCGCTCGCCGATCCGGCGGTCACCGCCATCATCTATTCCTCGGTGCTGCTGCTGGTCGAAGGCTACGAGGCCTGGGCCGCGGCGCCGCCGCGCCACGGCCGGCCGATCGCGCTCGCCACCATGGACGACGTGCTGCGCCACATCGACCGCACCCGCTATCTGCCGCGCGTCACCTTCGTGCGCTCCTCGCTAAAGGATGCCGGCCTCGCCTTGATCGATGAGCTCAGCCGCCAGTGCGACCGCCACGCCGCACCGCAGGGCACGTTGGTCCCGTCCTATTTCGACGTGGCTCCGGGCCTCGACCCCACCAGCATCGACGCCCCGCTACCGCCGCAGCGGCGCGACCATATCGGGTGACCGGCGATCGTTGGATCGTTCCAGTCTGGCCGGTGGGCGCGCCCCACCCCAACCCCTCCCCGCAAGGGGGAGGGGAGTCCGACTGCAGCAT
>JAEWCE010000199.1 GCA_023390785.1 Pseudomonadota bacterium
TCACCGTATCGAGCGGCTTGCCGTCGCGCAGCAGCTCGACCTTGGCTCCCGGCGCGGCCCGGCCCGCGATCACCGCCGCCTCGCCGTGATCGTCGACGCGGGCGACGTCGAAACGAGGCCCGGTATCGGCGGCCGCCGCCGGCGGCATGCCCGGCGCGGGGTCGGGGAGCGCCGCGCCCAGCGTCTGGATCTCGGCCAGCGGGGCCGGCTTCGGCTCGGGCGCCGGCGCCGCCGCCGGCGCAGGTTCGGGTGCGGGCGGCGCGACGGCAGCCAGCTTGGGCTGATCCGGCTTTGGCTGATCCGGCTTGGCCTGATCCAGTTTCGGCTGTTCCGGTTTCGGCTCGGGCTTGAGGTCGGCCTTGAGCTCGGTCTTGAGCTCGGTCTTGAGCTCTGCCTTGGCCTCGACTTTGGTTTCGACCTTGGTCTCCGGCTTGGCTTCCGGCTTGGCGGCGATTGCGGTCTTGGCCCCGTCCGGCAGCATGCGGCGCAGCTCGGTCGGGCCGATCACCAGCGCCGTGCCGACCAGTGCGAGCAGGCAGAAAGCAATGAAGGCCTTGGATGCGGTCATCATGAAAAACCTTGGATGGCAAATCAACCGAGGCCGGCAAAGTGCGCCCATTTGGCCGCGGCAGCAAGCCGGTCGAAGGGATGATTGGCCGCTCGTTTCCCACGCGCCACGGATGAACCGGCGCCGTCCGCCCGGCGTCAAATCAGCGAGGCCGCGCCGCGGCCATATACTTCAGGATGTCCCCGTGACCGCGTCCTTCCGCACCGCGCGATGGCTGGCGCTTGCCTTGACGCTCGCCGCCGCGCCCGCGCTGGCGGCACCGCCGGGCTTCACCCTCACCGATGACGTCGATCTCGCCTTCACCTCGCCCGACGGCGCCACCAGGCTCGAGCAGTACATGAAGGACGATGGCGACCGGGGCGTCAAATGGCGGGCCTGGGCGCGACGCGGCGAGCGGATGACGGAGCTGAAGCCGGAGCAGGACTATCCGGCCCGTTTCCGCTTCACCAGCGACTCGCAATGGCTAGTGCGGATGCAGAAGACCGGCTCCGGCGAGCAGGACCTCTTTCTCTACCATGTCGAGAACGGCGCCTTCGTCAACGCGACCAGGCAATCCCTCGGTGATCTTGCCTGGGCCTATTTCCACAGCCGTCCCGACACCCACAAGATGAAGCTCGACTACCACGTCTCGGCCAATCTAGTGAAAGGCACCGAGGATGCCTATCGGCGGCTCGGCGCCGACTGGCCCAACAACCGCTATCTCGTGATCTCGCTGTCGGGCGAGATGGACAAGCATTCCAATAACGTCGCGGTGAAGGCATTGACCGATTGGAGATGCCGTTACGATCTCACGACCGGCAGGTTGGACGTGCCGAAATTGTTCGCCAAGGGCAATGCGGCAGCGCTGAGATGGGAGATCAGGCGGTGAATCCAGGTCGCGCAGGGTAGGTTAAGCGGAGCTTGCCCCCCGCCTGCGCTCCGATTCATGTTTCCCTAACCCTCGATGGTAACGGGGTCTTGTCGTTTCTACCGCATCTTGCATCCCAGGGGAGGGCTGGATGGGCGCATCGATCCGATGGACCGCGCGACTGCGCGCGTTGCTTCGCCGTTGGCAGGGAGCCCCGCTGACCTGGCTGATCGTCGGCGGCTTCGTGCTGATGGCGGCCACTGCGATCGGCACCGCACTCACCGTCGACCGCTTTCGGCAGAACGCGATCGAAAGCGGCCGCGACCACCTGGAAAGCTCCGTGCGCCTGCTGGCCCGGCATTTCGACCGCGAGTTCGAGAATTTTGCGGTGCTGCAGAAGAGCATCGTCGCCGACCTCGAGAGCCGCAGCATCGAATCCGCCGACGTCTTCCGCAGCGAGATGGGCACGTTGGCCGAGCACGAGGTGCTGCACGCGAAAGCCAGCGGCTGGACCGACGTCGCCGGCGCCAATCTGTTCGATTCCGGGGGCATGCTGATCAACTCGTCGCGGCAATGGCCGGTCGCCGACATCTCGGTGGCCGACCGCGGCTATTTCCAGCGCCTCAAGGCCGATCCGGCCGCGCAGGAGGAGATCGAAGTCGTGCAGGGCCGGCTCGGCAGCGGACCGGCCATCGTACTGGCGCGGCGCGTGTCCGGGCCGCAAGGCGAATTCCTCGGCATCGTCTCGCGTGCGATCGCGCCAGAGCAGCTCGAATCCTTCTTCGCCTCGGCCGGGCTCGGCGAGGAATCCTCGATCGCCATGCACCACCAGAACGGCCAATTGCTGGCGCGCATCCCGCGCGTCGATGCGATGATCGGGCAGAATTTCCGCAAGGGCTCGCCGGAACAGATGGCGGTGTTCCAGCGCACCTTCGTCTCGACGCAGCTGGCAAGCCCGATCGACGGCAAGGACCGCATCGTCGCCTCGCGCCTGCTCGCCGGCGTGCCGCTGGTCGTGGTCGCGACCAAGACTCTGGACGCGGCGCTGGCGACCTGGCGCACGCAAACGAAATTCTTCGTCACCATCGCCGTGCTGTCAATCAGCCTGCTGGTGCTCACGCTGTTCCTGATCTTCCGCCAGGTGACGCACCGGCTTGCGCTGGAGAAGCAGCGGCTCGACACCGCGATGAACACGATGACGCAAGGGCTCCTGATGTTCGACCGGCACGAGCGGCTGATCGTCTGCAACCGGCGCTACATCGAGATGTACGGCTTGTCGACCGCCGTGGTGAAGCCCGGCGCCTCGTTCCGCGACGTCATCCAGCATCGCCATGACACCGGCTCGTTCCACGGCGACGTCGCATCCTATTGCGACGACGTCCTCAGCAATGTCGGCCGTACCCAGAGCGCCATCGTGGAAACAGCCGACGGCCGCCTGATCGAGATCAAGAACCAGCCTGCCGCCGCCGGCGGCTGGCTCGCGACCCACCAGGACGTCACCGACCGCATCCGCGCCGACGAGCGCATCGCCCATATGGCGCATTACGACGCGCTGACCGACCTGCCCAACCGCGTGCTGATGCGCGGCCATCTGGAGCGGCGCGTGGCCGAGCTCAGCGACGGCAAGCCCTTCGCCATCCTCTATATCGACGTCGACGAGTTCAAGGGCGTCAACGATTCGCTCGGACACGAGGTCGGCGACGAGCTGCTGCGCCAAGTCGCCAACCGCCTGCGCGCCTGCGTCAGCGGCAACGATCTGGTCGCGCGGCTCGGCGGCGACGAGTTCGCCATCGTCAAGGCCGGCACGAGCGACCCGGCCGAGCTGACGGCGCTGGCGGAGAACATCCTTGCGGCGTTGCGCGCCCCGGTGGATTGCAGGGGCCAGAAGATTCCGACCGACGCCAGCATCGGCATCGCCATCGCGCCCGACCACGGCGACAATCCCGACGACCTGCTCAAGCGCGCCGATCTGGCGATGTACGCCGCGAAGTCGGAGGGACGCCGCACCTGCCGCATCTTCGCGCCCGAATACGACGCCAAGGCAAAGCAGCGCCGTCAGCTCGAGCTCGATCTGCGTCAGGCGCTGCTCCGCGGCGAGTTCGAGGTGCACTACCAGCCGCTGGTCGACCTCGCGGCCAACGTCGTGACCGGCTGCGAGGCGCTGCTGCGCTGGCGCCATCCGCAGCGCGGCATGATCTCGCCGGCGGACTTCATTCCCGTGGCGGAGGACACCGGGCTGATCGGCGAGATCGGCGAGTGGGTCTTGCGGCAGGCCTGCCTCGAGGCCGCGTCCTGGCCCGGCCAGATCCACATCGCCGTCAACGTCTCGCCGGTGCAGTTCCGTTTGCGGACGCTGGCGCTCAAGGTCGCCGCCGCGCTCGCCGAGTCAGGCCTTGCGCCCGGACGGCTCGAGCTCGAGATCACCGAGACGGTGCTGATCCGCGACGACGAGGAGGCGCTGACGATCCTGCAGCAGCTGCGCGAGCTCGGCGTGCGCATCGC
>JAEWCE010000255.1 GCA_023390785.1 Pseudomonadota bacterium
AAATATGACGGCTACCGCGCCCTCGCCGCACTGGCTGCCGGCGAGGTACGGCTCTACACCCGCCCCGGCAACGACTGGACGGAGCAGTTCCACACCCTGGTGGAACCACTTTCCACCCTGACCAGGGGCAGCGCCCTGATCGACGGCGAGATCGTGGCGTTCAAGGACGGCAGGACCGACTTCTCGACCCTCAAGGACGCCCTCTCGAGCGGCGCCCCCCTCACCTATTTCGCCTTCGACCTGCTCGAGCTCGACGGCGAGGATTTGCGCCGCCTGCCGCTCACCGAGCGCAAGGCCCGGCTGCTGAAGCTGCTTGGCAAGCCCCGCCCCAGCGATCCGGTGCAATACTCCGAGCACATCGTCGGACAGGGCGAGAAGTTCTTCGCTGCCATGTGCGACGGTGGCTTCGAAGGCATGGTCGCCAAGCTCGGCCGCAGCCTCTACGTCTCCGACCGCACGCGGGACTGGCTGAAGATCAAATGCACCCGGCGGCAGGAATTCGTCATCGGCGGCTGGCGCCCGTCCGACAAGAAATCCGGTTTCGCCTCGCTGCTGCTGGGCACCTGGGAGGGCGACAAGCTGCGCTACCGTGGCCGCGTCGGCACCGGCTTCAACGCCCAGAGCGCCGCCGAACTGCAGGACAGGCTGGATGGCCTCGCCCGCAAGACCTCGCCCTTCGCCGATGCCCCGCGCGACGTCTCGCGCCGCGCGCGTTGGGTCGATCCCAAGCTCGTCGGCGAGGTAGCATTCTCCGAGTTCACCCCCGACAACTACCTTCGCCACCCTTCCTTCATGGGTTTGCGCGAGGATAAGGCGAGCCGCGAGGTGACGCTGGAAAGGCCGGCGCCGGCGCCTGCGGCCGCCAAAGCCAAGGCCAAACCGAAGAAGGCGACGCCCTTGCCGCAGATCGAGTTGACCGACGAAATGGGAATCGCCGCCGCCGACCGCCTCGGCGTGCGCCTCACCCATCCCGGCAAGGTGGTGTACGCCCCCGGCGTCACCAAGGCGCAGCTCGTCGCCTACTACCACGCCGTGGCCGAGCGCCTGCTGCCGCATATCGCCAAGCGCCCGCTGTCGCTGGTGCGCCTGCCCACCGGCAGCAAGAAGCCGTTCTTCCAAAAGCACGATTCCGGCGGCTTCCCCGACGCCTTCAAGAAGGTGAAGATCACCGAGACCACCGGCCCCACCGACATCTACCTCTTTATCGAGGACGAGGCGGGCCTTGCCGCCAATGTGCAGATGAACGTACTCGAGCTCCACATCTGGGGCAGCCACATCGACAAGCTGGAACAGCCCGACCGCATCATCTTCGACATCGATCCCGACGAGGGGCTGGATTTCGAGACCACCAAGCAGGCGGCGCTCGATATCCGCGACAGGCTGGCCGGGCTCGGCCTCAAGACCTACCCCATGGTCACCGGCGGCAAGGGCATCCACGTCATCGCCCCGCTGCGGCGCACGCTCGAATGGCCCGAGGTCAAGGCCTTCTGCCACGCCTTCGCCGAAAAGCTCGCCGCCGACGAGCCCGACCGCTTCACCGCCAACATCCGCAAGGTCAACCGCAAGGGCCGCATGTTCGTCGACTATTTGCGCAACGAACGCGGTGCGACCGCCGTCTGCCCGTTCTCGACCCGCGCCAAGGAGCACGCCACCTGCGCCGTTCCGCTGAGCTGGGACGAGCTGCCCGATATTGCCGGCGCCAACGTCTTCGGCATTGCCGAAGCCGCCGCCCGCGCCCAGGCGCCCGACCCCTGGCCGGATTATTTCAAGCAGAAGCAGGCGATTACCAAGGCGATGATGAAGGCCGTGGGAGCCTAGTCAGCCCGGCCCTGCCTCACACCCACCCCGCCAGTTCACGGCGCACCACGGCCTCCAGCATGGCCATGCCGCCGTCGCTGTCGTTGAGGCAGGGGATGTAGGCGTAGTCGTCGTGCCCGCCGCCGGCCTCGACATATTGCTCGTGCCCGGTGATCGCCAGCTCCTCCAGCGTCTCGATGCAGTCGACCGAGAACGCCGGTGCGACCAGCGCCACCTTCTTTTTCTGCGCGCCGAGCTCGGCCAGCGTCTTGTCGGTATAGGGCTGCAGCCATTCATCCGGGCCGAAGCGGCTCTGGAACGTCACTTTAAGATAGTCTTCGCTCCAGCCCAGCCGCTCGCGCACCAGCCGCGTCGTTACGAGGCAATCGCAATAATACGGGTCGCCCTTCAGCAGATACTCCACCGGCATGCCGTGGTACGAGGTCAGCACCACGTCCGGCTTGAACGGCAGCGCCGCAACGCCCGCCGCAATGCTGTCGCTCAGCGCGGCGATGTATTCGGGCGTTGCGTAATAGGGCGGCAGCGTGCGCAGCGCCGGCTGCCAGCGCAGGGCCTTCAGCACGTCGAACACCGCATCGTTCGCGGTGGCGGTCGTCGTCGCCGAATATTGCGGGTAGAGCGGGCAGGCAAGGATGCGGGTGCACCCCGCCTCGAGCAGTGCCCGCAGCGTGTTCTCGGTCGAGGGGTTGCCGTAGCGCATGCCGAAGGCCACCACCACCTTGTCGCCCAGCCGCGCCTGCAGCTTTTCCGCCTGCCGCCGCGAGATCACCCGCAGCGGGCTGTCGCCGGCCTCGTTGTCCCAGATCTTGCGATAGTTGGCGCCACTCTTTTGCGGCCGCACATTGAGGATGATGCCCTGCAGGATCAGCTGCCACAGCGCCGGATTGGTCTCGATCACCCGCCGGTCGGAGAGGAACTGGCCGAGATAGCGCCGCATCGGCCAGTAGTCCGGCGAATCCGGGGTGCCCAAATTCAGCAGCAGCACGCCGACCTTCGGCTCCCTGATCGTCGGATGGTCGGCGGGTTTGAGGACCGGCATTGCAGCTTCTTGGTAGAGGGGCAGGCGGCGCACCTTATCCGCCGCCGCCCGCCACGCAAGCTCCACGATTGTCGCGGCGCCGCCGGCTAGCTCAGCCCGCCGGTCGCGAAGTCGAACAGCAGCTTGGCGTTGAGCCCGATGATCAGCGTCGCCACCACCGCGGCAACCGCCGTCAGCCAGCGCGGCGAGGCAAGGCCGCCCAGTTTCTGCCGGCTCGCCGTGAACAGCACCAGTGGGACCACCGCGAACGGTAGCTGGAAGCTCAGGATCACCTGGCTGAACACCAGCAGCTTGCCCGCCTGCGCCGCGCCGAACAGATAGACCGCAATCAGCGCCGGGATGATGGCAATGCCGCGCGTAACCAGTCGTCGCGCCCAGGCCGCGATACGGAAGCGGATGAAGCCCTCCATCACGATCTGCCCGGCCATCGTCGCCGTCACCGTCGAATTGAGGCCGCAGGCGATGAGCGCGATGCCGAACAGGATCGGCGCCAGCGTCGAGCCGAGCAGCGGCGTCAGCAGGTGCGAGGCCTGGCCGATATCGGTCACCACTTCGTGGTGCGGGTGGAACACCGCCGCCGCCAGCACCAGCAGCGAGGCATTGATGGTGAGCGCGAAGGTGAGCGCGAACACCGAGTCGAGCGTCGAGAACCTCAGCGCCTCGCGCTTTTCGGCGAGGCTGTCGCCATAGGCGCGCGTCTGCACGATGCCCGAATGCAGGTAGAGATTGTGCGGCATCACCGTGGCGCCGATGATGCCCAGCGCCAGGTACAGCATGTTCGGATTGTGCACGATATCGGTGGTCGGCGCGAAGCCGCGGATCACTCCGCCCCAGTCGGGATTGGCGAGCATGATCTGCAGCACGAAGCTCACCGCGATCACCCCTAGCATGGTGATGATGAACGCCTCGATCCAGCGAAAGCCCTTGGCCTGCAGCACGAGGATCAGGAACACGTCGAGTGTGGTGACGAGGATGCCGAGCTCGAGCGGAATGCCGAAGATCAGGTTGAGCCCGATCGCCGTGCCCACCACCTCGGCGAGATCCGTGGCGACGATGGCGATCTCGGCCAGCGCCCACAGCGGCCAGGCAACGATCGGCGGGAAGGCGTCGCGGCATGCCTGCGCCAGGTCCTTGCCGGTGCCGATGGCGAGCCGCGCGCACAGCGACTGCAGGATGATGGCCATGATGTTGGAAAGCAGCGCGACGAACAGCAGCGTGTAGCCGAACTGGCTGCCGCCGGCGAGCGAGGTCGCCCAATTGCCCGGGTCCATATAGCCGACGGCAACCAGATAGCCCGGCCCGACGAAGGCGAGGAACCGCCGCCAGGCCGGCGCGTCCTTGGGCAGGCGGATGGAGCGGAACACTTCGACCAGCGGCGGGGTTGTGCTGTCGCGCAGCCAGCCGGGCCGGCGTGTGGGGAGGGCGTCCATGGTGTCCGAGGTCATTTCGGGAGCATCCTTGTAGCCGACGCTAATTGCCATTGCAAATCATTCGCAAAAGATAGCGTTGTTGCGAATGGTTTGCAACTACGATCGATGGAACCAATCGCGATGTCGCGGATTCCATCGCGGGGCTCAGAAATCGGGGTCACTTGACTGAACTCACCAAGGACGAAGCGCGCGAGGAAACCCTGCGCCGCTGGCGGGCACTGCCCGCCGAAGACCGCGAGACCGAAGCGCAGATGCAGGTCTTCGCCGCAGCCCTCGCCGAAGAGCTGGATTTCCGCACCATGGCCAATACCCGCAAGCTCATCGTGAGCTGGCTGCTGCGCGAACGCGCCGGCCTGCCGCCCTGGGGCAACGTGCCGCCGGAATCAGAAACCCATCGGGACGCCGCCGAATGAGCGGCGTTAACCTTTCATTAGCCATGCGGGCCGATGCTTGCCGTTTGGGTTGCCCCGCAGGAGTCCAGCCATGCAAATGACCAAGCAGGACGCCGAAGCCGAAGCCATCCGCCGCTGGTACGAGCTGCCCGCCGACATGCGGCAGACGCCCGACGACGCCGAAATCTTCGCCGCCCACATCGCCCCGTCCCTGGACTTCCCCTCGATCCTCGAGCGCGAAAAGCTGCTCGCTGCCTGGCTGATGCGCGAGCTGTTCCGCTCGCGCCAGGCCGAAAAGGACGCCGCGGCAAAGACCCAGGCGGCGTAGCTCACACGCTTGCCAGCAGCAGCACCACGCCGAACGCGAACACGCCGACCGCGGCCAAGAGCTCGGCCCACCACACCAGCGCGCCGGTGAGCTTGTTGTCGGCCCCGGCGACGCCGCGGGCGAGGCCCTTGAAGCCGACCGCCAGCGCCGCCAGCGTGCCGGTGGTAATCGCCCTGCCGACCCCCATCAGCAGCACCGCCACGATGCCGGCGAGCAGCAGCCCCTGGCTCAGCGCGAAGGCGAGCACGATCAGCGCCCCCGAGCACGGCCGGATGCCCACCGACAGCACCACGCCCAATTGCTCGCGCCAGCCGCCACCGAGCTGGGCCGGCGTTACGATGTGGGCGTGCTCGCCGTCATGCGCATGGTCCTCGTCGCCGTGACTGTGCCCGTAGTGGGCGTGCCCCGGCTGCCGCCCATACGCATCGGGACCGGCATCGGCGACGCGAAACGAGGTCAGTCCCGGCCCGCCCGCCGCCAGCGCATGCGCCGGCGCGCCCATATGCCTTCGCGCCAGCGCCTGCATGGTATTGGCCGCCGGCGCGGCCTCTTCGTGCGTGTGATGGTGGTGCCCCCAGCCGAACAGCTTGCGCAGGATCAGCCACAGCCCGAGCAGCGCCACCAGCCCGTATGACAGGATGCCGATCCAGTTGGCGGCGTCGCTCATCGCCATCGCCGTCATACCCAAGAGGCTCGCCGCCACCAGCACGAAGCCGATGGCGACCAGCGACTGCAGCATCGCCGCGAGAAAGCTCAGCACGATGCCGCGCCGCATCTGTGCCTCATTGGCGAGCACGTAGGACGACACCACCACCTTGCCGTGTCCCGGCCCGGCCGAGTGGAACACGCCATAGAGGAAGCTCAGTAGACCTAGCACCCAGAAGCCGGTCCAATCGGTCTTGAGCCCGCTGAGCGCGTGCTCCAGCGCCTTGTAGAAATCGACCTGCTTCTGCTGCACCCAGCCGAGGAAGCCGGTGCGCGGCAAATTGAGCCCCGGCTCGTTGGGCGCCGCCCCGAACGGCAGATTGCCGGCAAGGATCGGCGAGGTCAGCCCCGGCTGCGGTGGCGTCGCCTCCGGGGTCACGGCAGCCAGCTGCGTTGCCGCATCGAGCGCCGTTGCCGGTGCTTCCGGCGCGGCCGCCGCGCCCTCGGCCGCGCCCGGCTTGCCGGTCAGGCTGCCGCCGGGGCAGTTGATCAGGATCGCCCCCTGCATGCCGCGCAGCGCCTGCTCCAGCTCTGGTGGCAGCTTGGTGACGTCGGGCGGCAGCGCATAGAGCGCATCGGCCAGCTCCGGCGGCATCTCCTTGGCGTCCTGCATGGCGATCGCGCAGTTCTTGGGCGCATTGACCAGCGTCACGTCGCTCGGATCGTGGAACGTGATGGCGACGTAATATTCCGGATCGTCGATGGACAGCTCGAGCGATTTGCGGATGGCGTACGGCTTGGCCAGCGCCACGTCGAAATTCAGCGTCGTCTGCTTGCCGTCATAGTCGATGCTGGGGTGGCTGCCATGGCTGAACGGCAGGTTGGGATCGTTCCCCTCGCCGGCGAAGGTGTAATACTGATAGTCGGCCAGCCCATCCATGTTGTCGTCGGCCAGCGGCTGCAGCTCGGCGCGCGAATATTTGCCGTCATTGTTGGTGTCGAGCCCCTGGATCGACCACGCCGAATAGGCCTGGTCGAACGTCCAGCTGTTGTGGATCGACACCACCTCGCCGGCATCGTTGAAGGTGATGGCGGCCTTGGCGTCGACGAAGATGTGCGGATGCGCCAGCGCCGGCAGGGGCAGCAGGGCGCACAACGCCACCAGCGCGGCAAAACGGCGACGCATATCCCACCTGCCCCTGTTCCGGCGCGCCGGAACCACTCGTCCACTCACACCGGGTGGGCTTCGAACCACGCCACCAGGTGATCGATGAGCGCCCGCACCTTGCCGGCCAGATGCCGGCGATGCGGATACACCGCCATGAGGCTCGCGCCCGTCTGCACGTAGCCCTCGAGTACGCGCACCAGCCGGCCTGATTTCAGCATCGGGTCGGCGAGATAGCCGGGCAACAAGGCAAGCCCGAGGCCAGCCAGCGCCGCGTCGCGCGCCGACAGCGGCGAATTGACCCGGACCGGTCCCTGCACGTGGATCGACACTGTCCGGCCCTGGTCGACGAAGCGCCAATTGGCCTGGCCCTGCAGATTGGTGTCGACGACGCAGGCGTGGTGGCGCAGATCCTCCGGGTTCTTCGGCACCGCGTGCGCCAGCAGGTATTCCGGCGAGGCCACCACCGAATGCTGCATGTCCGAGATCTTGCGGGCGATCAGCGAGGAATCCTGCGCCGCCGAAATACGCAGCGCCACGTCGATCCCCTCCTCCACCAGGTCGACAAAACGATCCTCGAGCCTGAGATCCAGCGTCACGTCCGGATGCTCGGCGAGAAAGGCGAAGATCGCCGGCGCCAGGATCATCTCGCCGAAATTGCGCGCCGCCGACACCCGCAGCAGGCCGCGCGGCGCCGCCGTCTGGTCGAGGATCGAAGCGTCGAGGTCGTCGAGCTGCTGCAGCAGCTGGCTGGCCTCGCGGTAATACGCCTCGCCCGCTTCGGTCAGGCTGAGCTTGCGCGTCGTCCGGTTCATCAGCCGCACCCCGAGATAATCCTCGAGGTCGGTCACGTATTTGCTGAGCAGCGCCTTGGAGCGCCCATGCTGCCGCGCCGCCGCCGAGAACCCCCCGGCATCGAACACCTGGACGAAAGCACGGATGCGCGCGAGATCCTGGGACATGCGAACAGTGATAGGCGATCGTTCAACGAACAATCAACCTCCGCCAGGTGTCATCCCGTCAGCCGCCCGAAGCGGCGGTCGAGCAGCATCGTCACCGTGACCACCACGAAGGCGAACGCGACCATGCCGGCGCTCAGCCAGTGCGCGCCTGCCCAGTCGCCGCGTTCGACGTAGTCGTAGATGCTGATGGACAGCACCTTGGTGGCGCCCGGGATGTTGCCGCCGATCATCAGCACCACGCCGAACTCGCCAACCGTATGCGCGAAGGTGAGGATCAGCCCGGTGATGAAGCCGCTGGCGGCCGCCCGCACCACCACGCGTCGGAACGTCTGCGGCCGGCTCGCCCCCAGCGTCGCCGCCGCCTCGAGCATCTCCTCATCCACCCCCTCGAAGGCGACGCGCAAAGGCTGCACCATGAACGGCAGCGAATAGACCAGCGAGCCGATGACCAGCCCGGTGAACGAAAACGCCAGCGTCCGCGCCCCCCACAGCGATGCCAGCGCGCCGCCCGGCCCGTTCGGCCCGAGCCCGAGCAGCAGGTAGAAGCCGATCACCGTCGGCGGCAGCACCAGCGGCA
>JAEWCE010000386.1 GCA_023390785.1 Pseudomonadota bacterium
CGCGGGGCTCTGACGAGGGGTCGGGTGGACGGGGCGGGCGGGATGGCGGTCGCGCTGTTCCGGGTTCAGCGTTCGGGTCGCGGGGCACTTCAGGCGCCCTCCCGCCCGACTGTTCCCAAAACCCCGCCGCGGAAGTGCGCTGGGTGCCTCGCATCCAGTCCCATTTCTCGGAGGCGCCCGGCGCACTCCGTCCGCGGGACCGGCTTGTCCCGGGGCAGGGCAAACCCCGAGGCCGCAGGGCCGTCGGAGGCTCAGCCATGGCCGTAGGGACGGACGAAAAATTGTGTTCGGGCCCTTCCGATTGCCCCGGGGCTTGTCTAACAAGGGCAACAATCGATCGCAGCAGAGGTTTCCGCATGTCTTCCATCATCGATGTCACCGGCCGCCAGGTTTTCGACAGCCGCGGCAATCCGACCGTCGAGGTCGACGTGGTGCTCGACGATGGCAGCTTCGGCCGGGCCATCGTGCCCTCAGGCGCCTCGACCGGCGCCCACGAAGCGGTGGAATTGCGCGACGGCGGCAAGCCGTTCCTCGGCAAGGGCGTGACCAAGGCCGTCGATTTCGTCAACACCGAGATCTATTCCGAGGTCGAAGGCCTCGACGCGCTCGACCAGATCAGCGTCGACCGCGCCATGATCGAGCTCGACGGCACGGCCAACAAGGGCCGGCTGGGCGCCAATGCCATCCTCGGCGTGTCGCTCGCGGTGGCCAAGGCGGCGGCCGAAAGCTCGGAGCTGCCGCTCTACAAATATCTCGGCGGCCCCAACGCGCACGTGCTGCCGGTGCCGATGATGAACATCATCAATGGCGGCGCGCATGCCGACAATCCCATCGACATGCAGGAATTCATGATCCTGCCGATCGGCGCCGAAACCTTCGCGCATGCCATGCAGATCGGCTCGGAGGTGTTCCACACCCTCAAGAAGGCGCTGCACGCCGACGGCCACAACACCAATGTCGGCGACGAGGGCGGCTTCGCCCCCAACCTCAGCTCGGCCGAGGCAGCGCTGGCCTACATCGTCAAGTCGATCGAAGCGGCCGGCTACGAGCCGGGCAAGGATGTGGCGCTCGGCCTCGACTGCGCCTCGACCGAGTATTTCAAGGGCGGCAAGTACGAGATGACCGGCGAAGGCAAGACGCTGTCATCCGACGACAACGTGAAATTCCTCGAGGGGCTAGTCGGCAGGTTCCCGATCATCACCATCGAGGACGGCATGGCCGAGGACGACTGGGAGGGCTGGAAGGCGCTCACCGATGCGCTCGGCGGCAAGCTGCAGCTCGTCGGCGACGATCTGTTCGTGACCAATACCGAGCGGCTGCGCTCGGGCATCCGGATGGGCGTCGCCAATTCCATCCTGGTCAAGGTCAACCAGATCGGCACGCTCAGCGAAACGCTCGACGCCGTCGATATGGCGCATCGCAACGCCTATACCGCGGTGATGTCGCACCGCTCCGGCGAGACCGAGGATGCGACCATTGCCGACCTCGCGGTCGCCTGCAATTGCGGGCAGATCAAGACCGGCTCGGTGTCGCGCTCCGACCGCATGGCCAAGTACAACCAGCTCATCCGCATCGAAGAGATGCTGGGCAGCTCCGGCCGCTACGCGGGCCGCACGGCGTTCCGGGCGCTGGCGTAAGCACCTCGATTGTGCCGCCGCTGCAGCGCTTTAGGGCGCGCGGCGCGGCACATTAATCCCCCCTCAACCGGGGCGTGTTAAGATGGCCTCAACTGTCAGCGAGGCCGTCTCAAGTCCATGTCCACCCGTCTTCGCCGTCCCTCGCTCTGGCGCCAGTTGCTGGTCACCGCGGCGCTGCTCGCCTTTCAGGGCTATCTGGGGTGGAGCGCGCTCAGCGGCCATTACGGCATCGAGGGCCGCAAGGCGATGCTGGCCGAGATCGATGCCCTCAAGGTGCAGTCGGGCGGACTCGCGGCGGCCATCGGCGCCTACCGCCACAAGGTGTCGCTCTTTGCTCCCAAGAGCCTCGATCCCGACATTCTCACCGAGAAGGCGCGGGCCATGCTGTCGATGGCGCAGGTCGGCGACATGGTGGTCATGATCGACCCGGAGACGGGTAAACCGGTATCCGGTTCACAGGCTACGTCAACCGATTCTGGGGTAATGCCAAAAATCGAAAGCGGCATAGACTGATAGCGATTTTGCTTCGCGCAACTACTGCGTTGCACTCAACGGAAGCCTTGCGCTAACCTCGCTGGCAATGGCGTAATGCCATGCTCACAAGCGGCATCCGGAGACGATGAATGGCGCGCAAGCCCGCCCCGAAAGCGGAAAAACCCGCTTCCCTCTCCAACACTCCCGAATTCAGCAAGGAGCAGGAGCTCGCCGCGTATCGCGACATGCTGCTCATCCGCCGCTTCGAGGAGAAGGCCGGCCAGATGTACGGCATGGGCCTGATCGGCGGCTTCTGCCACCTCTATATCGGCCAGGAAGCAGTGGTCACCGGCGTCACCATGGCCAGCCGCAAGGGGGAGGATGCGCAGATCACCGGCTACCGCGACCACGGCCACATGCTGGCCATGGGCCTCGACCCCAAGGGCGTGATGGCCGAGCTGACCGGGCGAAAGGGCGGCCTCAGCAAGGGCAAGGGCGGCTCGATGCACATGTTCTCCAACGAGCACCGCTTCTACGGCGGCAACGGCATCGTCGGCGCCCAGGTGTCGCTGGGTACGGGTCTTGCCTTCGCCAGCCGCTTCAAGGGTGACGACACCGTGAGCCTTACCTATTTCGGCGACGGCGCCGCCAACCAGGGCCAGGTGTACGAAAGCTTCAACATGGCCAAGCTATGGAAGCTGCCGGTGGTCTACATCATCGAGAACAACCGCTACGGCATGGGCACCTCGCTCGAGCGCGCCTCGGGCCAGACCAACCTCGCGCGCCGCGGCGAGGGCTTCGACATTCCCGGCGAGCAGGTGGACGGCATGGATGTGCGCATGACGCACGATGCCGCCAAGCGCGCCATCGCCCACGCCCGCGAGGGTAACGGCCCCTACATCCTCGAGATCCTCACCTACCGCTATCGCGGCCACTCGATGTCCGCCCCGGCAAAGTACCGCAGCAAGGACGAAGTCACGACCATGCGCGCCGAGCACGACCCGATCGAGCAGGTCAAGAGCCGCATTCTCGACAAGCGCTATGGCACCGAAGAGAGCCTGAAGCAGGTGGAGGCGGAAGTGCGCGCCATCATCACCGAGGCTGCCGACTTCGCAACCTCCGATCCCGAGCCGGATGCCGCCGAGCTCTGGACCGACATCTACGCCGAAGCCTGAGGACAGCCGCCATGCCGAACATTCTGATGCCCGCGCTGTCGCCGACCATGGAGGAAGGCAAGCTCTCCAAATGGCTGGTCAAGGAGGGTGACACCGTCAATCCGGGCGACGTCCTGGCCGAGATCGAGACCGACAAGGCGACCATGGAGGTCGAAAGCGTCGACAGCGGCAAAGTGACCAAGCTGCTGATCCCCGAAGGCACCGAAGGCGTGAAGGTCAACACCCCCATCGCCATCGTGCTGGGGGAGGGGGAGACCCCGGGCGAGGAAATGCCCAAGCCGCCGGCCGCTACGCCGGCGCCGTCGATGGTGGCGGCCGAAGCGCCGGCCCCGGCTCCTGCCGAGGCCAAAGCCCCCGCCACCGCAGCCGCGCCCACGTTCACCCCGGCTGCCGATCCGGACCTTCCGGCCGGCGTCGAGATGGTCGAGATGACCGTGCGCCAGGCGCTCAACGAGGCCATGGCCGAAGAGATGCGCCGCGACCCCGACATCTTCCTGATGGGCGAGGAGGTGGCCGAGTACAACGGCGCCTACAAGGTCAGCCAGGGGCTGCTCGACGAGTTCGGCGCCAAGCGCGTGGTCGACACGCCGATCACCGAGCATGCCTTTGCCGGCATCGGCATCGGTGCGGCGTTCGCGGGACTGCGGCCGATCGTCGAATTCATGACCTGGAACTTCGCCATGCAGGCGATCGACCAGGTGATCAATTCCGCCGCTAAGCAGCTCTACATGTCGGGCGGGCAGGTGCACGCCCCGATCGTGTTCCGCGGCCCCAACGGCGCGGCGTCGCGCGTCGGCGCGCAGCACAGCCAGGACTATTCGGCCTGGTACAGCCACGTGCCCGGCTTCTATGTCGTTGCCCCGTTCTCGGCGGCCGACGCCAAGGGCCTGCTCAAGGCTGCCATCCGCTCCGAAAATCCCGTCGTCTTCCTCGAGAACGAGATCCTTTATGGCTCGACCGGCCAGGTGCCCAAGGTCGACGACTATGTGCTGCCCATCGGCAAGGCCCGTATCGCCCGCAAGGGCAAGGATGTAACCATCGTCTCGTTCTCGATGGGCATGCGTTACGCCACGCAGGCGACTGAGAAGCTGGTGGCCGCCGGCGTCGATGTCGAACTCATCGACCTCCGTACATTGCGCCCCATGGACAGCGCCACGGTGATCGAGAGCGTCAGGAAGACCGGCCGTCTGGTCACGGTGGAGGAGGGCTGGCCGCAGGGCGGCATCGGCGCCGAGCTCGCCGCCCGCGTCACCGCCGAGGCCTTCGACTATCTCGACGCACCGCCCACCCGGGTCACCGGCAAGGACGTGCCGATGCCCTATGCCGCCAATCTCGAAAAGCTCGCCCTGCCGAGTGTCGACGACGTCGTCGCAGCGGTGAATGCGGTCACCTACAGGAGCTGACGAGATGGCCACGCAGGACGAACTCGACCGGAAGTTTCTCGATGCCGCCTATGAGGAAGCCCAGAAGGGCCTGAGCGAGGGCGGCATCCCGATCGGCTCGGTGCTGGTGCGCAATGGCGAGATCATCGGTCGCGGCCACAACCGGCGGGTGCAGAAGGGCGATCCGATCCTGCATGGCGAGATGGACGCGATCCAGAACGCCGGCCGGCAGAAGACCTATCGCGACGTGACCTGCTACACCACGCTCAGCCCCTGCATGATGTGCACCGGAACGATCATCCAGTTCGGCATCTCACGGGTGGTCGTGGCCGAGAGCAAAAACTTCAAGGGTTTCCAGGACGTGATGACGCTCGCTGGCGTCGACGTGAAGGACTACCACGACCCCAAATGCGAGCACATGATGGCGGAGTTCATCAGGAACAATCCATCTCTGTGGAACGAAGACATCGGCGAGTGAGGCAGTAGATGAGCATCAACATCACCATGCCGGCGCTCTCTCCCACCATGGAAGAGGGCAAGCTCGCCAAGTGGCACGTCAAGGAAGGCGACAGCGTTTCGTCCGGCGACGTGATCGCCGAAATCGAGACCGACAAGGCGACCATGGAGGTCGAGGCGGTCGACGAAGGCAAGATCGGCAAGATCGTCGTTCCGGAGGGCACCGACAACGTCAAGGTCAACGCGGTCATCGCCGTGCTGCTGACCGAGGGCGAGAGCGCATCCGATGTGAAGGTCCCGGCGCCCTCAGCGGCACCCGCGCCGAAGGCGGCTGAGGCTCCGAAGCCTGAGGCACCCGCCGCTGCGTCAGCGCCGGTCACGACCGGTACTGCGGCATTGCCGCTCAGGGAGGCCAGCGCCCGCGCGCAGGTTGCTCAGGGAATTGAGGCGGCGCGCAGCAATGCAGCCAACGCCAATGGCGCGCGCGTTTTCGCCTCGCCGCTGGCCAAGCGCCTCGCGAGGGAAGCCAATATCGATATCGCCGCGATCTCCGGCAGCGGGCCGCACGGCCGCGTGGTGAAGTCCGATGTCGAGGCGGTGAAGTCCGGCAAGTCCCAACTCAAGGCCCCGGCCCCCGCCGCGGCGCCATCCGGTGCAGGGCTCGCGCTCGGCATGACCAAGCAGCAGGTGTTGGCGCTCTATCCCGAGGGCAGCTACGACGTCGTTCCGAACGATGGCATGCGCAAGACCGTCGCGGCCCGCCTCACCGAGGCCAAGCAGACCATCCCGCATTTCTACCTGACGCTGGATTGCCGCATCGATGCGCTGCTGGAGGCGCGCGAAAAGATCAATTCCGCTGCGCCGCTCAAGGACGGCAAGCCGGCCTACAAGCTGTCCGTCAACGACTTCGTCCTCAAGGCCTGGGCCTTGGCGCTGCAGCGGGTGCCAACCGCCAACGCGACCTGGGCGGTCGATTCAATTCTCTACCACAAGCGCTCCGATGTGGCGGTCGCCGTGGCGGTGCCGGGCGGGCTGTTTACGCCAGTGGTGAAGTCGGCCGACCAGAAGACGCTGCGCCAGATCTCGGAAGAGGTGAAGGACCTTGCCGCCCGCGCCCGTAACAAGAAGCTGGCGCCGCACGAGTATCAGGGCGGTTCGTCCTCGGTGAGCAATCTGGGCATGTACGGCATTACCCAGTTTGCCGCGGTGATCAACCCACCGCACGGCACCATCCTCGCGGTCGGCGTCGGCGAAGAACGGGTCTATGCCGACAAGGGGCAGGTGAAGGTCGGCCATTTCATGACGGTGACGTGTGCCTGCGACCACCGCGCCGTCGACGGCGCGCTCGGCGCCGAGCTGCTCGCCGCCTTCAAGACGCTGATCGAAACTCCGGTGATGATGCTGGCATGAAAACCATCCTCTGCTACGGCGACAGCCTGACCTACGGCGCCAATCCGATCCCAGGCGGCCCACGGCATGCCTATGAGGATCGCTGGCCGACGCGGCTCGAGGCCGGCCTCGGCGGCAGGGCCCGCGTGATCGCCGAAGGCCTGGGCGGACGCACCACCGTGCACGACGACTGGTTCACCAGCGCCGATCGCAACGGCGCCCGTATCCTGCCGACGTTGCTGCACTCGCATGCACCGTTCGACCTCGTCGTCATCATGCTGGGCACCAACGATCTGAAGCCTTTCCTCGGCCGCACGGCCATGGAGGCCTCGAAGGGAGCGGCGCGGCTCGTCGAGATCGTCCGGGCGCATTGCGGCGCGGCCATGCCGATCGTCCTCGTGGCCCCGCCGCACCTCAGCGACACGCAGCATCCCGAGATGCTGCTGCATTTCGGCGGCCAGCCCGCGATCGATGAATCGCGCCAGTTTGCGAAGTGGTACCGGCAGCGCGCCGAGGAACTGGGAACGGCCTTCTTCGATGCGTCCACTGTGGCGCGCCCCGATCCGAATGATGGCGTCCACCTCGATGCGGCCAATACCCGGGCCATCGGCGATGCCCTGGTGCCGATCGTTGCGGGATTGCTCGGCCCGTGAGCGTCACCACGCGGCCGGCGACGCGCGCCGATGCCAGCGAGATTGCGCTTCTGGTCAACATCGCCGTGCACGGCGGTATCGCGCAGGGCTGGGCGCACGCGGCCGAGGCGCAGGGCACCTACGATCCGATCGAGGTCGGGCGGCTGGAGATGCTGCGCGACGACACCGAGTTCGGCTGGCACAATTGCACCATGGCCGAGAGCGACGGCGAAGTGGTCGGCATGCTGCTCGGCTACCGCAAGCCCGACGCCTTCGAGCCGGTGCCGCCCGACGTCACCGGATTCATGCGGCCGATCGAGGAGCTCGAGGCGGAGGCCAACGGCACCTGGTTCATTTCCATGCTCGGGGTCCATGTGGGCTGGCGCGGCAAGGGGGTCGGCAGCCAGCTGCTGGAGGTCGCCGACGTCAAGCGCGATGCAACGGCTGCGAACGGCGTGTCGCTGATCGTCGAAGACAAGAACGAGGGCGCACGGCGTCTCTACGAGCGTCATGGCTA
>JAEWCE010000387.1 GCA_023390785.1 Pseudomonadota bacterium
CGATGAGGGAGCCGCCCGGCAGAGAAGGTCCGCTTACTGCGCGGACGCCAGGATGTCAGCGTACTTCTGCTGAGCTTCCTCGACGGTCATCGAATCGTCAGTCCAGAACTGGCTGATCAGGTCGTTGAACGCCGACTGCGTGTCGGGGGTGAGCCAGCGGTTGGAGTCGATCTGGATGTTGGCCGGATCCTTGATGATCGACAGGCCCTTGAGCATGCAGGGGTCGGCGAGCGACATGTCGACGTCGTCACGCACCGGCATGGAGCCCTTGGCGTTGTTGAAGTTCGCCTGCACCTTCGGCGAGAGCAGCAGCGAAGCCAGACGGAGCTGAGCCGCCTCGACATCGGGGTTGCCCTGCTTGGGGAACACGATCACGTCGCCCGAGGTGGTCACGAGCGGGTGGTCGGCCGGGAGAGCCCAGCAGACATAGTCCTTGTCCGGCACCTTGCCGGCAGCGCCGAATTCGCCACGGGCCCAGTCGCCCATGATCTGCAGGGCGGCCTTGCCCTGGATGACGAGCGCGGTGGAGTCGTTCCAGTTGCGGTTCGGCAGGCCCTCGTCGGTGTACTGCTTGAGGGTCCGGAAGTCGGTGAAGGCCTTCTTCATGCCGTCGCCCATGGCGATGGTCTGATCCTTGTCCTTCAGCAGCTTGTCGCGGTTCTCCTGGCCGAGGTCCTGGGTCTGGATGACGCCGAACGCCAGGTTGAGCTGCCAGCCGCCGCCGTCGCCACCGGCCGCAAAGCCGATGATGCCCGCGTCCTTGAGCTTGGGCAGGTCGCCGATGTACTCGTCCCAGGTCTTGGGAACTTCGAGGCCGGCAGTCTTGAACGCCGCCGGGGAGACCCACGCCCAATTGTTGGAGTGGATGTTGACCGGCACGCACCACCATTTTCCGTCGATATGGCACGGATCGGAGATCGTCGCCGGACGGATGATCTTCTCCCAGCCTTCCTTCGTCGCAAGGTCGGTCAGGTCGAGCAACTGGTTGTTCTTGATCAGTTCTTCGTACTGACGGCCCGGGTTGAACTGGGCGGCGCCCGGCGGGTTGCCACCGGCAACGCGCTGCATCACCGCGGCGCGCGCGGTCTCGCCCAGGGCGATCGCGTTATCGACCCAGTGGTCGCCGGCACCGTCATTGTCGAAGGCCTTGGCGAACTCGTTGACGGCCCGCGATTCACC
Source organism: Pseudomonadota bacterium (assembly GCA_023390785.1). Lineage (GTDB taxonomy): Bacteria > Pseudomonadota > Alphaproteobacteria > Rhizobiales > Devosiaceae > Devosia_A. Next base: position 1,180 of record JAEWCE010000387.1, read on the forward strand.
CGGCGACGTCCACCAGTGAATGACTTCGAGGTCCGTCGCCTTGACGGCCGTGCCGCCAAGCAGCGTGGCGACCGCGATGGTCGCCAGCGTAAACTTCATCATCTATGTGTCCTCCCAACATTGATTGGAAGCGGATGCCCCAACCCGTGCTGCCGGCCTGACGGCGACCCTGTTCAGGGTTCTCCCGGTCGGCGGCGTGAAATCGATTACACGAAACCTCCCTCGAGATCAATGCAATCGATTGCACGAGTTTCAGACACTTCTTGCTTGGCTGTCAAGATCGAATTACAGAGGCAGCGAGGAGGCAGCGGAGAGGGGCGCTGTCACGCATGGAAACCACGAAGAAAATCCCGACGATTCAAGACGTTGCGCGGCATGCTCAAGTCTCCGCTGCAACTGTCAGCCGCGTCCTGAGCAGCCCCGACCGCGTCTCGGAATCGACCCGGGAGCGCGTGCACCTCGCCGTGCGCGAAACCGGCTACACGATGAACCAGGCGGCGCGCACTTTGCGCCTGCAACGGGCCAAGACGATTCTGACGGCGATGCCCGGAATCGGTAATCCATTCTACTCCACGATCCTCGATGCGGTGGTCACCGAAGCCACCAGTCGCGGCTATGGCGTGCTGGTGACGGGACGGCTCGGCGACGACCCGGCCAAGTGGCTGTCGGACTATTTCCGGTCGAACCGCGCCGACGGCCTGCTGCTGTTCGACGGCTTCCTCGATACCCGCCGGCTGCATGCCATCGCCGGCCATGGCGGGGCGCTGCCGCTGGTCGCGGCCTATGACGAATTGCCCGATCCGCAGATCAACTCGGTCATCACAGATAATCTGCAGGCGGCCGAGCGCGCCGTTGGGCACCTGTACGCGCTGGGTCATCGCAAGATCGGGCATATCGGCGGCCCGTCGCGCAACACCTTCCCCAACGAACGGCTGGTGGGCTACCGCAAGGCGCTGTTCGAACACCACCTGCCGGCGCGCGAGGAATGGGTGGTTTCGGGCGACTACAGCATGGAAAGCGGCAAGCTGGCGGCCGAGCATTTCGCCGCCCTGCCCGACCGGCCGACGGCCGTGTTTGCCGGCAACGACGAAATGGCGATCGGCCTCATTGCCGGCCTGCGCCGGCACGGCATCGAATGCCCGCGCGACATCTCGGTGATGGGCTTTGACGACATCTCGATCTCCCAGAACTACGCCCCTGCCCTTACCACCATGCGCCAGCCGCGCGAGCAGATCGGCCGCATCGCCACGCAGACGCTGGTCGATATCCTCGAGAGTCCCCGCAGCCGCGCCGAGCCGGTCCGCGTGGTCCTGAAATCCGAGCTCATCGTGCGCGAGAGCACCGGTGCCCCTCCTGCCGCGTGACGCGGCCCGGAGAACCGGCTACACCCCGACGCGACGGCCCCGTAGCTCAGCGGATAGAGCAGTAGCCTTCTAAGCTATTGGTCGGAGGTTCGATTCCTCCCGGGGTCGCCAACATGCAGAGGGCCGTGAGAGCCCCTGAACGTTTGCCGATCAGATCACCGTGCCGGCCCCCGACTGCCAAGAAGAGGCGCCAATGCCACCCCGGTTCATTGCCGAACAGCTTTCGCATCCCCGCGGCATCGCCGGCTGGCTCGTTCGACAAGGAATGAACCGGGGCAACGCCGGCGCCAACGCCTTTGCCGTGGACCAGCTGGCCCTGCAGCCGACGGACCGGGTTTTGGAGATCGGCTTCGGCGGCGGCATGAACATCCAGCGTCTTCTCGATCGCAGCGCGTCGGTCGTCGGGGTCGATCGGTCGCGCGACAGCGTCGCCGCGGCCGAGCGCCGTTTCGCTGCGGCGCAGCGAGCGGGACGCGCACGTTTCACCATCGGCGAAATCGAGGCGCTCCCATTCCCCGACAGCAGCTTCACCAAGGCCCTGACGGTGCACACGGTGTATTTCTGGAGCTCGCTGGAGCGAGGCTTTCAGGACGTGCATCGCTGCCTGGAGCCCGACGGCGTATTCGCCCTGGGCTTCCTGCCCAAGGCGCAGATGGACCGCATGGGAATGCCCGGCGACCTGTTCACCCCTCGAGATCCGGAGATATTGCGCGCGGCGGCTGCCGAGGCCGGATTCAGCGTCGAAGCGCGCCGGCCGCCAGGCCCGCCGCGGTGGATGGTATTGCTCTGTCGAAAGGCCGGAGGTTCAGGGGCGCCAACGAACACGTGATTTGTAGCGTGAGCGGTGGATTCCCATTTATGCTGGGCAATCGGACATCAGGAGAAACGAATGGCGACTGAACGCGCAGTTTTGGCTGGCGGCTGCTTCTGGGGCATGCAGCAACTGATCCGCCGGCAGCCCGGCGTGATCTCCACCCGCGTCGGCTATTCCGGGGGCGACGTGCCCAACGCCACCTATCGCAACCACGGCACCCATGCCGAGGCGATCGAGATCGTCTTCGACCCCGACAAGACGAGCTTCCGCAAGATCCTCGAATATTTCTTCCAGATCCACGACCCGACGACCAGAAACCGCCAGGGCAACGACCTGGGCACCTCCTACCGCTCGGCGATTTTCTATACCAGCGACGAGCAGAAAGCGGTGGCGCTCGACACCATCGCCGACGTCGACGCCTCAGGCCTGTGGCCCGGCAAGGTGGTGACCGAGGTCGCCCCGGCCGGCCCGTTCTGGGAGGCAGAGCCCGAGCACCAGGACTACCTGGAGCGCATCCCCAACGGCTACACCTGCCACTTCCCGCGGCCCAACTGGGTGCTGCCGAAGCGCAGCCAGACGGTCGCCGCGGAGTAACCGGCGATCGCCTCGCCGTCGATCGACCTCATGGCCTGGGACGAGAGCGGCCTCGCTCTTCTCCGGGCCATGAATACGCCCGAGCAAAAGCGGCATCTCGGCGGCCCCGAGAGCGAGGCCAAGCTGCTGGACCGCCACGCCCGCTACCTCACCTATCACCGCCCTGGCGATGTCGAGGTGCTGCGTGTCGCCGTCGGCGGCGACATCGTCGGTGCCGTCGTCTACTGGGCCCGCGAACAGGCCGGCGAGACGGTTTACGAGATCGGCTGGGAGATCCTGCCCGCCTTCGGGGGACGCGGCTACGGCACGCGCGCGGCGGCAGCGGCACTGGCCCGCCTGCGGCCGGTGGCGCTGCATCGCTACGTCTATGCCTTCCCGACGCCGGACAATGCCGCCTCGAACGGTATCTGCCGCAAGCTCGGCTTCGAGCTGACCGGGGTCGAGGATTTCGAATATCCCAAGGGGGTCGTGTCGCCGCACAATATCTGGCGGCTGGACCTCAGGGCGTGGCTTCCGCCAGCCTTTTGAGGGCCGGCAATACGTCGTCGGCCCAGTCCCGGGCGAGCTGGTCGTAGAAATCCTCGATCGCCTCGCGCTCGAAATCGTCCCAGCCGTCATGCATCAGCCGCACGAAGCTGCGCGCCGGGCCTTCGGAGAACAGACTGATATGCACCATGGTCTGCGGCGTGCCCGGCAGGTACCAGGAGAACTCGAATTTGTGCGGCTTCTGCAGCGCCAGCACATCGCACCAGGTGGCATCCTCGGTGTCGCGCCGGGCCTTCCTCTCGGGGTCCTGCTGCATGAAGAAGGTGCTGCCCACTTCGGGCTTGTAGTCCATGGCGCCAAGCCATTGCGGCACCGTCGATTCTCCGACCAGCACGGCCCATACGCGCTCGATCGGGGCGGCGATGGAAATCTCGGCGATGATCGGCAGCAGCGGCTCGCCCATGGCGTCCTCCCTAACGGATGGTTTGCCGTCCGCGCCGCGATTTTCCATTCGTTCACGACACGGAAAGATTGGCGACCATGTTAAGCCATATTCGTCGTCTTCCTGCCATGCTGGAAACAAGGAGAAACGCGTGAATATCCCGGCGCACTATGCTGAGGTTCGACCCTGGTGGCACCGCCGCCGGCAGTTCTCGCTGGCCGAGCTGATCGCCGACGGGATCGTGCACGGCATCGGCATCGCCTTCGCCATCGGCCTTGGCACGGTGCTGATCGTGTTTGCCGCCATCGGCACGGCCCGCCAGGAGCTGCCGGCGCTGATCGTTTACGTGACGACGCTGCTGACCGTGCTCGGCGTATCGCTCGCCTTCAACCTGGCGCCGGTTTCGGGCTTCAAGAAGCTGATGGCGCGGCTCGACCAGGCCGCCATCTTCCTGTTCATCGCCGGCACCTACACGCCGTTCCTCGCCGTGCTGGGCGGCACCCGCGATGGACAGTTGCTGACGGTGCTGGTGTGGGGCGCGGCGCTGATCGGCGTCGCCCTCAAGCTGATCGTGCCGCAGCGCTTCGGGCGGCTCGCCATCCTGCTCTACCTGGCCATCGGGTGGAGTGGTGTTCTCGTGTTCCAGACCCTGGCGACGGCGCTGCCGCCCGTCAGCTTCTGGCTCCTCGTCGCGGGTGGCATCACTTATTCGGCCGGCATCATCTTCCATCTGTGGGAGAAGCTCAAATTCCAGAACGTGCTGTGGCACGTGTTCGTGGTTGCCGGCTCGATCCTGCACTTGTGGGCGATCTTCGACTGCATGGTGCTGAGCCGGCTCTAGCGGTTGCCGAACGACCGGTCTTGCGGTCGGTCGGACAGAGCAAGCACGAAACTGGCGTTTGGCCGAATGATCCCTCCTGGGGATCGGGATCGCGCCCTATTTCGCCGTACCGACCCGGGAATTCTCGAACTTGTCGCCGACCTTGAGGCCGATCTCCTGCGAGCGGCCGCCGGCGATTTCCACCACGAAGCGCACCGGCACCTCCGACGGGATGCTGGTGGGATCCATCGGCCGGGCATTGACGTGGATGGTCTTCACCGTGCCGTCGGCGGCGATGAAGATCATGTCGAGCGGGATCAGCGTGTTCTGCATCCAGAACGCCGCCTGCTGCTCCTGGTGGTAGTCGAACAGCATTCCAGCGTCCGGGGCGAGCGAGGTACGGAACATCAGTCCGCGCTCGCGCTGCGCCTCGGTATCGGCAATCTCGAGGGTGAAGGCGAAGTCGCCCTTGGCGGTGTGGAAAACGCCCCGATTGTCGGCGCTGCAGGCGGTCGCCACGCTGAGCATCAGCAGCATCAAGGCGAGGCGAGCGGCTGTCCAGGCCGATCGCAAGAGGCGGGAAACTGTCATGTAAATGAAGGGGTTAGTGCGACGACGGCGCGTCGCCCCAGCCATCGGGGCGGATCTCGGCGACCATCAGTCCCTTGGGGCCGGTGCCGTAGCGGACGAGCACGAACTGCCCAGGCCGCAGCTCGGTGATGCCGAAGCGGCGCAGTGTCTCCATGTGCACGAAGACGTCGGGCGCGCCGTCGCCGGCCGACAGGAAACCGAAGCCGCGAATGCGGTTGAACCATTTGACCTCGAGCCGCTCCAGCTTGCTGGTCGGCTCCACCGTGACGTGCGTGCGCGGCGCCGGCATCTGCGCCGGGTGGCGGGCAGTGGATTCGTCCATCGACAGGATGCGGAACGCCTGCAGTCCGCCGGGACGGTTGAGCGCCTCGACCACCACGCGCGCACCTTCATAGGCGGTCTGGTAGCCATCGCGGCGGAGGCAGGTCACATGCAGCAGGACGTCGGGGCGTCCGTCGTCCGGCACGATGAAGCCGAAGCCCTTGGCCACGTCGAACCATTTGATGGCACCGGAAATCTCGATGACGTCGAGAGGGGCATTGGCATCGACCACCGCCGCATCATCGAGCGGACGGACTCCGGGCTTGTCGCCATCGGCTGGAAGTTTAGCCGCCATGCCCCCAACGCCTCTTCGAACTTGCCCGGTCGCAAACCCGGGTTACGCAGTCATTGGACTCACCTTGGCCGATTCAGATTCAAAAGTTAAGGAGTCGTTGCGAATTTGTTGGACACCCCGCCACCAATTCACAGCACTGTTGCGCCGATAGCGCAGAACCCCGCATGCTACCGTCCGAGCCGCAAGGAGACGAGCCGATGAAATACCTTCACACCATGGTGCGCGTCGCCGACATCGAAGAGGCCAAGCGCTTCTACTGCGACGGGCTGGGGCTGCGCGAAGTGCGCCGCAGCGACAATGAGAAGGGCCGCTATACGCTGGTGTTCCTCGCCGCCCCGGGCGACGAGGATGCGCAGGTGGAGCTCACCTTCAACTGGGATCCCGAGGTCTATGCCGGCGGCCGCAATTTCGGCCACCTCGCCTATCTCGTCGACGACATCTATGCGCTTTGCCAGCACCTGACCGATCTCGGCTACACCATCCACCGCCCGCCGCGCGACGGCCACATGGCGTTCGTCAAATCGCCCGACGGGATTTCGGTCGAGCTGATTCAGAACGGGACTCTGCCGCCGCAGGAGCCCTGGCAGTCGATGCCCAACACCGGCACCTGGTAACGGCTCGCTAACCACGCGCCTTAGCCGCCGCTTCACCGCGTTTGCCTAGGATTGTTCCTAAATCCGGTCCCCCGCGGGGACCGAACGATCTTCGGAGCAGTGGATGCGACGGCTATTGTTGGTGCTGCTCTGCGCGGCGACGCTGGGCGCGTGCTCGCTGTCGCCGTCGCGCGATCCCTACGCTGGCTACCAGCAGAACTTCGGCACCTACGTCACCAATTCGGGCGTCAACACCTTCTGCCTGGTGCCGAACCTCAGGCTCGCCATCTGGAGCATCGAGACGTTCTTCCGCAAGCGCGTGGTGGTCAGTTCGGGCTATCGCGACCCGTGGCACAACGCCGATGTCGGCGGCAAGGACGCGAGCTACCATATGAAGTGCATGGCGGCCGACATCTTCATCCCCGGCGTCGACAAGTCCCGCCTCATCGCCTATGCCTACCGCAACCCGCTGATCGGCGGGCTCGGCTGCTACCCTGGCCGCAGCTTCATCCATATCGACG
>JAEWCE010000364.1 GCA_023390785.1 Pseudomonadota bacterium
CGGCGCTGCAAACCGCCGACGACCTCTATTTCGACCGCGTGAGCCAGATCGAAGTGCCCAACTGGACAAAGGGGCGGGCGGCGCTGCTCGGCGATGCCTGCGCCTGTCCGAGCCTGCTGGCCGGCGAAGGGTCCGCCATGGCAATGGCCGAGGCCTACACGCTGGCGGGGGAACTGCATGCGGCGGGCGGCAACCACGAACAGGCCTTCCCGGCATACGAACGTCGCCTGCGCCCCTATGTCGAGCGGAAGCAGAAGGGAGCGCGGGGCTTCGCCTCCAGTTTCGTGCCGAAAAGCGCGGCCGGACTATGGCTGCGAAACGTGGCGCTGGAAGCCACGTCGCGGCTGGGGCTCACGAAGCTGCTGTTCGGCGCCCAGCTGGGCGACCCGTTGCAACTGCATGACTACGGAAGCGGTGCCTGACCCCTTTCGCGGTCGGGGCAAAAGCCTGGCGGGCACGAGCTACGTGCGTCACCCCATCGGGTGATGCACGTACCCGGCCGCCTGCGTAATCTGCGGACATAGCGGCTCGTCAGTCAGGCCGACTATGAACTTGGCGGCACGATCGGGCGCGATCGTGCCGCTGTCATAGTAGTTGACTGCGCTTAGCGAACCGGCCCGCAGCTTGCGCGTTGTCCCGCATCGATACGGCGAGGACGCAGATGCAGCTTGATGAGAGCGAACGCCGGGCCACCGACTGGCTCCAGTCCGAGGACCTGGCCCGGCGACTTTCCCACATGGACATGGAAGCGGCCGACGATGCGCTGCGGAGCGGGCTTGCTGCCCTCGATAGCCGCCTTGAACTCCTCGGCGTGGGCGAAAAGCCCCGCGGTGTCACCCGGATGATCGAACTCTCGTGGCGCAGCGGACCGGACAAGGCCGAACACAAGAGCACGATCCTGCTACCGGCCACGACCCCGTAGCGACCGCTGAGTGCGGCCAGCGTCAAGTCGTTGTACCGCTTGAGGGATGGGCAAGAAATCTAGTGGGCCAACGCCCCCGGCTCAGGTTATGGAAGGGCATGGACAGGGCGGCGGCCGAACGAGAAGCGATCCGACTGTGGCGGAACCTGCCGGTGCAGGATCGCCTGACGCAGCGTCAGGCGCACGCCTTTGCCGCCATGATCGCGCCGACGCTGGAATTCGAAGCGCCCGACAAGCGCGCCCGCATCATCGCCGATTGGCTCGAGCACGATCTCGCCAAGAGCGACATCGTGGTGGTGGACACCGGCGAGGACGAGTCCGGCCGCCAGCGCCTGCAGGCGCCCCCCTGGCCGACGCGCGAGGGCGCCTCGGCTCTGGCCTTCGCCATTTCGCTCCTTGTGATGATCGCCAGGCGCCCGGACATTCTCTCCAACGCCATGTTCTGGGCCGAGGACGGCGCGGTGTATTTTGCCGACGCCTGGAACAGAGGCGCGCTGATTTCGCTGTTCCTGCCCTTCGCCGGCACTTTGCAGCTCTTTCCGCGCGCGGTCTATGGCGTTGCGACGTTGCTCCCGGTGCAGTTCGTACCGCTATTCGGCGTGTGGGCCGCCCTGCTGGTCCGCGCTGCCATCCCGGCCTTCCTGTTTTCGTCGCGCTTTCCCTGGATCGACTGGCGCGCCAAGGTGGCAGTAGCGGCGTACTTCCTGCTGATGCCGAACCTCGCCGAGGTGCACGTCAACCCGGCCAATACGCACTGGTATCTTGGCCTCTATCTGCTGGCCGTGGTGCTGGCCGATGCGCCCCGCACTCAGGCGTGGAGGGTGCACGACTGGGCGGTGCTGGTGGTCGCTGGACTCTCCGGCCCAATGATCCTCTTCGTGCTGCCGGCGCTGGCCCTGCGGAGTTTGGCGCAGCGGCGCAGCGGCACGGTGCGCACCGCCTATCTGGGCGTCGCAATTGCCCTTGCGGCGCTGCAGCTCGTCTTCCTGGTCATTGCCGCCTCTGGGCAGGCAACTCGTCCGACTTATGACACCGGGCTCTTTGCCATCCCGGTAACGCTCGTGTCCCATGTCATTCTGGGCTTCATCACGCCTAATCGCTGGATCGGGGCGCTGTCGGTGCTGGTGATCGCGGTCCCGGCCCTGTTCCTCGGGCTCGCCGTGATGATCGCAGTGCTGGTGCGCGGTGACTGGCGGGCGCGCGGCGTGACGATCATTCCCGTGCTGGTCGTTGCCACCGCCATTTATACGCCGATGTTCCGGCTCAGCGAGACGCAGTGGGCGCCGTTGTTCGGGGTGGCGGGCGACGGGTATTTCGTGGTCACCGGCATCGCCTGGGCCATCACGCTCGTCTACTTCTCCACCATCTATCTGCCGCGCCTGTCGAACGAGGCGCTGGCGGCACTGGTGCTGGTCGCCGGCTTGCTGATCCTCTTCGATTTTCCGTTGTCGCCCGTCGCGGGCCCGCCCTTTGCACCGGAGGCCGCGCGCATCGCCGCGGCACCGGCCGGAGAGCGGCTGGTCGTTCCCATCTCCCCGCCGGGCTGGGAGATGGAGCTCAACAAGTGAGGCTGCTGGTCCTCGGCAAATCGGGACAGGTCGGCTGGGAGTTGCAACGTGCCCTCCTGCCTCTCGGCGAGGTCATCGCACTCGGCCGGGCGGAGGCCGATCTCGAGGATGGGGCCGGGCTCAGGCGGGCGGTGCTGCAGGCGTCAGCGGACATCGTCGTCAATGCGTCCGCCTATACCGCGGTCGACAAAGCCGAAAGCGAGCCGGACCGCGCCGACCGGATCAACCATCGCGCCGTGGCCGAACTGGCGGAGCTCGCCGCGGGCCGTGGCACCTGGCTGGTGCACTATTCGACCGACTACGTCTTCAACGGCGAAAAGCCCCTGCCCTATGTCGAGACGGACCCGGTCGGCCCCGCGGGCGCCTACGGCCGCAGCAAGCTGGCAGGGGAGCGGGCCGTCGCCGCGTCGGGAGCAAACGCGCTCATCTTTCGCACGAGCTGGATACATGCCGGCCGTGGCCACAATTTCATCCGCACCATGCTGCGCCTGGCGCGCGACCGCGACGGCCTGCGCGTCGTCGCCGACCAGATCGGCGCCCCAACTTCAGCCGCGCTGGTTGCCGACGTCACCGCCCACGCCATCGCCGCCATCGCGCGAGGGGCCGCCCCTGCGCCGGGCCTCTACCACCTCGCCGCCGCGGGCGAAACGAGCTGGCACGGCTTGGCCTGCTTTGCCGTCGAGGAAGCGCTACGCCGTGGCGCAGAATTGCAGACAGCGCCGGAGCGCATCGAGCCGATCCCGACCAGCCAATATCCCACGCCCGCCAGGCGCCCGGCGAACTCACGGCTGGACACGGGCAAACTCAGGGCCGCGCTGGGACTTACCCTACCGGACTGGCGCGTGCCAGCCGCGCGGTCTGTGGAGGAACTGCTGAGGGGCGGGCTGTAGCCGCCGGCGCCGTCGACGCGTCAGCCGCAAGAATTGGCGAAGGTCACCACCGGCCAGCGGTTCTGGCGGCAACAGCATCGGGGCGCTGGTGCAGACCACCGAGGGCGCGCATGCGACCACGGGCAATACGGCAACCGTGACGCAGGATCTGCATGGACTCAATACCATCGTCTCGCTCGAGCAGGTGCAGGGGGCCAATGCCGGCTCCAACATCGCCACGGTGACGCAGACGGGGACCGGTAACTGGCTCGAGCTGCTGTCGCAGACGGCGACGCTCAACGAGGGCGACAACACCATCCACTTCGAGGCCCGTGGCAATTACAACGGCGTGCGCACCGGCGGTGGGGCGCGCGGCGATCTCGGCACGCTGGCGCTGCAGAGCGGCGCGGCATCGGCCAGCCTGATCCAGGGCCTCGACGTTTCGGGCGGCGCCGGCAACTCCATCGTGCTGTCGCTGGTCGGCAATTACAACCAGTACGGCATGACGCAGCTCGGCAGCGACAACAGCGCCGGCGTCACCATCTCGGGCCTCAGCAATTCCTTCGGCAGCTACCAGCTCGGCCGCCACAACCAGATCACCACCGGCGGCATCGCCGCCGACGCCAACGATATCGGCATCCGG
>JAEWCE010000367.1 GCA_023390785.1 Pseudomonadota bacterium
ACGACCGGAAACGCATGGCGCTGCGCGCCGTCGGGCGTGCGCAGCAGCAGGCCGTCGCGGCGCAGCGCTTCGAGCTGGGCGCCGCGGGCGATGCCGGCAACCTCGGCGCCGCTCGCGGCGAGCCTGGCCGCAAGCGTGCCGCCGATCGCGCCGACGCCGTAGACGACGAACCTCATATGCGGATGAACTCGAAATAAAACGAGACGGCGCGGCCCTCGGCGCGCGCCTTGTCCTCATAGCGCGTCGGCTGCCAGCCCGCATAGGGCTCGTGCCACTGGCCGGGCCGCGCCGGCGCGAAGCGGAAGGCGGGCGTGCGCAGGATGTGGGCCAGCGTCCAGTTGGCGTAGTCCTCGATGTCGGTGGCAAAGCGGAAGACGGCGCCGGGACGCAGCACCCGCGCCAGCTCGCCGAGCGTGGTGGGCGAAACGAACCGGCGCTTGTGGTGGCGCGTCTTCGGCCAGGGATCGGGATAGAGCAGGTATGCGCCGGCGAGCGAGGCGTCGGGCAGCTTGACCAGGAGCTTCAGCGCGTCGTCGGTGAACAGCCGGACATTGCGCAGGCCGGCTGCATCGATGGCTTCGAGCATCTTGGCGATGCCACCCGAGAACACCTCGCAGCCGATGAAGCCGGTGTCGGGATGTGCCGCCGCCTGGCGCGCCAGGTGCTCGCCGCCGCCATAGCCGATCTCGAGAACGACGTTCTGCCCGGCGGGGAACAACGATCTGGGATCGAGGCCGCCGGCGGGCAGCTCGATCTCGAGCTCCGGCAGGGCGTCGCGAAACAGGCGGTCCTGCCCCTTGTGCAGTCGCTTGCCGGAGCGGCGCCCGAAGAAGGCGCGCGGCTCACCATGGACGGTGAGGGGATGGTGGAGCTTGGCGTCGGACATGCGAAAGCCCAGTAGCCAAAGGCCATCACAACCGCAAGGCGGAGGTCACTCCTTGCGGCCGAAAGCGCCGGGGCCGGCATGAAACAGGCCAATCAGCAGCAGGCCGAACGCCGCGCCGAGGGCGGATGGAAGCGGCGCGCTCGTCAATTCCGGCCATGCCCACCAGCCGATGGCGATCGAGATCACGAGCCCGACCCAGCCGACGACGAAATTGACCACCGGTCCATTGCCGAGGGCCGAGGGATAGCGTTCTCTGGTGATGCCGCGCGCAAAGTGCGGCCAGGCATTGCCGGCAAACAGGCCGAGGAAGATCGAGACAAGGATCGGAAGCATGAGCGTCTCCTGGGAATTGACCAGTGGTCAATAATACGAGATGAGGCGACGGGTCAACCCCGGCGAGGAGCTGACGCGCGAGCGGATCGCGGGCGCGGCCCTGGAGGTGCTGGCAGCCGAGGGGCTGGACGGACTGACGCTGCGCAAGGTGGCGGGCCGGCTGAACGTGCAGCACGGGGCGCTCTACTGGCACGTCAGGGACAAGCAGGATCTGCTCGACGAGGCCGCGCAGGCGCTGCTGCGGCAGGAGTTTTCGCCGGTCCCGGCCCGTGGCGACGAGGCCTGGCGCGACTGGCTCGCGGGTATCGCCGTGCGGCTGCGGCGGGCGATGCTGTCACACCGGGACGGCGCCGCAATCGTCGTCACCAGCCGCTCCAAGGCGCGCGTCGACATCCTCGCCGAACTGGGCAATGCGATGATGGAGGGCCTGACCGGCGCCGGCTTTTCCGCTGCGTCCGCCTTTGCCGTGCAGTTGTCGGTGCTCGGCTATGTCCTGGGGTTCACCGCGCAGGAGCAGGCGACGGTGGAGCGCCACCTGCCGGTGTCGATCGCGGCGCGATTCGCTTCGCTCGATGCCGCCAAGTCCGAGGCGGGTGCCGGGGACAACACGGCAGCGCTGTTCCTCGAGGGCCTCGACGTTCTGCTGGCGGGGGCGGGGCCCCGGCGGGGGTAGTGCTTCCGCCCTGGCCGGCGGGCGGAAGCAACGAGCGCAATCAGGCCGCCTTCACGGCTGCTTTCAGCGCCGGAACGAGGTCGGTCTTCTCCCAGCTGAAGGAACCGTCGCGGCCGGGCTTGCGGCCGAAATGGCCGTAGGCCGAGGTCTTGGCGTAGATCGGCTTGTTGAGCTGCAGGTGGTTGCGGATGCCGCGGGGGCTGAGGTCGAAGACGTTGCCGAGCACCGCCTCGAGCTTGTCCTCGTCGACCTTGCCGGTACCGTGCAGGTCGACATAGATCGACAGCGGCTTGGCCACGCCAATGGCGTAGCTGAGCTGGATCGTGGCGCGATCGGCGAGACCGGCGGCGACGACGTTCTTGGCGAGATAGCGCGCCGCATAGGCGGCCGAACGATCGACCTTGGTCGGGTCCTTGCCCGAGAAGGCGCCGCCGCCATGCGGGGCCGCGCCGCCATAGGTGTCGACGATGATCTTGCGGCCGGTGAGGCCGGCATCGCCATCGGGACCGCCGACGACGAACTTGCCGGTCGGGTTGACGTGCCAGACGGTGTCCTTGCCGATCCAGCCTTCGGGCAGGGCGGCGCGCACATAGGGCTCGATGATCTTCTTGACGTCGTCCGAGCTCAGCGAGGCATCGACGTGCTGGGTCGACACCACGATCTGGGTGACGCCGACCGGCTGGCCATTCTCGTACTTCACGGTGACCTGCGACTTGGCGTCGGGGCCGAGCTTTTTGGCATTGCCCTCGCCGGCCTTGCGGGCTTCGGCGAGCACCTCGAGGATCTTGTGGGCGTAGTAGATGGGGGCGGGCAGCAGCTCGGGGGTCTCGCGGCTGGCATAGCCGAACATGATGCCCTGGTCGCCGGCACCGACGTCCTTGTTACCCTTCTCGTCGACGCCCTGGGCGATATCGGCGGACTGGCCGTGCAGCAGCACGTCGATGCGGGCCTTCTTCCAGTGGAAGCCGTCCTGCTCGTAGCCGATGGCCCGGATCGCCTTGCGCGCGGTCGACTTGAACTTGGCCGGATTGACGATCGGGGCGCCCGAGGCATCGTGCAGGACCTTGCCGTCCTTACCCTTCTTCAGCAGCGTTTCGGGCACCCGAACCTCGCCGGCGATGACGACGCGGTTGGTGGTGGCCAGGGTCTCGCAGGCGATGCGGACCTGGCTGGGATCCATGCCGGTCTTCTTGGCCTCCTTGAAGACGAGGTCGACGATCTCGTCGGAGATGCGATCGCAGACCTTGTCTGGATGCCCTTCGGAGACGGATTCGGAGGTGAAGAGATAGGAGGACCGCAAGGCTGAAACCCCGAAAAAGTGGTCAAAAACGCGAAAAATCGCGTGGTTCGGGTGGTCTTCTGTCACTGCCGCGGGTCCCGGTCAATGGGGATATAAAGAAAGCTTGATATGTGGCGCAGGGGTGTGGCGGAAAATCCGTGCGGGCGAGCGACCGGTTACGTCAGACCCTGCGTGGCCGGCGGGTGCGGGTGACGAGGCCGGCAAGGATGCCCACCAGCACGAGGGCGAGGAACGGCCAGTTGCCGACCCGGTCGAACAGCGTCTCGGGCAGCTTCTGGCGCGGCACGACATCGAGGACGCCCGGGCTGCCGGCCGGTAATTGATCGGTGATGCGACCGAGCGGGTCGGCGGCGAAGGTCACCCCCGAATTGGTGACGCGCAGCAGCGGCAGGCCGGTCTCGACGGCGCGCAGCAGCGCATGGCGGGCGTGCTGGGCCGGGCCGATGGAGCCGTCGAACCACTCGTCATTGGAGATGTTGAGCAGGAATTCGGCCTTCTGCGGATCGGCGCCGAGATCGCCCGAAAAGATCGCCTCGTAGCAGATGAGCGCGATGAAGGCCGGCATGCCGGGCGGGCTCATCAGCCGCCGGCCGTCGCCCGGGGCCCAGCCATTGGTGCCGGGCACGAACTGGCGGATGCCGAACAGCTTCCAGAAGTCGGCGAAGGGCAGGTATTCGCCGAACGGCACCAGATGCGACTTGTCGTAACTGCCAACGATCTCGCCGTCGGTGTTGATGGCGAGCAGCGAATTGTAGCCGGGATTGTCGGCGCCCGGATCGGCGGCAATGGCCTCGGGTTCCCGCGGCGCGCCGGTGAGCAGCAAGGTGTTGGCGGGCAGCATGCGGGCGATGCGCGCCAGACCTTCGGGATACTGGCTCATGAAGAACGGGAACACCGATTCCGGCCAGATCAACTGCGTCTTGTCGGCAAGGCCGGAGTCGTTCGGGCTGGTCTTGGCCGAGCTCAGATCGATCAGCCGGCCAACGATCTGCGGCGGATTGGCCGAGGCCCAGTCGGAGTGCTCGGTCACCACCGGCTGCACCATGCGCACCTTCATGTCGGTGCGCTCGGCGATGGTGGTGCTGCGTACGCGATAGCTGCCATAGCCGACCTGCGCGGCGATCGCGGCGATGGCGAGAAAGAACGGCACCAGCCGCGCCGCGAGGCTGCGCCCATCGGCGGGCCAGATCAGGGCGGGGGTCATGGCCAGCAGCGCCGCGAGCAGGGTCAGCCCGTAGACACCGACCAGCGAGGCCAGTTGCATCATCTCGGTATTGGCGGTGAGCGCATAGCCCAGCAGGTCGAAGGGGAAGCCGGAGAACAGCGTTCCACGCGCGTATTCGGCGGCCGCGAGGAAGGCGGCAAGGGTGACGATGCGCCAGGCGCCGTGGCTCCAGCACAAATGTGCCAGCGCCGAGGCCAGCCCCCAGAACAGCGCGATCAGCGCCGCCAGCGCCAGGATCGCGAATGGCATAGGGATGAGGTAGAGCCCGCCCTCGAGCAGGAAGGCGGCGCCGAGCCAGTGGAAGGCGACGATGAAATAGCCCCAGCCGAAGGCAAAGCCGATGGCGAAGGCCGGACCGAAGAGGCGACCGAGGCCACTGCGGCGCTCGGCCCCGTCGAGCGCCCAGACCCAGAACGGCACGGCGACGAACAGCGCCGGCAGGATGTAGAGCGGCGGCACCGACAGCCCCGCCACCGCCCCGGCGACGAACAGCATGAGGAAGCGCCGCCAGCCATGCGAGAGCATGGCCCACTCAGCCAGCCGGGTCATCGGGACGAATCAGGGGGCGGGATCAGCACGCCGGACCGTCGCCGCAGCGCGGCGCGCGGTCAAGGTCACGGCACGAGGTCGTCGAGATCGACCCGCAAGGCAGTCGCGAGTTTGCGCAGGGTTGCCAGGCCGCCGGTTTTCTTGCCGGCCTCCAATTCCGAAAGGTAGGCGCCGCTGATACCGGCGGCAGCCGCAAGTTCGGCGCCGCTCATGCCGCGATGATCGCGCCAGACGCGGATGCGATTGTCTCCGTCGAGAAGGCGATCGACGATTTCGCCGGGCACCCACTCCTGCCGGCCCGCTTCGATCTCGGCCAGCACGCGATGGGCGTCGGCAGCATCGGCGGCGTCGAGCAAGTCCTCGTATTCTTCCAGCGACATGACGACGAGCGTTTCACCACCCGGCGTCACGATCTTCTGCAAGGTGCTAGTCATAGATTTCACCTCTCGGCCCGATCTTCACGATCCCCAGGACGCGGCCGCGATCGTCCATGATGACCCGCCAATTGCCGACGCGCAGCCGAACAAAGGGTAGGCCGGTCAGCGCCTTCACATTGTTCGCGAGGCTGAGCGGGTCCTCGGCAAACTGCTTGATCTTGGCGCGGATGCGACTGGCCTCGTTGACCGGGATCCGGTCGAGTGCCTTTTGTGCTTCCCGGCTATAAAGGATCGCCCGCATCTGGCCGTACTTAGCAGACAGCGACGGCTATTGCAATGCAACTTAGCTGCTAGCTAAACTACTCTGCCGGCTTCGTCTCCGCCGGATCGGCTGGCCTTGCCATCTTTGGGTCAGCCTTCGCCTTGGGCGTGGCTGGAGGCTTGCGCTGCTTCAGCCGTTTGATCTTGACGCGGCGCACCTGGCGGCTATCGGCCTGCAGCACCTCGAACTCGAAGTTCTTGATGCCGCCGATCACCTCGCCCTTGACCGGCACGTGTCCGGCCAGCGCGAACACCAGGCCGCCGATGGTGTCGACCTCGTCGCCATGCTCGCCCGGATCGAAATCGGGGCCGATGACGCCCTCGACCTCGCCGATCTCGGCGCGGGCGGCGGCGATGAAGATGTTGGAATTGATCTTGCGGATGAGCGGACCGTCCTCGGTGTCGTGCTCGTCCTCGATCTCGCCAACCACCGCCTCGAGCAGATCCTCGATGGTGACGACGCCGTCGGTGCCGCCATATTCATCGATGACGATGGCCATGTGCACGCGCTTGAGCTGCATCTGCTGCAGCAGGTCGCCCACCGGCATCAGCGGCGGCACGAACAGTACCTGGCGCACGATGTCGAGCTTGCCCAGCCTGGCTTTGAGCGAGGGCGATACCAGGCGGATCGGCATCTCCGTCTTCTTGTCGGGATCGGTGATCTCGGCCGTGATGCGCCGCAGCGCATCCTTGACGTGGATGAAGCCGGTGATGTTGTCGATATTGTCGGCATAAACCGGGATGCGCGAATGGCCGACCTTGCGGAAGCGGGCGATCATGTCGCCCAGCGTGCATTCGATGTCGATGGCCTCGATATCGGCGCGCGGCACCATCACATCCTCGACGTGCTTGTCGGACAGCTGCAGCACGTTCTGCAGGATGGTGCGTTCGGGCAGGGAGAAATCGGCGGTTTCACCGGCCGCCTCGGCTTCGAGCGCGTCTTCGAGGTCGTCGCGCAACGACACGGGGCGCAGCGAAAACCGGCTTTTGAGCCGCGCCCATAGCGAATGCCCCCGCGCCGGCGCGGGGGCGGTGGTCGAC
>JAEWCE010000375.1 GCA_023390785.1 Pseudomonadota bacterium
GGCCGCGCCCGGTGAAGCCGTTGGCGAAGCCGGGTGGACAGCGCCGTCCGACCCCACTATAAACCGCCCGCCCGCATATGGCCGAAAGGCTCTCTCCGCGGCATGCCCAGGTAGCTCAGTTGGTAGAGCATGCGACTGAAAATCGCAGTGTCGGTGGTTCGATTCCGCCCCTGGGCACCATCGCTGGTTAGAGTTCTGAACCCGCGGGGCGGGTTGCCCATTCGGGCCGAACGTGGACCGGATGTTATCGTTTGAGCCGATAATCCGGATTCTGTCTTCCGAAACGATCACCGCATCGACCACGCTGGACAAATAGGCTTTCCGCGCGGCGACATCGCCGGACATGAGCTGTTCTCGCATAAGCCGGCTGAAGCGGTCGATTGCCATCGGATCAATCTCGATGGGGCTTGCGCTCGACTTCTTTGCATAGTCCAGGGCTGCGGCTGCCCGATCGCGGCCGTCTTTGAGGGCAGCCACTCGCTCTTTGAGGGTGGGGTCGGTGCCATCGATCGTCCCGGCTTCAATGGCGGCGTAGAGCCGGCTGAGCCGTTCCTCAGCCTCAGCGGCCTGCCGGGCAAGGTCGACGATGCGGCGGTTGGCTGACGCCTGCCGGTCGTCCCGGCGGGCCTTCAGAGCGAGCAGAATGGATGTCACGCGCTCAGGCTGAAGCAACTGATCGACCAGCGCATCAACGACCAGCCTTTCGATCACCGGGCGCGGAATTTTTCGGTTCACGCAGCCGCTCCCGCTCTCCTTGTGGCGCGCCTGCTTGGTCGCCTGGATACACTTATAATAGGCGTAGACCTTACCGGTGCGGGACGTGCCGGTCGCGGTCGTCAAGGCGCAGGACTCGACGCAATCACAGCGCACCAGGCCTCCCAGCAAGGAGGGCGCCGCCGTCAGCCGCGGCCCCTTGGCTCTCGGCTGGCGCGAGGCGAGCAATGTCTGGACCTGATCGAAGATCGTCCGATCGATGATTGCGGGAATCTCGTATTCGACGATCTCCGAGGTATCTTTGCGCTCGCCGTCACCTTTTCGATTATACTCGTTGAACCTGCGGACGCCGGTATAGGCATCACGGGTCAAGATTTCGTGGATTGTGCCTGTCCCGAACAACTTTCCGTTTCTCGAGCGGAAACCTCGTTCGTTCAGCCAGATCGCAATTTTCTTGGTCCCAAGCGGCCCGCTTTCGCCGTCGCCGTTCCTCGCAAGATCGAAGGCACGAATGACGATCTCGGCTTCGACTGGCTCGACGGCAAGTCTCTTCTTCTGCTTGTGTCCGATGACGTCGGCGTCAACCGACTTGTATCCAAATGGGATCACGCCTCCGTTGGAGTACCCCCGACGGGCATTCTCTTTCATGGTGCGAGTGGTCGCGCGCGCCGTCTCCGCAGACTGAAATTCGTTGACGATACCAATGAACTTGCGGAAAAGGTCGCCGCTCGCGTCGTTAGTCAGCGGCTCAGCGAACGAGACCAACTCGACCTTGTGCTTGCGCAAGGCACGGACTGTGAGTTCCTGCTCGAACTGGTTACGGAACGCACGCGAGAACGAATAGACCATGATGGCGTCGACGGAGCGCGTGCCGTCCGTGGCACGCGCCACCATCAGCTCGAACGCCGGTCGTTTCATGTTGGTGGCGCTTTCGCCTTCCTCGCGATAGACCGCCAGAACGTTTTCTCCCTCGCGCTCGCATTTGGCCAGGATCTGCTTCTCCTGGTCGTACAAGCTCAGAAAATTGGCCGCTTGTCTCTCAGTGGAGGTCCGGACGTACACGAGAACGTTGCGCGACGTTCTCTTCGGCTGTTCGGCTTGAAGGTGCTTGCGGGCCATACCTGTCGCTCTCTTGTAGAACGGTTCGAGTCTAGTGAACATTGCCCGGCTTGGGAAGCAGCTGCCTTGCAACAGCAATCGCGCGAGGACGCGCATCTTCGCCAATCTGGATCATGCGCCAGCGGCACGACCACTCAGCCCGCAAAGCTGCGTGGAGCATTTCGGTGTGCGTCACGAGTAGGCGGCGGAACGTCGACTTCGCGCCGTTCTCGGGCAGCGCGAGAAAGCCTTCGGTGAACATGTGATGGCGTCGTGCCTCGTCAAGCTCGCCCAAGCCGCCGATAACAGCCGTCCGATGCCGCGGCTTGTACACGTAGGCCGGGTCGGGCACGAACGAGGCGCCGGGCTCGTGCGCAACGATCTCGCCCGCAAGCCAGATGCCGCCATCGACGGCGATTTTGGCGTAAGCTTCGAGTGGCATCTCGAGTACGACGGGCTTGTAGAAGGGTGGAGTAGTCATTCTTGGTCTCCTTTCACAGTTTTGATTTGATTTCAGCGGACTTTGCATGGCTCGGGTTGAAGACGTCATCGAGAACCTCGCCAAAGTATCTCTCAAGCGCCTCGATCTCGGCCGTTGCCACCGGCAGCGGGTCCGGAAGCTCGTTGATCACGGTCCAGAATTCCGGATCGATTGGCCGCGGGTTTGAGTTCGCCTTTCTAGAGCTCATGGCTGAGCTCGCTCCCTCGGGACCGCGTCCGCGCCGCATGCTGCTGGGCAATGGCTGCGACATCGACAAGGTCGAGGGTCGTCGATTTGATGCGCTCGCGCGACAGCCGTTCCGCCAGGTAGTCCAGCCGGCGGGGATCATCGATTGCTTGGTCAGGATCGTCCCAGCTTGCGCGAAGACCGCCATCGAGGCTGTTGCGCGCGCCGTACCACCGCGTCTCCATTGTGGAGCGCGATGCCATGACATAAGCGTCATGGCGATCGAGGCGATCTGTCAGCCATACGAAGGCGCGATCAACCGTCAGGCCCTGCGCCCTGAATGCCGTCGACACAAGTCCGTTCGCAAGCCGGACGCGTCCCTTCGTGTCCGTAAATTCAGTCGGCGAGAATGTGATCCTGCGATCGCCGCATCGGGCGGTGATTTGAACTGCCTTGGTTAGCCGCGAGGTCTTGATGCCTTCGACTTCCAACGCGGAACCGTTGACGACGCCCAGGCGATCGACCCTGCGCAAGGCCACGAGATGGTCGCCGACCGCGATCGGGAGAGAGTGAGCATTGCCTGAGGCGTCGGCCGCCGGCAGCAAGATCTCGCGTTGCTCGATGCGGCCCTCGCTGCGCAGGCGATTGCGCAAGGCGGTGCCGAGCGCGCGGGCCTCCGCATTCGTCTTGGCGAGCACGATCAACCGCTCGCCGGGCGAAGTGAGCCGTGCGACCGACCAATCATCGACGAGGGCATCGACGGCGGATTTGAGTTGATCGTGCAGAGCGATCAGGCCGCGATCCTGAAACGCAGCCAAGCCCGACTCGGCATCGCCGCACGCAAAGGCAAGGACAGCTTCGCGTGCCCAAGGTTCGCGTTGCCGATGAATCTGAGACAGGCTTACCGTGCCAATCGCGTCGCGAACGAGACGAATGGAATGGCCGGGACCGACCGGTCTCAGTTGCCTGTCGTCCCCCACCATAATGAGGCCGCAGAGATTGTTTTTGGACCTATCGAGGCCAGCATCACCGTCAACGAGGTCGACAAGGCGAGCGAGCTGCACGCTGGATTGAAGTCCGCTCTCATCAACCAGGAGGATGGTTTTGCGATCGAACGCGGGACGCCCCTCAACCGCGCGCCGATCGATGCGCGCGAGCAAGGCGTCGATGGCGAGCGACGGCACCCCAGCTGAGGCGCCCACGTCGAGTGAGGCCCGCCAGGAAACCGATGCGCCGCAGACGGCATATCCCGCGCCGACGCCATCCCCCATCGACTCGAGCGCGCGGGCGATGACGTTCAGGGCCGTCGATTTTCCGCTGCCCGCCGGGGCCAAAATGCTGACCAGACGGCGTCCCGACGTCGCCGCCAGGGCAACCTCTGTCTGCTCTTCCGAGAGACCGTTTTGGCGGCAGAGGTGCCGGACATGTGTGGGATCCGGCGCCGCGATCCGCGCCTGAGCCAGCTCGACAGCGGTTTCAACAAGGCGGCGCTCGATCGCAACCATTTCCGGCGTGGAGAGGACCGGGCCGTCGCGGCTTTCGCCGAGCGAAACGATGGCGCCGCCGACCATGAGGTCATCGACGTGCTTGAGCGCGTCCTCTACGGAAGCGCCGGTGCCGACCAGCGCATTGCAGGCAGTCTCGACGATATGCCGCCGGCTGAATGTGGCTTCGTGTTCGGTCAGCTCGCTGGGGACCGCAGCCGCTGCGTGCTGGATCCGGGCGCCCGGATCTTCGGACTGCCTTGCGATGGCAAGGCGCTGGCCGGCTTCGCGCGCGGCCTCAACTACGCTTTCCGGCTCAAATCCGAGCCGATGCATCGCCTCGTGCCACTGCGCGAACCGGCCCGCATCGTTGATCTCTTCCTTGGCGCGGCGGCTGTTGCGAGCCACGGCGGCGGCAGCGGCCGGCGCCGCGCCTGAGGTGAGCCCGGCCTTGGCCAGCTCGCGCTCGATGGCCGAACGTCGTGCCGAAAAATATTCGCACAGCTGCGGCGGCACGCCCGCCACGGACCAGCGCCAGTCGTCCTCCGAGCGGTCGATTGCAAAGCCGCGCCGCTCGAGTTCAAATGCGAGCGCCAGCCGGTAGCAGGAGCCAAAGGTTTTCTTCCACGACCGGACATCGCCCGCCGTGTCGATCGCGCCAAAGGTCCCGTCGAAGCGCTCGCAAATGGAGGGGATGCAGACGTGATGATGGCGCTGCACACTGGCCAACACGGTGCCGTCCGCGTGCGTCTCAGGCCTGGCCTCGGAATGGGTGAACACGCTCGCGACAAACAGCGCGGCCTCCCTCCGAACGCCGTTCTTGCCCCTCCGGGCAAGCATGACCTCCTTCTCGATCAGGCGCAGAACCGCTTCTACCGCGGCGCGTTCGGACTCCGCGATGGAAGCTCGGACGTCGGGGCCGCCTGCGGCATACAAAACCGAGACCGACTTCGGGGATGAAAGCGTGATATCGACACCCGGCGCCCTGCGCTTGAATAACGGCGCGGAGACAAGCCTGTTGCCCGCGGCATCGCAGCCATCGCAAAGAAGGTCGAAGTCACGAGGATTGACTGCGGTGCCCGCGACAATGCGAAGCCTAGCGTTGCCGCGCAGCCAAACGCCAGCGGACTCAGCCCCTGACCGGTAGTAATCGGAGGGCTGGGAGGTGTAGTAGCTCGGTCGGCGAATGATAGCGAAGCTGGCAACCAAGGGAGAGGCCTCGTGGTAGAGGCCTCCCATTCTGGTCAGATCGCCAATCGGCGCTCAGAAATGAATGTGCTGATTTTTGACAGGGGAAACGAAGCGAGTTTAGGCCATTTTTCGGCTCCAGGCCCTACATTGGGTTCTCCACGAACCTCACTATCCGATCTCTGCCGAGGAGCCGGCTGTGACATGGGCCTGTCGACGATCGGGCCATGTCGTCAGCGGCACGTCGACAATGCCAACCATTGGAAATCCGCAGACCAAGAGCTTGATCATCATGCCCTGGCCGGTCTCGCGCACGCCGAGCTCATCGCTGAGCACCTCCGGGGGCACGACGGGGACCGCGACGGTCTCGCGGGGGCGAGTAATTCCTGCCCTCAGTTCCTCGACGGTCGCGTCCCGGACGCGGCTGATGCGCCGCTCGCCGAGCCACGTGCGCGTGATCCGGTCGATGGTGTCGCCAGGCTCAAGGCGCAGCACCAAGCGAATGCCAAAGCGGCTCTCGATGACAGCCGCGTTCTCGGAACCAGCGATAGACCTCAGTTGACCGAGATCCTGCAGACTGCCGATGGTCGTCACCTTCATTTCTCGGCCAAGCGAGAGAAGGCTCGGCAGCCTCGTGATCGGGATCTCCGAGAACTCATCAAGCACTAGCGCCAACCTCGGGGCGTCGGGCGCCCGGCGGGTGGGAGCCAATGCCGCCGTAGCCATGCGTTCTGCGAGAAATGAGCCCAGCAGACCAGACAATTCCGGAAACGCCAGCGACTTCTGAAACACCAGCGTCCTCGGCATCCCGCCGTTGCAGCCCATCCAGTTTTTGACAGTAAAGTGACGTTCCGGGGGGACCTCGGCAAAGGCGTCCGCCAGCGGCTCGATGGTCGCCAGGACCGCCACCCACATGGTGATAAGCACGGACATCACGGTCCGGTTCTCGGCGGGATCGGCCCCGAACGATACCAGCGGAAGACTCGGTGCATTGATTCCGGCCAAAGCCTGCTGAAGTTCGGCCGGGCTGGACAGCGCGCAATCGCGGAGCTCGCTCCAGCTCCAGTGATCACCGTGGCGAGTACGGAGAACCATCGCAAGGTCTGCCAGAATGGCGCGCGCCGCCGAGACCCACATGGACTTCTTGTTGTCGTCGTCGATGCACTTGGCCGCGAATTCCAAGGCGACGGCACGATTGCGAACCTCCGGTCCGAGGTCCAGAGCCCAGGTCCGTGCATCATGCGGTGCAACGAGAATGAACGCATCGGTCGGTAGGCCCGCCACCATGTCGCCCTTCACATCAAAGATAAAGTTCAGACTGGTGCCGGCCAGGAGCTGCGCAATATAGGCCCGCAGAAGTCCGGTCTTGCCGGAGCCTTGGGTGCCGACCACGAGGATGTTGCGGGCGGCTTGCGCTAGGTTCAACTGCACGTTCGGCAGCAACCAGAGCCCATCTTTCATGGTTCTTCCCGCGCGACGGATGAACGCCTGAATGGCTCGCCGGGCGTATTCGCCGAACAGCACGTGCCGCCCGCTCTTGACGATGTCGGTCTCGACGGGGGGCGTGCGGATATAGGTCTCGTAGAAGGCGATGCTTACCGCGATGAAGGGAGCCGACGCAAGCACGATCAGGCGCGTGCCCAGGGCAGGTTGGTGAGCAAGCTCGGTCGGGATGCTGACGAGCCACCGCATGCGGCAAACGAGGAAAAGCGGTCCGTCGGAGGGTAAGCACCGCCAGCCCGTGATCTGCCTGAGGATCTCGATCAGTACTGCGTGGCTGTTCAGCGGGACGCGGCCCGCGAACAGGACGTCGATGTCAGGCGGCGCGACCAGGAAGAGCGAGAGATAGGAAAGGCATCCGATCGCGACGAAGACGCAGAACGCGGCCAAGAGTGCGGGGCGGAATTTGACGACGGTGTTGTTCACGTTCAATCTCTTTCTTGCTGGGGTGGATCAGCCGAACAGCCAGGACAGCAGGCTGATTGCCACGATTGCGGCGAGGCCAGCCAGGGCGCCATGGATGGAGCCGACGATTTCGAATGGAACGATCCGGCTCTCCTGGAGCTTCCAGTCGGCGGCGTCCCTGGAAGCGATCTGCTCTTGGGCCGCTCCGGACGGTGATTGGGAATTGGGCACCGTAACGCCCACAGCCATAGCGAACGACCGCAGCCCGGCCTGGCCGAGCCGACGCAACCCGGTGGGATCGAAGGTTGCGGGATCGGCCAGGAAGACCGCCGCGAGGTCGCGGCCGAGCTCTTCACGGGACCGCGATGCCTCGATAATCGCGTTCGCTGCAGCCCCGCTGAAATCTCCGGGTGTGCGACTAGCCATCCTGATTGCCTCCGACGTCGACGAACTCATCGAAGGCCTTGAACATGCTGTCGCACCAAGCCGCCACGTCTCCCCTGACGATCTTGGCTTCGGGCAGTGGCAGGCCCGTGATTGCCATAATCTCGCGCACCGGCATCATCACCGCGTCCATCAAGCGGATGTTGGCTGCCTCGAACGGCGCCCAGCTGTCGGCCTCGATCGCGGGCATCCTCACGGTGGCCGCCTTGGCCGCCAGCGATCCGATCAAGCTCCTGCTAACGGCAGCCGCTTCGCTCGACGGATGGAGGTCGCAGATCCTGCCATCCCGCTCGTTTTCGACGAGCATCAGGCGCGCCTGCGGCAGCGCATCCATGAACGCGCTCGCCGACTGGACGCCGCGGCGCATCGCCTCGGCTTGGCAGGTGTAGGGCGTCAAGATCAGCGTGGACGCCCCGAGCCGATCCAGTTCTTCCTGAAGATCGGTCATGGCGGCCCACAAGGCACCCCGCGCCGCCTCATTGGCGCCGAACTCGACGATGGTCATACCGCGCGCCTGGCTGATGCGCTCGATGCTCAGATAGAGCGGCGTCAGGGCCCGCCAGACCGAGGCGGGATCCCGGCGCGCCGCCCTCTGGTCAATTGCAATGCTCACGACCTCATCCGTGAGCCCCTTCAGCGACTGCCCGGTCGTATCGACCTCGACCACGCCGCAGGGCACGTTGCGCAGCCGCAGCCATTCGGCCATCGCCTTGGCGAGCAAGCTCTTGCCGATGCCGCCCTTGTCGCTGACGATGGGAGCGAAGATGGGCAGGGACAGCCGATTTTCGGGGCGCTTCTTTTCGGTCTTGGGCATGTTTGATTCCGCGGTTCATGGCCCCGGCACCAGTGCCGGGGCATGAACGAGAAGAACGGAATCGTCGAAACCCTGCTCGGAAATGAATGCGCGATTTCTTGACGAGCTCGTCGAGCCTCTATTCGCCCTTCAGCTGAGAGACCCACCAGTCCTGCGGGAGCCGCTGTAAGGCGAAGCTTGTCAGGAGAGAACGAGCTTCTTGGTAGCAGCCGTCGAGGTCGGAGAGGCCGAACAGCTCACGCAACAGGCCGAGTTCTACGGGGCCTGCCAGATACTCCTCCCGTAGGTTCATTTTCCGCAACATCTGCGCCAGCCTAAACTCAGGCGTCGCCAGGACGTGGCTGATGCAAAGAAGATTGGGGTCAATTCCCGCAGCAGCCGCAATAAAGGTGAGCTCCTCCGGCGAAAAGTCGGGGCTCGTGAACTCCTGATGCAGCGCCCTGGTCATGGGATCGGGAATCGGGTCGAGCGCGCGCCACCTGTCCCTTTTGCGTTCACCGCTGGCAAGCTCCTCGACCCTCTTCTTCTCCTTTTCCTCGCGCTTGGCGATGCGTTCGTCAGCTTTGCGTGTTGCCTTGGACAGCTCTACCTTGTCCTCCGACAACTCGGTGATCCCGGCGCAGGCCTTCATCAGAGTCTTGATCGACCACGCCTCTGTCGTAAGCGCCGCATCATACTGCTCGCGCTTCTGCATGTTCGCAGTCGACGCAGCGACCTGCTTGACGATGAGGTCGACGACCACTTGGGGCTCGCCCGCTCCCGGCACGAATTCCGTCGCGACCGACTCGCCTTGAGCGCGGAGGCTGCCCATCACCGCGAGCTTCCGAGAAAAACTGCCAATCGGTTCTTTCCTTGCGTCACCCTTGCACGGCACGCCCTCGACCCAAGCGTGCTCGCTCAGATATGGCAGCCCGCTTCCCCGTTCTGTAACCACAAGTTTGCCGTCCAGCCGGTCCTGTGCAGCCTGGAGTTGGCCAACCACGACATCCCGACGGAATACCTCATAGGCCAGCGCTTTGCGGATCGTCACCTCGACATCCAGCTTCGTGCGGCCGCCGCTGGAAAGGATGGTTCGCGTATCGATGGCGGAAACGATCTTCAGGATGGGGACGCCGCGCCGAAAGTCGACGAGTTCCTGATGATTGAGCGCGAAATACTGGCTTTGCAGATCTGGCTCGCTGTAGGGACACAAGAAGCAATGGTCGGTTAGCTGTGCTATGCGATCCCAGACCCGCTCGTCGACGCGGTCCTCCCAACCCGGAATCCGGGCCTCGTTGACGACGAAAAGGACGATGAGTGCCTCCAATGGGAAGGCGTCTGTAGGACGGTCGGACCGAGCAATGACCTCTTCGCACGCGCGGATGTGCTCCGTCACTGCTCGCCGGAGTACATTCTCATTGGCGAGGATGATCGCGGGTCTGGTCATGGAGATAGTGCCCTTGGAGTTGGTATGCCTGCGAAGGCGGTGTAGCTCGCAAAGGCCGCCAGCGGCTTGCTGCCTTCGGTTTAGTTGCCAGAGCTCAGGCCCTGCAGCGCGGCGTTGACCTCGCTGCATGCCGTCAGGATCCCGCGGTCGACAATGGCCGCGCAGCGCAGGTCGACCAGGGCGTTGCGCAGAGCGCCGCCGACTGCCATTCCCTTGCGAAAACGTTCCATGTTCACAACGCAGAGTACGGCGATCCGGATGAGATCGGGCGTCACCAAAACACAATCCTCCATCTCTGTGTGTGTCAGCCTCAGCTGCCCCGACCCGTACAACAGCTCAAAACAGGCCGGGATGGCCGCGCGCCCCTCCTCCTGAATCGGCCAGAAGTCCAGAGGCCGAGCGTGGATGATACTGTGATCGGGGATCAAATCGGTCATTATCCTTATCCTGTTGGTTCGCGGCCGTGAGGACCATGCGGTCGCTATTCGCGCTCATCC
>JAEWCE010000050.1 GCA_023390785.1 Pseudomonadota bacterium
CTCCATTCTGCGTGCCGCACCAGACCTCGCATTTGTCCGCGGTATAGAGCGCGGTGGCGTTCATCGGCTCCATGGTGGCGTGGTTCTGGTAGGGATAGGGGTAGACGGCCTCCACCTTCTTGGCGGCACTGGCAATGGCGGCTTTGGCGTCGCCATTCTTGTTGCCGACATAGGCCGGCTGGTCGTCCTTGAGCCCCTCGGCCAGCCACTTTGCAATCGATTCGCTCGAGACCTTGGCGTTGTCACCCTCGTCCCAGACGATCGGCAGCGCCTCCAGCGCGGTCTTGGCGTGCCACCAGGTGTCTGCGACCACGGCAACCGCGGTATCGCCGACCTTGACGACCTTCTTGACGCCTTTCATGCCGGCGATCTTGGCTTCGTCGTAGCTCTTCAGCTTGCCGCCGAAGACGGGACAGTCCTTGATCGCGGCGTTCAGCATGCCCGGCAGCTTAATGTCGGCGCCGTAGATCATGGACCCGGTGGTCTTGTCGAGGGTGTCGAGCCGCTTCACGCCCTTGCCGATCAGCTTCCAGTCCTTCGGATCCTTCAGCTTGACCTCGGCCGGCGGCGTCAGCTTCGCGGCGGCTTCGGCGACCTTGCCGTAGGTCGTGGTTCGGCCCGATGGCTTGTGGGTAATGACGCTGTTTTCGGCCGTGCATTCGGAGGCCGGCACTTTCCATCCGTCGGCCGCGGCCTGGATCAGCATCACCCGCGCGGTGGCGCCGCCCTTGCGGACATAATCCTGCGAGGAGCGGATACCGCGGCTGCCGCCGGTGGAGAAATCGCCCCAGACGCGCTTGCGGGCGACGCTCGTGCCGGGTGTCGGGTATTCGGTCGTAACCTTGGTCCAGTCGCATTCGAGCTCCTCGGCCACGAGCTGGGCGAGGCCTGTGAGCGAGCCCTGGCCCATCTCGGAGCGGGCGATGCGGATCACGATAGTGTCATCGGGCCTGATCACGACCCAGGCGCCGATCTCGGGCGAGCCGTCCGCGGCGCGGACCACGGCCGGGCCGCCGAAGGGGATGTCGAGGCCGATGGCGAGGCCGGCGCCGAGCGTGGCGCTGCCGATGACGAAGGCACGGCGGTTCATCCTGGGAGAAACATGCTTGTTCATGAGGCGGCTCCTTACGCGCTGGCGATCGTGTGGATCGCTTCACGCACCTGTTGGAAGGTGCCGCAGCGGCAGATGTTGGTGATCGCCTCGTCGATGTCGGCGTCGGTCGGTTTCGGCTTCTCGTTTAAGAGCGCCGCCACGGCCATGATCATGCCGCTCTGGCAATAGCCGCATTGCGGCACGTCCTGGGCGATCCAGGCCTCCTGCACCTTGTGCAGCGTGTCGCCCGAGGCAAGCCCTTCGATCGTGGTGATCTTCTTGCCTTCGGCCTCGCTGACCGATACCCCGCAGGAGCGGGTGGCGACGCCTTCGATGTGAACCGTGCAGGCACCGCATTGTGCAATGCCGCAACCGTATTTCGTGCCGGTCAGGCCGGCATTCTCGCGAATCGCCCACAGCAGGGGCGTATCCGGCTCGACGTCGAGGGTGAAGGTTTTTCCGTTGATTGTTAGGTTTGCCATCGCAGTCCCCTGATTGGCCCAATCCACCGATTGAACTCAGGCGCGCAATGTGTCCAGCAAACTGGAACGGTTCAAATCAACAGTCCGAGGGGTCCCTGCGAGGAATTTGACCGTCGCGGGCCGCAAGATCTCTCTTCAGGCGCCGGCTGCCGGGCCTGCGGCGACGTCTGCGGTTCCAGTGCATGTGGCCGAGCGACAGTTTGTCCTTTTTGCCGGGATGCAAGACGACCGCGCTTTGCTACACTGCGCCGACGCAAAAGGAGTTCCATCGACGTGCCAAGCCCCTGCAACGTGTTGATGCTCTATCCGCTGTTCACGGCGGAATCGTTCTGGAGCTTTGGCGAATCCTGCAAGCTGATGGGGGTGCGGCGTCCCGCGGCCCCGCTCGGTTTGATCACCGTCGCCGCGATGCTGCCCGAGAGCTGGACGGTCCGGCTGATCGACTGCAACACGCAGGCGTTCGATGACGACGCGCTCGCCTGGGCCGACGTCGTCTTTACCGGCGGCATGTTGCCGCAGCAGGCGGATACGCTGCGCTTGATCGATATGTGCCGCGCAGCGGGCAAGCCTGTGGTCGTCGGCGGTCCCGATCCGACCTCCAGTCCGCACATCTACGAGAAGGCCGACTTCCGGGTGCTCGGCGAGGCCGAGAGCGTCATCGACGACTTCATCGCGGCCTGGGAAAGCGGGGCACGCTCCGGCACCTTCACCGCGCCGAAGTTCCAGGCCGACGTCACCAGGACGCCGGTGCCGCGCTTCGACCTCCTGAAGTTCGAGGACTATCTCTATCTCGGAGTGCAATATTCCCGCGGCTGTCCGTTCACCTGCGAGTTCTGCGACATCATCGAGCTCTACGGCCGCGTGCCAAGGACCAAGACGGTCGAGCAGATGTTCGTCGAGCTCGAGACGCTCTACAAGATGGGCTACCGCGGCCATCTCGACTTCGTCGACGACAACTTCATCGGCAACAAGAAGTCGCTGCGCCAGTTCCTGCCGCAGCTCGCCGAGTGGCAGCGCGCCCATGGTTACCCCTTCGAGCTATCGACCGAGGCGTCGGTCAATCTCGCCGACGATCCTGAACTCCTGGAGCTGATGGGCGCGGCCAACTTCTTCGCCATCTTCGTGGGCATCGAGAGTCCCGACCCTGCGACCCTGGTCGCGATGCGCAAGAAGCAGAACACAAGGCGCAACATCGCCGAGAGCATCCACAAGATCTATGCCGCCGGCATGCTGGTCACCGCCGGCTTCATCGTCGGCTTCGACAACGAGAAGGTCTCGATGGCCGATGCGATGATCGATTTCATCGAGGAGGCCGCGATTCCCGTCGCCATGGTCGGCCTGCTCTACGCGTTGCCGAACACGCAGCTGACGCGGCGGCTGGAGCGCGAAGGGCGGCTGCATCCGGGCCACGACGTGGCGCCGACCATCGGTGCCGATCAATGCACGGCCGGCATCAACTTCGATCCGGTCCGCCCGCTGCGCGAAATTCTGACGGACTACAAGCGGGTGCTGGAGCACATCTACAGTCCGGCAGCCTATGCGGGACGCATCGAACGCCTGATGACGTTGCTCGATCGGTCCAGGCAGCGCTCCGAGCTCACCGAAGGTGATATCCGCTCCAAGCTGGGGGCGATGGAAACGGTGCACAAGGTGGTCACCGCCCTTCCCGAGGCGCGGGGGCCGCTGTGGCAGGCCTTCATGAACTGCGCCAAGCGCGATACGTCATCTGCACGCATCGCGGTGCAGATGATAGCCGCCTACGCCCACCTCGGACCGTACTCGCGCAAGGTCATCGCTGCCATCGACACGCGTCTTGCCGCGATCGAGGACGAGACGGTCGTTCCGGCGGCGGCGTCCGGCATGACGGCCGCCCGGCATCTGGCCTAAGGGGGCCTTACTTCACCGCCAGTCGCAGGAAGCTCATCACGCTGCCGAGGGCGGCAAAGCCGGCACCGAGCGCCAGCGCCAGCGTTGCGCCCTCGTGGCCGGCGAGCGCAAAGCAGGCGGCGGCAAGCGCGGCGCCGGTGGTCTGTCCCGTCAGGCGTGCGGTGGCAACGATGCCCGAGGCGCTGCCGCTGCGATGCGGCGGCGCGCTCGACATCACCGCCTTCATGTTCGGCGCCTGGAAGAAGCCGAACCCCATGCCGCAGATCACCATCCGCCAGATGATGTCGGCAATGGCGGGGTTGGCGGGAAGCGTCGCGAGCAGGGCCATGCCGAGGCCGAGCAGCACGAGGCCGACGCCGCCGAGCAGGCCGACGGCGTGGCGGTCGGAGAGGCGGCCGGCGATCGGCGCCATGATGCCGACCACTAGCGGCCACGGCGTCATGAAGAAGCCGGTCTCGACCTGCGAGCGGCCGAGCACGTCATCGAATTAGAACGGCAGCGAGACGAAGGCGAGGCCCTGGACTGCGAAGGAGCACACGGCCGTTGCCGCCGACAGCGCGAACATGGGCCGGGCGAACAGGTCGATCGGCAGCATCGGCGCGGGATGGTCGGCGTGCCGGCGCGTCAGGATCAAGCCGAGC
>JAEWCE010000070.1 GCA_023390785.1 Pseudomonadota bacterium
CCTCAGGATGAGGCTAAGCAGCTGGTGCTCGTTGAAACTGGTGCCGTGCACCTAGTCCTCATCCTGAGGGCCCGCCAACGGCTGGCGTCTCGAAGGATGGCCACAGGCGAGATCGCTACCATATGCGATTGCCCTGCCCGCAATGGAGAGGCGGAGCAAGCCGGCAGACCATCCCGCTTCATGCGCGCTTACCCTAGCGAAGCAGCGGCGGCGCGGCATTTTCGTTGACTTTTCCCGTATTTATCCGGCTTCGGTTTATGAGCAGATTTTTTACAATCCGAATCGTCAAATGGACACTCGGACGCTGGGTCGAGTCGGCCAGGCCAGCGTGTTGTTTGCGTGTCACAGGCTCTGGCACTCCGCTTGCATCCTTGTGGTGGTCAGAAACAACCGATGAGGTGACAGGAATGTTCGTGACCGTCGTAGCCGTGCTCTGCCGGCTGAGCGCAGCCAGCTCAGGCAGTTGTGTCGAGGAAATCGTGACCGACAGCAACATGACGCCCGAGATTTCGATGATGCAGTGCGCGGTCGGCGCACAGGCCCCCCTGGCGAAATGGATGGGCGAGCATCCGATCTATCACGCCAATTGGCGCCTGGAGCGCTACAAATGCGTGCCGGGCCACTACGAGATCAAGGGCCACGCCTGACGGCCCCGCAAAACTACTGATCCGAACACGACGGATCGAGGAAACGCCCACCTCGCCTGGCCCGATGGCACAGCGCGCGTTTTGCGCGGGACTAAGCTACCCCGCATAGTGCCGGGGGCTCCCGGCAGGCCGCTTGACCCAGGTCAATATCCCGCTGGCCTCAGCGCGCCAACATTGTTAGCTACATCAAACTGAACTTGCGGAAGGCCGCCGGGAATTTGGTTGACGACTGCCGGTTGCCTTGGGCGAAGACACGTTTGATCCTTTTGAAGCGAGGCTCTCAGTCTGCCATCCAGCGTGAGCGTCTCGGCGGCTTCTCAGTGCTGGATCGCGGACATCGATCGTGAATCGCTACACGATGGAAAGCAGAATGAAGCCCGCGCTTGCGCTGCCACCACCGCAACGTGATTTGCGTCTCGACCTGTTTCGCGGCCTCGCCAACTGGGCGATGTTTCTCGGCCATGTCCCCGGCACGGTGCTGGCGTGGTGTTCGTTCCGAAATTATGGATTTAGCGACGGGGCCGACCTGTTCGTGTTCATCTCCGGCTACACCTCAGCGCTCGTCTATACGCGAAAGATGGAGCGAGGCTTCGTGTTCGGAGCCAGCAGGCTGTTCAGGCGCGTCTGGCAAATCTACACGGCGCATATCCTGCTATTCGTAATTTACCTGGCTTTCGTCCATTTCCTGTCGGAGAGGTTCAACGCGCCTGATCTGATCGATCTGTTCAACGCCGGACCGGTCACCGGCGCGCCGGGCGAGATGATGACGCAGGGGCTCCTGCTGAGATACAAGCCTCTGAACTTGGACGTGCTGCCGCTCTACGTCGTCTTGATGGGCCTGTTTCCTCCGATCCTCTGGTTGATGTTGAGGTTTCCTGATGCCGTCATGATCGGATCGGTGCTGTTGTATCTGGCTGCGCGGCAATTCCATTGGAACCTGCCTTCCTATCCGTCGGGAAGCTGGTACTTCAATCCGCTGGCGTGGCAACTTCTGTTTGTCACGGGCGCATGGCTCGCGTTGACGGGCGCGGGGCGTCTGCACTTCCTGCTGCGGTCCAGGATCGTGCTGGTTGTTGCGATTGCCTATTTGATTTTTGCGGCGGTCATGACGCTGGCTGGTCACCAGCCTCAGCTCCGGGCCTTGTTTGCGCCTGCCGTGTTCGAGCTTTTCAATCCCAACGACAAGACCAATCTGGCGCCCTACCGCTATCTTCATTTGATGGTGCTGATCATCCTCGGCGCCCGGTTCATACCGATCGATGCGCCCGGGCTACGAGCCGCCATCTGGCACCCCCTGGTGAAGTGCGGCCAGCACTCCCTCGAAGTGTTTTGTGTGGGCATCCTCCTGGCCTTCATCGGGTACTTCATCCTGCAGCTTGCAGGGAACGGCATACTCGACCAACTACTCGTCGGAGCTGCAGGAATCGCGATCATGACGGCGGTTGCCTACTACAGGTCCTGGTCGAAGCGAGTGGAGAAATCTTCACATGAGAGTCCGGTAGATGGAAAGAAAGCGCCGGAAGTCACCGGTCCCCTCGAGCATCCTGTGCTGCGCGGCGCCGGAAGGGCGGCGCAGGTCGCTCGCGCGACGGATACGCGGCAGCCGCCTTGACGGAAGTTTGACACCCGCCGCCCGCCGTCACCGTCACAATCGAGGCCCATCACATCGACCCGAAACTGCACCGCGTGCTCGCCGAGCAGATCCCGCGCTCCGGCCAGCTCAAAGACGTCGAAGCCTTCAGCCGCGAGGTCCACGCGCTCTTGCGCACCTGTCTCGAAAAGCCGCCGCAAGGAGATGCGCAGGATCGACCTCGACGTGGCGACCTTCATCTGCGTCAGCGCGATCGAGGCGGTGGCGCACAACACGGTGTCGAGCAGGGCCGAGGTGACCTTGCGAGGCGTTAGCCCCAGACCTCTCTAACATTCTAGAATTTGAACAGCGACAATCAAAAGTTGAAATTCTATCGGCACCTGTTACGCTCACCGTATTCATCGATCATTTGTCAGGGACGGCGCTCGTATGGCCAGCCCGAAGATCATTATCCTGTCTGACGGCACCGGTAATGCTGCCTCAAGCGTTTGGCGTACCAACGTCTGGCGGATGTTCCAGGCGCTCGATCTGCAAGGCAACAGCCAGGCCGCGAAGTACGACGATGGCGTGGGCACCTCGTCCTTCGTGCCGCTCGCCGTGCTGGGCGGCGCATTCGGATACGGCCTCAAGCGCAACATCCTCGACGCCTACAAGTTCATCTGCCGCAACTACGATCACCAGAACCACTCGAAGATCTACCTCTTCGGCTTCAGCCGTGGCGCGTTCACCGTGCGCGTCCTCGGCGCGCTCATCCTCCAGCAGGGCCTGGTTGTGGCGGATACCGAAGCCCAGCTGCACAACGGCGCGGTGAAGGCATACAGGGCCTACCGGGCCAAGGGCTACCACTCGATCTTGCGCATCGAGGTGCTCTTCCGCGCCTTGCGCGACTACGTCCTGGTGCCGGTGCTCGACATCCTGCTGGGCAACAAGCCCTACGCCGAAATCGTCCGCAAGGACATCCCATCCATAGAGTTCATCGGCGTGTGGGACACGGTCGCGGCCTACGGCCTGCCGATGGACGAGATGACGCGCGGCGTCAGCAACTGGATCTGGCCCCTTGAGCTTCCGAACCGGATCCTGAGCCAACGCGTCAAATGCGCAAGGCACGCGCTTGCGCTCGACGATGAGCGGACGACCTTCCACCCCGTGCTCTGGACCGAGGAAGGCGAATCCAAGCCAAGTGTCCCCACCACCATTGACGACGAGCGCCTGGTCCAGGTCTGGTTCGTTGGTATGCACGCCAACGTGGGCGGAGGTTATCCCGACGATGCCGTATCGTTCGTACCGCTGTCCTGGCTCGTCGACGAGTCCATCAAGCGCGGTCTTGTGTTCAAGGAGGCCCCCTTCGCAGACCCCGACTCCATCAAACTGATCGATTCAGCGCAGGACAAGGACGGCCGCCTCTACGACTCGCGTTCCGGCCTCGGCTCCTACTACCGTTATGGCCCGCGCAAGGTCTCCGACCTGTGCAATGACCCGGATGTCGGCGTCAGCGTCACGTTGCCGAAGATCCACGAAAGCGTGTTCGACCGCATCGACAGCGGCTGCAATGCCTATGCTCCGATCGGCTTGCCGCCGGAATATCTGGTGGTTTCCCGCAACGGCAAGCTCACGCCGCTCGGGCCGACGACGTTCGAGACGCCAGCGGGCGCGACCGCCCGCTTTGCTGCGCAGGAAAAGCTCTGGAATTTCGTCTGGATGCGCCGGCTGGCGTATTTCGCCACCCTGGCCGCCACGCTGCATCTTGCGGCGTTCTGGCTCTTCCACGACCGCATCAAGGAGCATGAGTTCGAGTCTCCGATCCGGATGGTCTCCGAACTCGTGCGTTTCATCGAGTCCTTCTTGCCGAAATCATTCCACTGGTGGACGGACTGGTACGCCGCGAACCCTGAATGGTTCGCCGGCGGCATCGCCGCCGTCATCATCCTTATGATTCTTGGCGGCAGCCTCAGCGCCAAAATCAAGGACCGGATGCGCCTGCTGTGGCGGGACCGGGCGGCGCCGGTGCCGCTCTCCGGTCTGATGCACGACGCCATTTACGCGTTCAGGACCCACCCGGCCTATCAGTTTGTCATCCGCACCGCGAAGCGGCACGTCCTGCCCCTGTTTTTGGTGGTGGTGATGGTCTGGTTCGGCGCGACGGTCGCGAGCCATTTCCTGTTCAACGTCGCGGATTCGATGGGGGCATTCTGCAAGGGCACGGCGGAGGCAACGCTTATCCCGGTCAATAAGGGCATCGACCAGGACGGCGCGGACTTTGCGACGGCGGCGATCTGTGCGCCAACAGGCCTGAAGGTGTTTTCCGGTCGCTCGTATGAGATCAGAATCGCGGTCACCGAGCCCTGGACCGACGCCGAGCGGCCGACCACACCTGCTGGTTTCCGGACCTCCACGGTCGAGCTTGCCAACCGGTGGAAGTTTCGCAGCGCAATATTCCTTCGCCGCATCCTGTTCAGACCCTGGTACCGCATCATCGCGCGGGTTGGCGAGACCGGCGTAGACGAGTATTTCCTCGATCCGATCCCGCTTCCGAACACGACACCGCAGACGTACAAAGCAACGTTCAAGGCTGCACGCAGCGGTGAGCTTTTTCTCTACGTCAACGACGCCGTGATCGGCCTGCCGTGGCTCAGCGACACGTTTTACCCGAACAACGGAGGCAAGGCTAAGGTCACCGTTAAACTGCTGTGAGGCAATTCAGAAGCCATCGAAGGAGCCAACTGGCGATAACCCGCTTGGAATCTCGCGAGGCAAACAGACGCAAGAATGTAGTGCGACGATCATCCCCATTTATCCATGAATGATCCTCAGCTACCGCCAAGCAGGGCGCTACAAAACCGTCTTCGGAATTTTTTGTTTACCGACCACCCAAGCAGCCACCGCCGCTGATCGTCGCACATGGGTCACCGCCGGAGCGAGCCCTACGTCCCGGTCCAATCACCCAACCGATGCTTCGAGAAAAATGGTCGGAGCGAGAGGATTTGAACCTCCGACCCCTAGTCTCCCAGACTAGTGCGCTAACCGGGCTGCGCCACGCTCCGAACGTCGTTCCATTAGCTAGGATCGGCGCGATGCGCAAGGCAAGGCCGCAGCATTTTGCCGGTGCGGTCCCACAGGCTCGGAACCGCAAGCGGTCCGAAACCGCCCCTACCCGTCTTTCAGCGCCTGATCCAGCATTTCCCTGGCGGCGACGAGGTCGGCGAGCGCGCGGCCGAGGCGCTCCCGGTCCAGCACGCTGGGGCCGGTGGGCGCGGCGGGGGTGCCGCCCTTGCGGAAGGTGGTGAGGATCTCCTCGTCGTCGACCTCGGTGAAGCGGAAGTCGATGCCCTCCTCTTCATCGCCCTGGTAATCGTCGTCGTCGGTGTCGGTGACGCCCTTGATCGGCGCCTCCTCGTCCTCGGGCTCCATCAGGCTGGCGCCGATGGCGTCCTCGATGGCGCCGAACGAGACCGCGGCGGCGCTGTCGGCAAGGCCCTGCACCGATTTGACGCCGTGCTCCTTTAGGATCCGCTGCACGCCGCGGATGGTGTAGCCCTCGCCGTAGAGCAGGCGGCGGATGCCCTTGAGCAGGTCGACGTCATCAGGGCGGTAATAGCGGCGGCCGCCGCTGCGCTTCATCGGCTTGATCTGCGAGAAGCGGGTCTCCCAGAACCGCAGCACGTGCTGCGGGATGTCGAGCTCCTGCGCGACTTCGCTGATGGTTCGGAACGCATCCGGCGCCTTGTCCAAATGCCAGTCCTTTCCGAAAAGGCGGTTACGCCTCTTGCTGAGCCTTGCTGGTGGCGTCGCCGTTGGCGCGGTGCTGGCCGTTGATCCGTTGCTTGAGGATCGCCGACGGCTTGAACACCATGACGCGCCGCGGCGAGATCGGCACCTCGGTGCCGGTCTTCGGATTACGGCCGATGCGCTGGCCCTTCTTGCGGACCATGAAGGACCCGAACGAGGACAGTTTCACCGTCTCGCCCTTTTCCAGGCAGTCGGTGATCTCCTTCAGCACGAGTTCCACGAACGCAGACGATTCCGTGCGCGACAGCCCCACCTTTTGGTAGACGGCCTCGCAGAGATCGACACGCGTTACGGTTTTACTTGTCTCGGTCATCGCCCTGCCCCACATCACGGCGAACAATTG
>JAEWCE010000121.1 GCA_023390785.1 Pseudomonadota bacterium
GCATTGAGGTCGCGCGGCCCGCCACGGCCGAGCGCCAGCCGGGTAAGGGCACGGGTGAGGTCCGGCACCGATTTGAGCGTGCCGCGCACGCGGGCGGCGAGGATGGTGTCGCCGAGCAGCGCCGCGACTGCGGCGAGCCGGGCATTGATGGCCGCGGGGTCGCAGAGCGGGGCGCTAAGGCGGCGGGCAAGCAGGCGCGAGCCGGCAGGGGTGACGCACCGGTCGATCTCGTCGAGCAACGAGCCCTTGAGGCCGCCGCGCTGGGTGACGAGCAGTTCGAGGGAGGCGCGGGTCGCCGCATCGATGGCCATGTGGGCCTGCAGCCGCTCGCTGGAGGGTGGGCGCAGCGCCACAGCGACACCCTTCTGGCTGTCCCTGATGTAGCCGAGCAGCGCCCCGAGCGCGGCGCGCTCGACGCGGGTGAAGGCGGAGGCATCGACGGCGCCGGCGAAAGCGCCCTCGATGATGGCGGCCGCCGCGCCCGAATCGAACGCCTCGGCCGGCAGCACCACCGTGGCGCCCGGCGGTACGATCTTGAGGTCGCGCAGCGCCTGCTGCGTGGAATCGGAAAAGAGCAGCTCGGCGGGATCGATGCGGGCCAGCTCGTCGGCCAGCGCCGCGGCGCCGAGCGGCAGCACGGTCAGTTCGCCGGTCGAAACGTCGGTAAAGGCCAGGGCGAAGTCGGTGTCGCCCTGCCGCAGCATGGCGAGCGCGGCGAGGAAGTTGCTGGCGCGGGCGGGCAGCAGATCGTCCTCGGTGATGGTGCCGCGCGTCACCAGCCGCACCACGTCGCGCTTCACCGGCGATTTGCCGCCGCGCTTTTTCGCCTCGGCCGGGTCCTCGACCTGCTCGCAGATGGCGACGCGATGGCCGAGGGCAATGAGCTTCTTGAGGTAGTCCTGCGCCGCGTGCACCGGCACGCCGCACATGGGAATGTCGGCGCCCTGGTGCTTGCCGCGCCTGGTGAGCACGATGCCGAGCGCCGCCGAGGCGGTTTCGGCGTCGTCGAAGAACATCTCGTAGAAATCGCCCATCCGGTAGAAGAGAAGGTAGCCCGGATTGAGCCCCTTGATCTCGAGATACTGGCCCATCATCGGCGTGATGGCGGCTGCCACCGGCTCGGCGGCGTCAGGGCTGAACGAGGCTTGCTCCATGGGGCGCGGACGTTAGGGGAGATGGGTGGACGGGGCAACTCCACTCTTGCCCGAGCCTCATCCGGCTTGGTCACACGCTCCCATCCAGGCGAGGCCGCACACCGGCAGCGCAGTTCCGTTGCCGTCTCCGTCGATGGAGGAAGGCGGCGAAGGGGATGGGTCGGGACCGCTGACCTTGACTACGGCTCGATCCCCAGAACGCGCCGCCACGTCCATTGCGGATCGTAGCCGATGCGTTGGCGGGCCCTGGCGATCGATTCGAGGCTGTCGTGGGGGCCGGTGCCCGGACGGAGCACACAACCTGGAAAAGCGGCGGCGACCAGTTCGGCATTGGTCTGGCGCATGATGGTGTCGGGCGCCGCGATGGTCATCACCTCGGCCCCGGTGATCGGCGCCTCGAGCGCCAGCACGCAGGCGTCGGCGGCGTCGCGGCTGTCGACGTAGCCCCAGAGATTGAAGCGGCGCAGCAGCGGATCGTCCCAGAAGCCGGGGACCTTGTCGTAGCCGGTGACGTGACCGGGCGTGTCGTAGAAGATGTTGGAGAAGCGCAGGCCGACGAAGGGCACGCCATAGCGGCGGTTCATGTGGCGCGCGAGGTCTTCGGTGTTGGCCTTGGAGATGCCGTAGGAGGAGGTGGGAATCGGCGGGTCGTCGTCGCTGGTCGGAAGCACCCTGGGCGGCACGCGATCGAAGGGGAAGCCGAGCACGGTCTCGGACGATGCCCACACCACCTTCTTCATGCCGAGAAAGCACGCGGCCTGGAACACGTTGTAGGCAATGAGCGAGTTGGTGTGGAACCGTGCAGCGCCTGTCACGTGGTCCCAGTCGGGCTCGCCGTTGGCGGCAAGCTGAACCACGGCATCATGGCCATAGAGCGCGGCGAAGGTCTGGCCGTAGTCGGTGAGGTCGACGCGGATGAAGCCGGCCTTCTCGATGCCGCCGGGCACGGCACGATCGAGGTTGGTGACCTCGTGGCCGCGCGCAATCAGCGCGGCGATGACCACCGGGCCGACGCCACGGTCCCACGAGCCGGTGCCGCCTGTGACTGCAATCTTCATCAGTAGCGATCCGTCTCGTGATGCACCGGACGATAGACGAAGTCGGTGAAGTCGGCATGGAGCGCCGTTCCATTGAGGTCGGACGCCGCCACGCCGACGAAGGCGCCGGTGAAACTGCCGTGCTCGGCATGACCACCGCATTCGTCGGAGAGCAGCGAGGCGTCGAGCGGCGGGCCGGCGGCCTGCCAATTGCCGGTCCGGCCCGGGGCGTAGAAGAACTGCAGCACCGGGCCACGTACCTCGAGGCGCAAACGGATCGGGCCCTCCTGCGGCAACGGCGTCGGCTGGCCGGGAAAGACGATGCGGCCGTCGGGATGGCTCGCCTGCGAGGACATGATCAGCAATTCGCGCTTGCCGTCGGAATGCGCGGTGACCGTGAGATAGTGGAAATTGTAGCGCGAATAGTAGCCGGTGAGACCGGCGAACTGGCGCTCGTCGGTGGGCGAGAAATCGAGTGTGACTTCCGCGTCGTAAGAAAAGTGCGTCTGCCGGCGCGCCACCAGCGCCTGCTCAAACCAGCTGCCGATCGACTCGCGCCCGAAGAGGCGCAGCGTGTTGCCCCGGGTCTCGAAGATGCGGGCGGTGTCGGGCGTGCGCAGCCACTGGAAATCGGTGGGCAGGCCGCCGCTGAAATCGTAGCGCTGCTCGGCCCAGTAATCGGTGTCGTCGCGCCTGCCAGGGACATCGACTTCGAGCTGGGCGACGTTGCCGCCGGCCTTGAGCCAGGGCCAGCCATCGGCGCGCCATTCAAGCTCCTGGATCGACGTTTCACGGCCGAGCACGCAGCGGCGCTTCTGTGTCGTCGGCCGGCCGCTGAGGTGGACGAGGTAGGAGCGGCCATCGGGCGTGTCGACCCAGTCGCCGTGGCCGGCGCGCTGCAGCGGATTGAGCGGGGTGTCCTTGGCGGTGACGAGATATTTGAGCGGATGGAGCTCGTAGGGGCCGTCGATCCGGCGGGAGCGCGCCAGGGTGACGGCGTGCTCGTAGCCGGTGCCGCCCTCGGCGGTGAGCAGGTAGTACCAGCCGTTCTTCTTATAGAGATGCGGCCCCTCGACCAGCTTGAGGTCGGTGCCCTGGAAGATGTTCTTGCGCGGCCCGACGAGTTTTCCCTGCCCGGGATCGAACTCCTGCAGGGCGATGCCGGCGAACAGCAGCGGGCGCACGCGATGGTCCCACAACATGTTGACGAACCATTTGCGGCCGTCATCGTCGTGGAACAGCGAGGGATCGAAGCCCGACGAATTGATGTAGATCGGGTCGGACCACGGCCCCTCGATCGCGGGCGCGGTGACGATGTAATTGTGGGCGTCCTTGAACGAGCCGTCCTTGCGCTTGACGTCGGTATAGACCAGCCAGAACTTCTCGCCATCGTGCGTCAGGCATGGCGCCCAGATGCCGCAGCTGTCGGGATCGCCGCGCATGTCGAGCTGGCTCTTGCGCGTCAGCGGGCGGGTGATGAGCTTCCAGTTGGCGAGATCCTTCGAGTGATGGATCTGCACGCCCGGGTACCACTCGAAGGTCGAGGTGGCGATGTAGTAGTCGTCGCCAACCCTGAGGATCGAGGGGTCCGGGTTGAAGCCAGGCAGGATGGGGTTGCGAAGCGTTGGCATGGAGGCTCCGGTAGCGCTCAGCGGGCGCCGTTGACTTCGACGATGTTGCGGTCGGGATCGAGCAGGTAGGCCTGCGGATAGCCGGCCATGCTGTTGCGGCGGACGATCATGCGCAGCGGATCGTCGCCGACCGCCGCTTCGGTGTAGCCATGCGCCGCCGCCCGCGCGAGGAAGCCCTCGAAGTCAGCCGTGTTGCAGGCAAAGTGGATGTCGTCGGTATCACAGGGCCCGGTGCGGAAGGTTCCACCCCGATGCGCCACCAGGTGCACCTCGAGCGGCCCGGCCGCGAGCCATGCCCCGCCGACCTGGAAGGCCGGCCGGGGCTTGGTCGGAAGACCGAGGAGGTCGCGATAAAAGCCGAGCGAACGCTCGACATCGCGTACCACCACCGCGACATGATGCAACCTGAGATCGCTCATCAGACGAACCGGTTGACGAGGTTCT
Organism: Pseudomonadota bacterium; assembly: GCA_023390785.1. Lineage (GTDB taxonomy): Bacteria > Pseudomonadota > Alphaproteobacteria > Rhizobiales > Devosiaceae > Devosia_A. The sequence goes on from JAEWCE010000121.1 coordinate 4,267, forward strand.
CGAGGTACTCCTGGCGGCCGGATTTCGGCTGCGGGTTGACGTCGTCCTTTTCGACACGCGCCGCGATTTCGGCGAGCGTACGCTGGCCGCCGAGCATGGCTTTGGCCTCGGCGGTGGACCAGCCGGCGTAGCGATCCTCGAGCGCCTTGTCGAAGGTCTTGTCCTCGATCATCGCGGCGGCCGCCTTGAGGCCGCGCGCGAGCACGTCGAGGCCACCGATGTGGCCATGGAACAGGTCGGCCGGATCGATCGACTGGCGGCGCACCTTGGCGTCGAAATTGAAACCGCCATTGCCCAGCCCGCCATTCTTGAGGATCTGGTAGAAGGCGAGCGCCATTTCGCCGGGGTTGTTGGGGAACTGGTCGGTATCCCAGCCGCTCTGCAGGTCGTTGCGGTTGGCATCGACCGAGCCGAGGATGCCGAGCGAGCGGGCAAGCGCCAGCTCGTGCTCGAACGAATGGCCGGCAAGGAAGGCGTGGCCCACCTCGATGTTGACCTTGACCTCCTTTTCGAGGCCGAAATCCTTGAGGAAGCCGTAGACCGTCGCGACGTCGTAATCGTACTGGTGCTTGGTGGGCTCCTGCGGCTTGGGCTCGATCAGGAGCGTGCCCTTGAAGCCGATCTTTCTGGCGTGCTCGACGACCAGCGTCAGGAAGCGGCCCGCCTGCTGGCGCTCCTTGCCGAGATCGGTGTTGAGCAGCGTCTCATAGCCCTCGCGGCCGCCCCATAGAACGTAGTTCGCGCCACCGAGGTCCCTGGTGATCTCGAGCATCGCCTTCACCTGCCCGGCGGCATAGGCGAACACGTCCGGGTCGGGGTTGGTGGCGGCGCCCGCCATGTAGCGGCGGTTGGAGAAGAGGTTGGCGGTGCCCCACAGCAGCCGGGTGCGCGATGTCTCCATCTTCTTGGCGAAGATATCGGTGATGGTGCGCAGGTTCCTGATGCTCTCGGCAAGGTTGCTGCCCTCGGGCGCAACATCGACGTCGTGGAAGCAGAAGAACGGGATGTCGAGCAGGTCGAAGAACTCGAAGGCGATGTCGGCCTTGAGCCTGGCGCCGTCGAGGCCCTTGTCGTACCAGGGCCGGTCGAAGGTGCGGCCGCCGAAGGGGTCGCCGCCTTCCCAGGCGAAGGTGTGCCAGTAGGCCACCGCCGGGCGGATGTGGTCCTCCATGCGCTTGCCCAGAACCTTCTCGTCCTTGTTGTAGTGGTGGAAGGCGAGCGGATTGGACGAGGCCGGACCCTCGAACTTGATGGGCGCAATGCCCTTAAAGAAATCGGTCACTTACGGGCCTCCTCGATGGCGGGATAGAGCGCGCGGTAGCGCGCATATTGCTGGGTGTAGGCATCGCGCAGCGATGCGTCGGGCTGGATGGTCTGCCTGATGCCGGGCATGGTCATCACCTCGGCCGGGTCGACGCCTTCGGCGGCACACAGGCCGGGCCGGGCGGCGCCGAGCGCCCCGCCGAAATCGCCGTCCTCGGGCAGGGCGATCTCGATGTCGAGATTGGTGGCGATGAGCTTCAGCCAGAGCGCGGATTTGCTACCGCCACCGACCGCCAGCAGGCGGTCGAAACTGGTGCCGGCATCCCTGAGCACGCGCTGGCAATCGCGGAAGGCGAAGGCGACGCCCTCCATCACCGCCTGCGCCAGCCGCGCCGGATCGCTCAGATGGCTGAGGCCGACGAGGCTGCCGCGGGCACCGGCATTGTTATGCGGCGTGCGCTCGCCGCTGATGTAGGGCAGGAAGATCTCCTCGCCCGGCCCCCTGAAGCCCTGCTCGGCGGCGGCGGACAGCTCGGCCTGCTTCCTGCCGGTGATGGAGGAGAGCCAGTTGAGGCTGTCGGTGGCGCTGAGGATCACGCCCATCTGGTGCCAGGTGCCGGGGATGGCGTGGCAGAAGGCATGCACGGCGCCCGCGGTGTTGGGGCGGAATTTCTCGTTGGAGACGAACAGCACGCCGGAGGTGCCGAGCGAAACGAAGCCTTCGCCCGGGCGGATGGCGCCGATGCCGCAGGCCGCGGCAGCGTTGTCGCCGGCGCCGCCCGCGACCACCACCGGTCCGCTCATGCCCCAGCGCTGGCGCAGCTCCGCGCTGAGCTCGCCCGAGGGGGCCGAGCCTTCGACCAGACGCGGCATGTGGGCGCGGGTGAGGCCGGTGACGGCGAGGAGGTCATCGGACCAGTCGCGCCGCCCGACGTCGAGCCAGAGCGTGCCGGAGGCGTCGCTCATCTCCTCGACATGCTCGCCGGTCATCAGCAGGCGCACATAGGCCTTGGGCAGCACGACCCTGGCGATGCGCCGGTAGATCTCGGGCTCGTGCTTGCGGACCCAGGCGATCTTAGGCGCGGTGAAGCCGGGCATGGCGATGTTGCCGGCGATGTCGCGCAGGGTGGGGAGCGCCTGTTCCATCTCGGCGCATTCGGCGGCGGCGCGGCCGTCGTTCCACAGGATGCACGGGCGCAGCACCTCGTTGTTGCTGCCGAGCAGCACGGCGCCGTGCATGTGGCCGGAAAGGCCGATGCCACGCGCGGCGGCGAGCTCGGCGGGGTGCGCCTCGCGCAGCGCGTCGACGGCGGCGAGGCAGGCGGTCCACCAGTCGGCGGGATTCTGTTCGGACCAGCCCGGATGTGGGCGCACCGGCTCGACCGATCTGGCCGTCGCTTCCCCCAGCGGCCTGCCGTTTCGGTCGATCAGAATCGCCTTGACCCCGGAGGTGCCGATGTCGAGGCCGAGGTAGGTCATGAGGCACGTACCTCACGACATATCAGACACATACTCATCCAGGTGCCCGATGCGGATCGCATGCTGATATTCCCCTCCCGAAGCGGCGCCGCTTTGTCGCTGCTGCCGCCTTGGCCTTAGCGCAGATTGTCGCGCAGGAAAATGCCGATTTCAATGGGGTCGGAGTGAATCTCGGCATCGGGCGACAAGGCCACCTGCCGGGCGGCGGCGATGGCGGCGCGGATTTCGCCATCGGGGTTCTGGTCGAGCACCACGTCGAGGGTGCCGGCGCGCAGGCCATCGCGTGTGGTGTCGGTCAATTCGTGCGCGACGACGCGGATGTTGCCGGCCCGGTGGGTGCGGCCGAGCGCCGCCACCAGCCCGGCATTGCCGGCCCCCAGATTGTAGATGCCGGAGAGGTCCGGATGCGCCTCGAGCATGTTCATGGCCGCCACCTCGGTGGCGGCATCGTCGTCGAAGCCCTCGACCGGGCCGACGACCTTGAGGTGGGCGAATTCGCGTCCGAGCACGCCGGAAAAGCCCTCGAAGCGCTCGCGGTGGTCGCGCAGGCCGAGCGAGCCGGCGATGATGCCGACCTTGCCCGAGGCGCAGAAGCGGCCGAGCAGGGAGGCGGCGCTGCGCCCGGCGGCCTGGTTGTCGATGCCGATGAACTGGCGGCGGGCGGAGCCGGGAAGATCGGACACCAGCGTCAGCACGGCGACGCCGCGGCGGGTGACGGCGTCGATGGCCCTGGCCACGGCCGGATCGTCGGGCGCCACCACGACGGCACAATCGGCTTCGTGCGTGCCGAGGGCATCGAGCCGCGCCACCAAAGCGGAGGGATCGAGCGCGTGGTACTGCACCACGGTCAGCGTCAGCCGCTCGTTGCGGGTGGCGCGGACCCGGCGGGCAATGGCTGCGTTGAGGCTTTCCATGAACGCATTGCTGCCGTCGGGGATGAGGAAGGCAACGCGCAGATCGCGGGCGCGGGCGAGCAGCGAGGCGGAGAGGTCGCGCCGGAAATCGAGGGCCTTGATGGCGGACTCGACCTTTTCGGCGGTCTCTGGGCGCACCCCGGGGCGCGCATTGAGCACGCGGTCGACGGTGGCAAGCGATACCCCCGCGGTGCGCGCCACATCGGGCACGGTGGCGCGCCGGCCCTCCAGCTTGTCGTCCAAATCCGACCTCCTGATGGTGTGGACGTTGCTGCGCAAGCCTTGTCCCGTCAACAGATTTCGGCTTGGTGGGCCGAGGTTATCCGGGCTACATCGTCACCCGGAATTGCGGAGGACACGATGGTCGCGGTGAAGAATTTCGGCACTTACGAGGGCAGGCGCGTCGACCAGTTCACGCTGGTGTCGACCACCGGCGTCGAGGTGGACCTGATCAACTGGGGCGTGGTGGTGCGCGACTGGCGGGTGCCGGTGCAAGGCGGCAAGCGCAGCGTGGTGCTCGGCTTCGAGCAGTTCGGCGACTATCCCAAGCACTCGCCGCATTTCGGCGCGCTGGCCGGACGCATCGCCAACCGGGTGCGCAATGCGAGCTTCGAGCTGGGCGGCAAAACCTACCATTTGCCCGCCAACCATGGGGCGAGCTCGCTGCATGGCGGACCCAACGGCATCGGACGGGTAGTATGGGAGGCCGAGCCGGACGATGCAACCAATGCCGTGGTGTTCTCGCTAACGTCGCCGGACGGCGATTCCGGCTATCCCGGCACGGTGAAGATGAAGGCGACCTACCGGCTCGACGGCAACAAGCTGCGGCTCGAGCTCGGCGCCACCACCGACCGGCCAACGCCGCTCAGCCTGGTGCAGCACCAGTATTTCAACCTCAGCCGCGGCGACCACATCCTCGACCATCGCTACCAGTTCGCCGCGCACGCCTACACCGAGAACGGACCCGATCTGGTGCCGACCGGCAACATCTTCGAGGTGAAGCCGCAAAGCGATCGCGACTTCGAGGCACCGCGCACGCTGCGCGACAGCAACGACAAGCCCATCGGCTATGACGGCAATTTCGTGCTCGACGCCGGGCGCGATGTAGCCGATCCGATTGCGGTGGTGACCTCGCCAGACGGCGATTTGACGCTGCGGCAGTGGTCGGACCGGCCTGGACTGCAGTTCTACAATGCGCTGACTACCAACGTGCCGGTGCCGGGACTGGGTGGCAAGCATTACGGGCAGTATTCGGGGTTCTGCCTCGAGGACCAGGCCTTTCCCGACGCCGTGCACCACCCGCATTTCCCCTCGATCATCATCACCCCCGACCGTCCCTACAGCCATTGGTGCGAGTTCGAGATCTCGTGACCGCCTATATCGCGCTGCTGCGTGGGATTGGCCCGGCGACGCATACGTCGATGCCGCTCGGCGAGCTGGCGGCGGCGTGCGAGGCAGTGGGGCTGGGCGCCGTGACGAGCGTGGGCAATACCGGCAATCTGGTGTTGAGCTCGGAGCGGCCGCAGGCGGAGGTGGAGCGGCTGGTGAGTGTGGCAGTCCAGGGATTCGGCCTCGCCAATGAAGTGTTCACGCGGACGGTCCGGCAATGGCGTAAGCTGATCGACAGCGCGCCGTTTCCCGATGCAATCGCCGAGCGGCCGGGGCGGCTTGGCGTCTGCTTCTTCCACAAGGACCCGAGCTGGCCGCGTGCCTATCGCGACTATCGCGGGCCGGAGCGCATGACGATGCTGTCGAACCATCTGATCATCGACTATGGCGAACCGAGCCTGGTCACGCGGCTGACGGTGGAAAAGACGGTCGGCGCGCGCATGACGCAGCGCAACTGGAGCAGTATTCTACGCATTGCTGCGGTGGTCGAGGGGATGTGAGGCCGGGCGGTCTCCTCGACTGCCGGTGTGATTGCACGGGGCCAGCGAGCGGCCGGCCCACCTATGTTGTTCGCCAGGACTTGCGCCTCACCTCGCCCCGCCGGGGTTGAGGTGGCGCGCCTGGCAGCGGGCGAGCCCTGCAGGCGAATCGGGGGTGCGATGTCAGTTGCACCCGCTGGCATCGGGGCCCAACACTGCTACAACCTTGCGCATGGACAAGACCGAACGATTGTTCTCGGTGATGGATGCGCTGCGGCGGCATCGGCGGCCGGTGACGGCGAGCGTGCTGGCCGAGGAGCAGGGCGTGAGCGTGCGCACGCTCTATCGCGACATCCAGACGCTGATCGGGCTCGGGGCGCCGATCGATGGCGAGGCCGGCGTGGGCTACATGCTGAAGCCCGGCTTCTTCCTGCCGCCGCTGATGTTTTCGGCCGAGGAGCTGGAGGCGCTGGTGCTCGGGGCGCGCTGGGTGCAACAGCGGCCGGACGAGGCACTGGCCGGGGCCGCCAGGAACGCCGTGGCCAAGATCGCCACCGCGTCGCCCGACGATCTGCGCGAGCGCATCGGCAATACCGGGCTGTGGCCGGTGCGCAGCGAATGGAGCGAAGCCGACGCCGGGCCGCTGCTCATGACGCTGCGCGAGGCCATCCGCAACGAGCGCGTGCTCGAGATCGCCTATGCCGACGAAACCGGCCGCACCACGAGGCGCGCCGTGTGGCCGATCACGCTCGCCTATTACGAGCAGAAACAGATCCTCGCCGCGTGGTGCACGCTGCGCGAGGATTTCCGCAATTTCCGCACCGACCGCATCGCCGGCGCCGAGCCGGTCGCGGGCCGCTTCGGCCGACGCCGGGCGCAACTCGCGCGCGAATGGGAGGACATCTGGCGCCAGCAGGTGCGCGAGCGCTATCCCGACGCCGCAGACTGATTGCTGACACACCCTGTCAGCAGGGGCGGACGACACTCTCTCCCAGCGGCGCAAGGCAGCGCCCCGACAGGAGAGACAAGATGCAGTTCACCCCGTTCACGATCGCCATTTCCGATGCACAGATCGACGACCTCCGCGCGCGGCTCGAAGGCACGCGCTGGCCAGCGGCGACGACGACGGACTGGAGCCACGGCCAGCCGGTCGGCTTTGTCCGCGAACTCGCCGAGCAGTGGCGCACCGACTACGACTGGCGCGCGCATGAGGCCGAGCTCAATGCCCATCCGCAGTTCCTGACCCAGATCGACGGGCAGACGATTCATTTCCTGCATGTCAAAGCCAAGGAGCCCGAAGCGCGGCCATTGCTGCTGCTGCACGGGTGGCCGTCGAGCGTCTATGAATTCATCGACGTGATCGGGCCGCTCACCGATCCGCGGGCGCACGGGCTCGACCCGGCGGTGAGCTTCGACCTCGTGATCCCGTCGCTGCCCGGCTACGGCTTTTCCTCGCCGCTTGCGGCGCCGGGCTGGGACAGCGCGCGCATGGCGAGGGCGCTCGATGCCTTGATGCGGGGGCTCGGCTATGGCCGCTATGGGGCGCAGGGCGGCGACGCCGGGGCGCTGGTGGCACGCGAGCTCGGCATCCTCGGGCCACAGGGGCTGGCGGGCGTGCACCTGCAGCACATCTTCGCCTTTCCGACCGGCACGCCCGGCGAGATGGACCGCCTCACCCCGTTCGAGCGCGAGGGCTTTGCAAATCTCGATGCCTTCCTCAAATACAATGGATACCAGACGATCCAGCAGAAGCGACCGGGTACGCTGGGCTACGGCCTGGTCGACTCGCCGGTGGGCCAGCTCGCCTGGAACAGCGAGCTGTTCTTTGGCTTCGACGGGGCGGGGACCCGGTTCGTCGATCGGGCGCGATTCCTCACGCATGCTTCGATCTACTGGTTCACGGCCACTGGCGGGTCGGCGGCCAACCATTATTTCGAAGACGCGCAGACCGGTGCCGGCTACCGCGAGGTGATGAACAAGACGCCGACCGGGGTTTCGGTCTATCCGTGGGATTATCGCTCGGTGCGCAGCTTTGCCGAGCGGGCCAACACCATCGCCTATTGGCGGGAGATGCCGGAAGGCGGCCATTTCGCCGCCGCCGACACGCCGCTGCTGTTTGCCGGCGAGATGCGCGCGTTCTTCCCCACGGTGATGTAGGCGGGAGCAGGCGCCACTGTCGCAGCCCCGGAAGGCCTTGCGCCGCGGGGCTGCTATGGGGTCATACGATGGGGCATTATGGCGCCATAGTAGCTTGCGGTGCGGCTATTATGCTGCCATACCATTGGCATGCAGCAACAAGCCCTGTCCGCCATCGTCGCCTGGGTCCGGCTCGAAGCCGCGATCCAGAATTTCAACCAGGCGCTGCGCCGGCAGTTCGGCATCACCGGGCTGCAGCTGGGGGTGCTGCGCATCCTGGGCGAGCGCCCTGCCCTGCCGCTGGCGGCGCTGCGCAAATCGCTGGTGATGCATCCGGCGACGCTGGGCCAGGCGATCGACGAATTGCGGGTGATGGGGCTGTGCACGGTGACGCGCGACAGCCGCGACAAGCGGGCGCGGGTGGTGGCGATCACCGAGGCCGGGCGCGAGCTGATGGCGCGGGCGCCGGTGGCCGGGCCGGTGCGGTTGCGCGAAGTGGACCACGATCCGG
>JAEWCE010000016.1 GCA_023390785.1 Pseudomonadota bacterium
TCTCCGCATCACCCGGAATACCGCGGAGGTTGTGGTGTTCCTTCCCGGGGCGCAAGAATCCTCGGAGGGACGCCATGCCCAAATCAGCCACACTGTTCGCCTCGCTTGTCCTTGCCGCGCTCGCCACGCAGGCGCTCGCCCAGCAGCCGCCGACGCCGACCGTCCGCATCCGCGGCACCATCGAGGCGGTGGACGGCCCGATGCTGTCGATCAAGTCGCGCGAGGGCGCCGACGTGAAAGTGAAGATGACTGACAATGCCGCGATCTTCGCTGTCGTGAAGACCGACCTCTCCGAGATCAAGCAGGGCTCCTATATCGGCGTCACCGCGATGCCCGACCCCGACGGTACCCAGCGCGCCATCGCCGTGCATATCTTCCCGGAAAACCAGCGCGGCGCAGCGGAAGGCTTTCGCCCTTGGGACGCTCGGCCCAACAGCACCATGACCAACGCCACCGTCGCGGAAACCGTGAAAGGCACCGAAGGCCAGAACATCCTGGTGAAATACAAGGACGGCGAGAAGAAAGTCGTGGTGCCGCCCGGCACCCCGATCGTCACCTTCGTCGCCGGCGACAAATCGGAGGTGAAGCCCGGCGCCAAGCTCATCATCTTCGGCGCGACCAAGAAGGACGACGGTTCGCTCGAAGCCGCCCGCATCAATGTTGGCCGGGACGGCGTGACCCCGCCGATGTGAGGGTTAGTGTTACATGATGAAAGCGTGCTCGCGGTCCTGTCGCTGAGCCCGGCATTCGGTGTGCGCGGCACCGCTCTCCCCAACGCTCTCCTGCATGGGAAGAGGGAACCCATCCGTTATCGCGTCCCTCGCGAGAACCAATCGATAGCTCTTCGCAATTCATCGAAGCGGTGGCACATAATGAGGCGTGTTCGCCACAAACTCGTCATGCCCGGGCTTGTCCCGGGCATCCACGTTCTCCGTGCCCCGAGAAAGGTCGTGGATGGGCGGGACAAGCCCGGCCATGACGATGTGGAAACGTCTGTGCGAAAACCACTGGGCCATATGCGATAGCCTCCCCTGCGGGGAGGCTTCGGGAGAGGGGTAAGCCCGGGGCGCAGGCGACAGCTGGTCGCGCGATGGCGACCGGAACCTCCGGCGTATCGCAGACGTTTTCAATCGAGAGCCTCGGGCAGCGTTCGCACCATTGCCGGCCGAACCGCGCGTGGCTTGAAACGATATAAGCTATCAACAATGCATTGGCAGCGCGGCTGGGCCGGTTCCTCCGGTCATTCCGCCGCAACTGATTGAAATGTTGCTATAGGAGTTGCCCAGTGCGTCGCATTTTGATCATCGAAGACGAGACGATGATTGCCATGATGGTCGAGGATTTCCTGACCGACCTCGGATGGAACGTCGTGGGCCTGGTCGGTACGCTGGATCGGGCGATGGCAATGGCGCGGGATGCCGATATCGAAGCCGCCGTCCTTGATCTGAACCTCGACGGCCAGGACTCCTTTGCTGCGGCTGAAATTCTGAGCGGCCGCGGCATTCCTTTCGTGTTTGCTACCGGCTACGGCCTGGATGGTGTCGCCGATCGCTTCAGAGACGTGCCGACGGTGACGAAACCGTTTCATCGCGATGAGCTGGATCATGCCTTGCGCCAGGCGATGGCGCCAGGCGGCGGCTCCCCGGGGGCAAAAGCCGGGGCCTCACGCTAGCGTGTTCGCCAGCGAAACTTCGATCGTGCAGGTAACGCCCTCGCAGGCGAATTCCCGCCGCACGTTGGCATCCGGTATTGCTCGTTCGATCAACTCGCTTCCGAAACCTTTGGTCTTCGGTTCCGCGGTCTCCGGGCCGCCGCGTTCGCACCACGTCACGGTGAGAATAGGTTGGCCATTGCGGTTGTTCACGCTCCAGCCCAGATCCACGGTGCCCGCACGCTGCGAAAACGCGCCGTACTTGGCAGCGTTGGTTGTGAGTTCATGGAACACCAGCGCAAAGGGCGTGGCGAGATCGGCCGGCACGAACACCGGCTCGCCCGAAATCCTGACGCGGTCGGGATTGCTGCCGATATGCGGCGCGAACTGCCTTTGCGCCAATGTCGCAAGATCGGCGCCTCTCCATTCGGAATCGACGAGTATCACGTGGGCCGCGGCGAGTGCGGCGAGGCGCCCGTCAAGCCGATCGGTGAATTCCTCATAGGATTTGCTGAAGCGCCGGGTCTGATGCGCGATCGACTGCACGACCGTCAGCGTGTTCTTGACGCGGTGCGTCAGTTCGCGAAGCAACAATCGCTGCTGCGCTTCCCACGCTTTCCGTTCGGTAATGTCCCGCGTGCTTTCCAGGGCAAGCTGTTGCCCGTCGACCGTTTCAAGAATGATGCGGCTCTCGATGGTCAGTTCCCGGCCGTCCTTGGTCCGGTGCTTCAGTACGCCGCTCCAGTTGCCCTCATCGAGCAGCTTGACGCGCAGCTTGGCGAACGAGCCTCCGGGTACGATCGTGCGCAGCAGTCTTTCCTTTTTCTTTCCGACGGCTTCCTCGCGGCTGTAACCGTAGAGCTGCTCGCTGCCGCGGTTCCACTCGACGATCGTGCCGCTGAAGTCCCAGATGAAGATGGGATCGCGCGCCAGTTCGACGAGCTGGGTCTGCTGCCGGAGCTTGCGTTCGCTCAATCTGAGCGCCTCTTCGGTCTGGGGGCGGTCGGTCATGTCGACCAGGGTGAGCACGACGCCGTCGATCTTGTCATCGACGGTGCGATAGGGATGCAGGCGAACGTCGTACCAGCGATCGTCGCGGCTGCGGATTTCATGCCTGATCGGCGCGAGACCGGCG
>JAEWCE010000227.1 GCA_023390785.1 Pseudomonadota bacterium
CGGGGGGGGGCGGGCGCCGGGGCGCGGCGCGAGAAGCGGTTGTCGATCAGCGACGTGCCGACGGCGGCAGCCGCCGAGATGCCGGTCATATCGCCGAGGACGAAGCCGACGAGCAGGCCGGTGGTCGAACTTGCAATCAGGGTTTCCATGCCGTGCCGATAGTAGACGTGACCGAGCTCGTGCGCGAGCACGCCGGCAAATTCATCGGGTGTTCGCGACGCCTGGATCAGGCTCGACAGGTAGTAGGTCCGGCCTCCCGGCAAGGCGAACGCATTCGGTATCGCAGAGCGAACGACCGTGACGTGCGGGGCAAACGGCGAGTCGAGCCCGTCGAAGACGCTGGCGACGAAGCGCGCGATTGCGCGGTTGCCGATGGAATTGGCGTCCGGGTCGCAGAGCGCGTAGCCCTTGCCCTTGGTCATCGAGTTTTCGACCTGCGTGGCCGCGGTGTCGCCGATCTTGATCTCCCAGGCCGGCGGCACGTAGGGCACCAGCCGATCGGCCAGCAACGGAATGCCGAAGAGATAAGCGACGATCACCGAGGCCAGTGCCGCAGTCGCCAGCACGAGGATGCGGAACTGCCCCCGACCCTCGGCACGCTGGCGCTGCGCCAGCGTCGGCAGGGCTGCCAGCGCGTTACGCATGTCGGCGATGCCGGTGACGGCGAGACGGGCGCCCGGCGATTTCTGCCGGTTGGCAATCCTGATCTCTGCCATGCGCGAGTGCAGCAGGTAGACATCAAGCGCTGCCCAGCGGTCGATGACTTCGCGACTCTGCGCATCGAGAATGACCAGGGCCACCGGGTCGGCAGCGAGGTCGATGACGCAGAGCACGTCGCGGACATCGGCGGTCAGGCCGTCGGTGTAGCGGGCGGCGAACTCCATCAATATGCCCCCACGTTGAGCGCATCGGCGAGCCCCTGCCCGATCAACGCGCGATCCTCGGCGGTGGCCTTCACACTGCGCAGGCTGTCGGGGTTGGCAATGGACGCGCCTCGCGCCAACAGCCGCCACCAACCGAAGCTCAGCACCACTTCGGCCAGCATACCGAATGCGCCGAGCACGACGAGGTAGACGACGATCAGCAACGCGACATTCAGGCTGCCCGACTGGAACATGGCGACGATCGACGCGGCGTCGGCCCGGCCTCCCGCGGACGCCATCGCGTAGATACCGCCCAGTACCAGGGCGGCGGTGAGCAAGAGAAGCAGCAGCACACCGAGGACGCCGAAGACATAGGCGACGAACTGGCCGAAAAGTGCGCCCGTCCCCAGGTTCACCGTGATCGCCGCGTCTCCGCATGAGACGGTCGACAGCATGCGAGAGACCGTGCGGGTACGGTACCAGGCAAGGCTCAGCGCAAAGACAATGACGCAGCCGAGGGCGGCGAGCGACGACAGCGCCCCGGGAACTGGCAGCGCGCCGACCAGCACGAAATCATGCGTCGAGCTCGCCCAGATCAGTGTGCCGCCGATGGTCAGGAGGTTGAGGACATAGGTCGCGTAGTAAGGCAGGGCGAAGGCGCGCCAATTCCCGCCGATTTCGAACCTCCGGTCGCCGAACCAGGTATTGCGCCAGCGGTATTTCCACAGACTCGACGCCATCCACGGATAGACGAGGCCGAGCGTGACGACCATCAGGATGGACCACAGGAAGCGGCGGAGCGCGTAGGCCCAGGCGTTGCCGCGCAGGTCGAAGCGGATGCCGCGCCAGAGCGTCCGCGACAGCCGAAAATCGCGGGCGCGGTAGATGGCGTAGCCCATGAGAAACCATAAGATCAGTCCGATCCCCAGATACCCAAGAACCACGAACGTGCTTTCCTGCATGGCGAGCACGAAGAGCGCGACATAGATCGGCAGGAAAAAGGCCAGCGCGAAGAAAAAGCCGAGCAGCAACTGCGTGGCAGTGCCGGTGTATTCGAGCGGATCTCCGTCGATGACCGTATTCTGCCAATAGAAGCGCCGCTTCCAGGTGGCCTGCCAAAACCGGTAGAGCCCGATTGTGGGCAGCATCAGCGCATAACCGCGGATGACGATGCCGAACAATTCGTGTCGCGAGCCGGTGAACTCGACGCGCCCCACTCTCGCCGCTGACGCCGTTTCGCTCATGGTTTCCGACGACTTGCCCGAGACTTACGATTTCATGCGGCGCGAGAGCCCGCAAGGGATCAGGGGTAGAGGCGCTGGCGTGTCCACGGCCCGATCGTGTCGGCGCGGGAAAAGCGAACGCGGTCATGCAGCCGGAACTCACCGTCCTGCCAGAACTCGATCTCGGTGGGGACAATGCGAAAACCCGACCAGTGCTTCGGCCGGGGCACAGGATTGTCGTCGCCGATACCGGTCCGTACGCCCTCGACCGCCTGCATCAGTTCGGCCCTGCTGGCGAGCGGCCGTGACTGCCGGCTGGCATGGGCTCCGAGCTGGCTGTTGCGTGAGCGGGTGGCAAAATAGCGATCCGCCTCCTCCGGCGCCACCACTTCGACGAGCCCGCGGGCGCGAATTTGGCGCCGCAGCGATTTCCAGTGGAACACCAGCGCGGCCTTGGGGTGGGCCAGCAACTCCTCGCCCTTGCGGCTCTCGAAATTGGTGAAGAACACGAAACCGCGGTGGTCGCGGGCGTTCATCAGCACCATGCGCACGTCAGGCAGGCCGGCCTTGTCGACGCTGGCCACCGCCATCGCGTGCGGGTCGTTCGGCTCGCTCTCCTTGGCGGCGGCGAACCACTCTTCGAAGAGCGCGAAGGGATCGATCGGGCCGCTGTCGTCGTCGTTGAAAATCCGGCCCGAAAGGGTCTTTGTGGCCATGAAAATACGCGCTCCAGGGGGCTTTTGACGATCTGGACAAGGCGGGACCGCGTGGCCATATAGGTCGCGACGGGGCGGAGTTTCAATCCGCCCAAAGATTCGAAGGAACCCAATGCGCGATCCATATAGCGTGCTCGGGGTGCCTCGTTCTGTGAGCGAGAAGGACCTGAAGTCGGCTTACCGCAAGCTGGCCAAGGCCAATCACCCCGATCAGAACCGATCCGACCCCAAGGCGCAACAAAAGTTCGCCGAGATTTCGGCTGCCTACGACTTCCTCAGCGACAAGGACAAGAAGGCGGCATTCGACCGGGGCGAGATCGACGCCGACGGCAACCCGAAATTCGCCGGTTTCAACGGCGGCATGGGCACTGGCGCGCGCCGCGGTGCCGGCGCTTCGGCGGCCGGCGGCTTTTCGGCCGAAGACATCCTCAAGGAATTCATGAGCGGCTTCGGCGGCGCGCAGTCACGCAGTCGCAGCGCCGGGTTCGACCCGTTCGGCACTGCCGCGGGCGGCTTCAGCCAGGGATTCGCCGGCGGCGCCCGCCAGCCGCAGGCCAAGGGCGAGGACACGCAGGCGACCATCGCCGTGAGCCTCGAGGATGCCCATAAGGGCGGCTCGGTGCCGCTCCGGCTGCCCAACAACAAGGTCGTCAACGTCAAGCTGCCCGACAAAGTCGAGGACGGCCAGCAGATCCGGCTGAAAGGCCAGGGCCAGGGTTCGCCCTGGGGCGGCGAGCCTGGTGACGCCATCGTCACGGTGAAGTTCGAGCGGCACCCGAAATTCCGCCGCGACGGCGCCGATTTGCGTGTCGACGTGCCGATCACGCTGTACGAGGCAGTGCTGGGTGGCAAGGTGCGGGTCCCGACGCTCGATGGCGAAGCCGAGCTGACGCTGCCGGCCAATATCAACACGGCCAAGGCCCTGCGGCTCAAGGGCAAGGGGCTGCACGGCAATGGCGACCTTTATGCCAGTCTCAAGATCGTGCTGCCCGAAAAGGGCGATCCCGACCTCGAAAGCCTGATGCGCTTCTGGCGCGACCAGAAGCCGTACAAGGTGCGGGACTAAGAAGGTCGGCCGAACCGGCCCGATGGTTCGGGCCGAAGCGGCTAAGGCCGCGGCGCCGCGGCGCGTCGCAGCCGGTCGTTGATGGCTTCGCCGAGCCCGTGGCCCGGGATCGGCGCCACGGCAATGCGGCCGGATCGCGTGTCGAGTTCATGCAGCATGGCGAACAGGTTGCGCGCCGCCTCGTGCAGGTCGCCCGTCGGCGACAGATTGAGCGTGCCTGGCCGTGCTCCGAAGGCCAGGTAGGCCTCGTTCGCCTGCGGCGCATCGGCATTGAGCCGCAGCTGCGCGCGGGGGGCGTAGTGGCTGGCAAGCATGCCCGGCGAGGCGATAGCGGCGCCTGCCTTTGCCACCGCGACGGGCCGGCCCAGCAGCGCCTCGATCTCGCCGCGCGGGAGCGCACCGACGCGAAGCTGGGTCACGGTGTCGCCGTCGACGGCGAGAATCGTCGATTCGACGCCGGCGCGGCTCTGGCCGCCATCGAGCACCGGGACACGACCGGCAAACCCGCGGCGGACCTGCTCCGCGCTGGTCGGTGACAACCGGCCTGACGGATTGGCAGAGGGGGCGGCCAAGGGCCGCCCGGTCTCGCGGATCAGCGCCAACGCCAACGGATGGTCGGGAATGCGGATGCCGACGGTGTCGAGCCCGGCAGTGACGATGTCGCTGAGCCCGCCCTCCGATCGCCGCGGCATCACCAGGGTAAGCGGACCGGGCCAAAACGCCGCAAGGCGTTCGGCCAGCGGGGAGAACACCACCAGCGTTTTCGCCATCTGCAGGTCGGCGACATGAACGATCAGGGGGTTGAAGCGCGGCCGGCCCTTGGTCTCGTAAATCCTGAGCACGGCATCGGAATTGGTCGCATCGGCGCCGAGGCCGTAGACGGTCTCGGTCGGAAAGGCCACCACCTCGCCGGCGCGCAGCCGGGCGGCATATTCGGCCAAGTTCTCGGTGATCTCGGACGTGTCGGTCATCGCGGGCTGTTTGACAAGGGCGCGCCTGGCCGTCAAGGAATCAGCACATGGCCAGCCTTCTCGTCAGTCAGCGGAACTTCGAGAGCCACCAGACGCCCCCCGGTCATCCCGAGCGGCCCGACCGCATCCGTGCGATCGAGGCAGCGTTGAGTGCGCCCGAATTCGCCGGCCTCGTGCGCAAGGATGCGCCCGCAGGCGATTTGAGCCTCGCCGATGTCGTGCATGCACCGGGCTATATCCAGGCTCTCGCGCAAATCCGACCGGCTGAGGGCATGGCGCAGATCGACGAGGACACGTTCATATCGTCGGGATCGCTGGACGCCGCCGCGACCGCCCTTGGCGCAGGTTTGCTGGCGCTGGAGGCGGTGGCACTTGGCGAAGTCGAGAACGCGTTCTGTGCCGTGCGGCCACCCGGGCACCACGCCGAGCGCGAACGGCCGATGGGGTTCTGCCTGATCAACACGGTGGCCGTAGTGGCGCGCGAAGCGCAGCGCAAGTTCGGCGCCGAACGTGTCGCCATCGTCGATTTCGACGTACATCACGGCAACGGGACGCAGGATATCTTCTACAACGACACCAGCGTGTTCTACGGCTCGACGCACCAGATGCCGCTGTTCCCCGGCAGCGGCGCGCGCAGCGAGCAGGGCGCCGGAAACATTTGCAACGCCCCCCTGCCGGCGCGCAGTGGCAAAGGTGAGATGCGGGCTGCCTACGAGCAGTTGGTGTTACCGGCGCTCGAGGCGTTCGCGCCGGATTTCCTGTTCATTTCCGCCGGCTTCGACGCGGACTACCGCGATCCACTGGCGCAGCTCAACTGGCGGCCAGAGGATTTTTCCTGGTTGACGCTGAAGCTTCGCGAGTTGGCCGACCGGCGCTGCGCCGGGCGCATTGTATCGCTGCTGGAAGGCGGCTATGACCGGCAGGGGCTGGCGACGGGGGTCGCCGCCCATGTCACCGCTTTGATGAGTTGAATATTGGCCGAGACGACGAACGACGACGTAAAAGAGATGAGCTTCGAGGCCGCGCTTTCGGAGCTCGAAAGCATCGTGTCGCGGCTCGAGGGCGGCAAGGCCCCGCTAGCGGAGTCGATCGCCATATACGAGCGCGGCGAGGCGCTTAAGTCGCATTGCGAAGGATTGCTCAAGGCGGCAGAAGCGCGGATTGAAAAGATCACGCTGAAGAACGGCAAGCCGGTGGGAACCGAGCCGCTCGACCCTTAGAGCGGCGCACTGATACCTAGAATCGGCGATCCATACTTGGCTCTGCCCGATCGGCCGCAAGGGCGCCCGATCATCCAACCGCTCCAGGAGCAGCCATGGCCGCGTCGCCCGCAATTGCGCGTTTCCGCATCATCCTGTGGACCCTGGTCGTCGTTGCCGCGCTGGCGGCCACGGCGCTCTATGTGTTCAAACCACCGGCTGTGCCAGTCGGGGTGACCGGAACGCCGTTCACCCTCAGTTCGACCAAGGGCGGCGAGTTCACGCAGGCCGACCTCAAGGGCACGCCCAGCCTGGTGTTCTTCGGCTATACGTTCTGCCCGGATGTCTGCCCGACGACCATGGCGGAGAGCGTGCAGTGGCGCGAGGAGCTCGGCATCAAGCCGGAGCAATTGCGCACGATCTTCGTGACCGTGGATCCCGAGCGCGACACCAAACAGGTGCTGACCGAGTACCTGGCTGCGTTCGATCCCAACATCATCGGGCTCGTCGGCGACGCCGACCAGACGAGCGCCGCCAAGGCGTCGTTCGGCGTGTTCTCGGAAAAGGGCCAGGCCGACAACAGCGGGGGCTATCTGGTCAACCATACCGCCAACGTCTTCCTGATCGGCAAGGACGGCGAGTTCGAAGGTACGATCGCCTATGGCGAGGACAAGCAGAGCGCGGAAGCCAAGATCAAGCGGTTGATCGGCCGCTGAGCCATGGCCGAGAGGGTCCGCCTGGACATCGCCCTTGAGCAGCGCGGGCTGGTGCAGAGCCGGGCACGGGCCCGTGACGCCGTGCTGCGCGGGACGGTGCGGGTGAATGGCGTTCCAGCCCTGAAGCCGGCGGCAATGGTCGGCGCCGACGATATCGTTTCGATCGACGATCCCGCGAATGCCTACGTATCGCGGGCGGCGTTGAAACTGATCGCCGGACTCGATGCGGGCCATATCGACGTACATGGCAAGATTTGTCTCGACCTTGGCGCCTCGACCGGCGGCTTCACGCAACTGCTGGTCGAGCGCGGCGCTGCCAGGGTGTATGCGGTGGACGTGGGGCACGAGCAGTTGCACGCGGCAGTCCGCGCCATGCCGCAGGTGGTGTCGCTCGAGGGAGTAAACGTCAAGGACCTCACGCCGGCGCAGATTGCGGAGCCGATCGATCTCGTGGTCTGCGACATCAGTTTTGTGTCGATCGCCAAGGTGCTGGCGGCGCCGCTCGCGCTCTGCCGGCCCGGCGCCGAAGCGGTGCTGCTGATCAAGCCGCAGTTCGAGGTGGGGCGCAACCATATCGGCAAAGGCGGGATCGTCAGCGACGCCGCGGCCGTGGCGGATGCCGAAGCGGGGATCATCCGATTCATGGCCGAACGGGGGTGGGCGCATCGCGTCTCCCTGCCCTCGCCGATCGCGGGCGGGGACGGGAACAAAGAAATCGTGGCGCTCTTCGTCCGGCGAGTCTAATATCGTCAATTGACGATTGAAGCCGCCTGAGCGGCGCCGACCTCCCCGGCCGGGACGCGATCGTTTCCGACAACAAGACGAATCAACGGGTGATGCGATGCAATACCGCCGCTTGGGCAAATCCGGCCTCAAGGTTTCCGAATTTTCCTTTGGTGCCTGGGTCACTTTCGGCAAGCAGGTGGGCGAGGACGATGCCACCTCGATCATGGGCTATGCGTACGACCATGGCGTCAATTTCTTCGACAATGCCGAGGGCTACGAGGCAGGCAACGCCGAAATCGTCATGGGCGAGGCGCTCAAGGCGCTGAAGTGGAGCCGCGACAGCTACATGGTCTCGTCGAAGGTGTTCTGGGGCGGCGAGAAGCCGACGCAGAAGGGCCTGAGCGCCAAGCACGTGACCGATGGGGCGCACAACGCGCTGAAGCGTCTGGGCGTCGACTATCTCGATCTCTATTTCTGCCACCGGCCCGACCTCGACACGCCGATCGAGGAGACCGTGCGGGCGATGCACAACCTCGTCGTGCAGGGCAAGGTGATCTATTGGGGCACGTCGGAATGGACGGCACAGCAATTGACCGAGGCGCACCTGGTGGCGCGACGCGACAATCTCACGCCGCCGACCATGGAGCAGCCCGAGTACAACATGTTCAACCGCCAGAAGGTCGAGGTCGACTACCTGCCGATCTACGAAGTCGGGCTTGGAACGACGATCTGGTCGCCGCTGGCCTCGGGGCTCCTGACCGGCAAGTACAATGAGGGCATCCCGGCCGATAGCCGCATCAACCTGCCTGGTTACGAGTGGCTGAAGCGGAATCTCGAATCGCCGGCCGGCAAAGCCAAGATCGAGAAGATCAAGAAGCTGGCTGTCCTCGCCAAGGAGGTGGGGCTGCCGGTCCACCACATGGCGCTGCTCTGGTGCCTCAACAACCCGCGTGTCTCCACTGTGATCCTCGGGGCCAGCAAGAAGAGCCAGCTCGAGGACAATCTCAAAGCCCTCGACGCCCGCGCCAAGCTGACCTCCGACGTGATGGCGAAGATCGAGGAGATCCTCGGCAACAAGCCGGACGTGCCGGTGTCGCTATCACGGGTTTCGTGAGACTCAGCCGGGAAGGCTATACTCGAAGGTGTACGAATGTGCGCCGTCCGGCGCGATGGCGATGGTCATCGTGCCGGACAGGCCCTTGAGCTCACCGGTGCCGCTGTCGGCGATCACGTTGATGGCAAGAGATTGGCCGGCAGGACTCGAGTGGCCGGAGTGTTGCAACATGAAGCTGCCGCTCCTGCCGGCAAGGCTCCCGGTCAGCCGCTCGATCGCCACATAACCCGCCGATTCAGGTTTCTCGCCACGGGCCGCCAGCATCTGGCCGACGCTCGTCGCCTCGAGATCGCCCTCAAACCGTTTGTCGATAGCGAGCCGGCCGAGGAAAGAAGCTGCCTCGCGCCCGTCGGCAGGTTGCGGCGACAGTTTGACCGTGAAGGCGCCGGTGGCAACCGGCATCAGAATCCGACTCCACCGTCGCGACCGGTCTGGCCGCGATGCCTCAG
>JAEWCE010000251.1 GCA_023390785.1 Pseudomonadota bacterium
AAATTGTACGCGGCTGAGGCTGGAGCGGCCCGCGGTGCCGAGCCGGATCAGCCGCGGCACCTGGCCGCGGATCGGGACCGCCTCGGGGTTGAGCTTCAAGCCGGTCTTCTTGATCCGGGCGGTAAAATAGCGGGCCGCGGCATTGCGCCAGATGAGCGTCGTGCCATCCTGCGACCACAGCCAAACGGGGCGCAAATCCGCCCAATACTGGACGATCCGGCGCGCCGTCGGCGATTTCATCCACTCAGCGTCCACGCGCGCCAGACCCCAGGAACTGTGCCGGTTTGGCACAGTTCGCACCCATGACTTAATCTTGTCCTAATTATAGCCCCTCTCGGAAACGGTCCAGATTTCGGGGCTTTTCCGACCGATCTTCTCGTCGGGATGGTTAAGCGCAAGGGGTTGCAAAGTGCCGCCTGAACGGGCAAATGCGTCCTTGTCAGCCGCGGCGTCCCGACATATGGTCCGCCGCGCCTTGGGCCGCCTTAGCTCAGCTGGTTAGAGCACTAGATTGTGGATCTAGGGGTCTCCCGTTCGAACCGGGAAGGCGGTACCATTTTTCCCGGCTTCGTTGGCCATAATCGTACGGCCGGTTGAGTGGGTCGGTCAGCCGCCGTTGCGGCCGTGTTCGGCCGCCGCGTGGTGCGCATGCCGCGCCGAGACCATGAACGCCCAGGCGATCCAGCCGGCGATCAGCACGGCGATGGCGATGGCCATGCCGGTGTAGCCGAGCGCCACGTTGGGGAGTCCGCCCAGGCCCTGTCGGCTCATGTCGCTGGTGAACACGGCCCAGCCCAGCAGCAGCAACAGCACGATGACGTTGAACGTCAGAAAGCCGGTGCGGCGCGGGTGGCGCCACAGATACAGCAATGCGCGTCTCACGATGATGAGCCTCCTGCTTCACGCACAACGCCGGAACGAACCGCGCGGTTGCGCGCGGGCGGCCGCTCGCTATTGCGCGATGCGCAGGGCGTTCAGCTTTTGCGCAATCTGCTTGAACGCGTCGTCGAGGTCGCTGGCGCTGTCGGCCTGGTAGAAATAGCTGGTGTCGGTGGCGCAGGCGCTGAGCAGTGCGCGGGCGTTGACGTCGGCGGTGCTGTTGCTGCCGATCTCGAAACCCACCGTGTAGAGCAGGATGCCGTTGTTGACGTTCTTGATCGCTGTGCACAGCGATGTCGCCTGGCTGGTCGACGAGCCGTTGGGGCCGTTCTGGTTGATCATGTTGCTCGATGAATCCGAGGTCGAGTCCTGCGCGATCACGCCATTGTAGTAATCGGTGTTGAACTCGCCGTCGGTCATCATGATCAGCGCCTTGGTGAGGTTGCTGCGCTTGTAGGCGGCGGGGCGGCTGTCGATGGGCGTGGTCGGCCACAGATAGCCGAAATTCGGCGCCAGCATGTACCAGCCCCAGGCGAGCCCGAGATGGCCTGAGGTCGAGCCGGCGGCGGAGAGGTTGGTGACCGCGTTGTTGAGCGTGGTTCGGTCCGAGGTCAGCGGCACGATCGCCTGGCTGACGCAGTTGGAGCTGCTCGAGGGATACATCGGCGACAGCGCCGTGGCCTTCCGGGAGGCCGCGGTGAACGTGCCCGAAGGCGGCGCCGCGTCCGTGTAGGCGTCGCTGCCGGAGCGCTCGGTCACGCAGGTCGAGGACGAGAAGGTGTTCTCGCCGCCGGCCGCGGTGTTGAAATGATAATAGACGTCGCCGTAATTGGCGCGGGTGATCTTGCCGCCGGTCCCGCTCTTGTACTGGCCGCCGGCCGCAAGCGCCTTGATGTACATGTCGGTGCTGGTCACGCTGGTGACGAAGTATCCGGTGTTGTTGATGTTGGTCAGGGTGCTGACCCCGGTGACGTACACGCCGTCCCCCGCCTTGAAGTCGGTGGTGTTGAACGTGCCTTTGAGGTGCACGTCGCAATTGGCGTATTTGCACTTGTAGACGGTGCCGCCGGACCCGGTCGTGGTGGCGCTGCCGGTCACCGATTTGAGGGTGAAGTTGCTCGAGTCCTTCTTGGTGACCTGATAGGCCTGGTCGTTGAGGTTGGTCACCGCCGATCTGTTCCAGCCCGACCCGCTCATGCCGGTGATGTACACCCAGTCGTTGGTGGCGAGGCCGTGGCTGCTCGAGGTGATGGTGATCGTGCCGTTGTTGACCACGCTGATGCTGCTGATCGACGTGCCGTTGGCGGCACCCCAATCGGAACTGGTGAGGTTGGCGGTCTTGGTCGTGATCGTGCCGCGGATCTTGTCGGCATAGGTGCCGACATTGACGCCGTAGGAGAACGGCACGATGGCCATCTTGCTGTAGGTGGGCGTCTGCGTGGTCGACACCAGATTGGTGATGAGGTTGGTGGTCGCGGTCTTCAGCGCATTGATCTTGGTGTAGTCGCAATTGCCCCAGCGGTCGCATGGCGCCATCGACCCGGTGACGTCGAGCACCGCCGACACTTCGAGGTCGGTCGAGCCGCGGATGGCGCGCGAATTGAGCTGCGCCGTGATGTTGTGGATGCCCACCAATTGCACGAAGGCGGTCGGCACCGTGATGGTGGCGCTGAGATCGAGCCGGTCGAGCGATGTGTTGATCGTGGCGCTGGTGACGCTCGAGGTGATGGTGGTGTCGGCCAGCCGCTCGCGCACGATCTGGTCGGCCTTGCTCTTGATGTCGGCTTCGGCTAGCGCCTTGGTGGTCTTTCCGGCGTTGACCTCGGCCACCTTGCTCTGCAGCGCCAGTGCCGCGGCGTCGAGCGCGTTCTGGGCGCGGCTGCGCGCCGTCTGCAGGTAGGTGAAATCGACCACGGCGCCGGAAGTGGCGATCAGCACCAGCGCGATCACGGCGAACAGCACCAGGAAGGCACCGCTTTCGTCGCGGCGGAAGCGCTTGAGAAGGTCGGTGAAGCGACGCATGGCCCGGCAGTCCGGAGGTTTGGGAGCCTCCAGTCTGCCGGAAATTCCTAACTAAAGAACAATGACCTTGGCGCCAATTTTCACGCGGCCGTAAAGGTCGATGACGTCGTCGTTGATCATCCGGATGCAGCCGGAGCTGACGTCGCCGCCGATGGTCCAGGGCTCGTTGGTGCCGTGGATGCGGTAGAGGGTCGAGCCGATATAGAGCGCCCGGGCGCCGAGCGGATTGTTGATGCCGCCCTCCATGTGGCGCGGAATGTCGGGCCGCCGGGCCAGCATTTCGGCGGGCGGTGTCCAGTCCGGCCACTCGCGCTTGTTGGTGATCTTGTGCGAGCCGCTCCACTCGAAACCGGTCTTGGCCGTGCCGATGCCGTAGCGCAGGGCCTTGCCGCCGCCGAGCACGAGGTAGAGGAAGTGGTCGCCGGTATCGACGACCAGCGTGCCGGCCGCCTCGGTGCTGGCGTAGGGCACCACCTGGCGCATGAATTTGGGATCGAGATGCACCTTGCGCGGCGCGCGCAGCATCAGCCGGTTGGTCGGCGTGCCGGAGGTGAGGCTCATGCCGGGCGGCGGGCCGAACAGCGACGGCGCGGCGAAGCCGGGAGCGACGAAAGCGAAAGCGAGGACGAGGCCGAGCGCGACGGCCGAGAGGGAACGCGGCATGGCAAATGTTCCGGTTGAGGGTTACCCAAGTGTCGCGAAAAACAGCAAAGGTGCAGTGAAAGAGCATGGTTTCGGGGGAGTTAACGATGGAGCGCTGCGCCTGGGCCGGCCATGACGCCGAGAACGTCCGCTATCACGACGAGGAGTGGGGGCGTCCGGTCACCGACGACAACCGGCTGTTCGAAAAGCTGTGCCTCGAAGGCTTCCAGGCCGGGCTGAGCTGGCTGACCATCCTCAAGAAGCGCCCGCAGTTCAGAAAGCAGTTCCGCAATTTCGAGGTGGCCAAGGTCGCCCGCATGGGCGACGCCGACATAGAACGGCTGCTGCAGGATGTCGGCATCATCCGGCATCGTGGCAAGATCGCCTCGACCATCAACAATGCCAAGCGCACGCTCGAGATCCAGCGCGAGTTCGGCAGCCTGGCCGCCTATATCTGGCGCTTCGAGCCGGACGAGAAGGCAGCGCCGGAGCTGGCCGGCACGCTGGAGTCGGAGACCGAGGCATCGCGGGCGCTGAGCAAGGATTTGCGCAAGCGCGGTTTCACCTTCGTCGGCCCCACCACCTGCTACGCCTTCATGCAGGCCATGGGCCTGGTCAACGACCACTACAGCCACTGCTTCGCGCGCGGCGAATGCGAGCGCGAACGGGCGCGGCTGAAGCGGCCGGTGTGATCGCATGATGCTTGCAGTCGGGTCCTCCCCCGTGCGTAGCATGGGGGAGGTGGTGGCGAAGCCGTCGGAGGG
>JAEWCE010000031.1 GCA_023390785.1 Pseudomonadota bacterium
CGGGCCTGGTTGCACGAGGTCGCGCCCCGCCCATCGCCCGCCGGCGCCGCGCTGCCACTCCTCGAGGTGCCACAGCCCGTCTTGCTCGCGCGTGAGATAGACGCGCCCATCACCAGCCCGCTCGGGAAACGCCATGCCGCCGACATAGAGCCCCGCATCGATGTAGCCGAACTTGCGGCCCGCGGGCGCCACCGTCTCCACACACCAGGCACCGTCTCGCAGCGATGCCACATGGTATTGCGCGTCCCGGGTGGAGTTGTCGTCCTTGACCTTGGACACGAAGGCAATCTCGAACACCGGCCCCGAGCTCACGTCCAGCAGGTTGACGGTACGATCGACCGGCGTCTTCTGCACCAGATCCAGCGCCGTGTGGTCGAGCGGCAATCCGTTCCCCGCGCGCAGATTGCCCAGCGCCCGGCCGCTCGGCGTTCGCACCTCACCGCTCGCCAGGTCGACGAGGCAGGCCCAGACGTCGTGCAGTGGCTTCGCCTCGTACTCCTTGGGGTGGCCCGACACGCCGATGCGCAGGGTGTGGCCGTCGCCGAGCAAGGCGCTGCCCATGTAAACCTGCTGGTCGGTGTCGAACGCCAACAGGTCGCGCGGCGCGCTCCAGCTCTCACCCCAATCGCGCGACAGACGCCAGCCCCAGCGGACCTCGTCGACCCGCGTGAACAGATGCAGGTCGGTCCCCACCACATGCACCTCGGCATAGGTGGTCGAACCGCCAAAGGTGAGAATGCGTTCGGGCTCCCAGTCGGCCACCGACAGCGCTGCGGTCGAACGCCGGTAGCGCAGCCCCTCCTCGGCATCGTGCCGCGAGTAAAAACAGAGCAGCGGCTTGCCGGCAACGGCAACCAGCGCTGGATTGTTGTGGTCGTCGTCCTCGAACTGCGCCAGCCGCGCTCGCTCGACCGCGCCGGTTGCGAGATCGAGCCGTGCGGCGACGATGCCGCCGCCCGATTCGATGCCGCCGACGAACACCGCATCATCGATGCGGGTGGCCCGGGGCCGGGTCCACCAGCACCAGGCCAGATTGTCGAGCAGCCGATGCGGCGAGGCGAGCTGGGGCATGACTATGTTCCAGAGTCATATGATGACTTACGGATAGCGCCCGCGTGCCGTGCTGTCCATCGCCTGCCGGCGCTATTGCGGCATCGGGCCCGGGCCGCGACGATAGACCCGCAACTCGATTACCGACGGCACGTGCCATTCGAGCGAGCGCATCACCGGGCGGCCGGCCGTGCTGTAGTCGATCTGCTTGAGATGCTGCAGCGGCGTACCCTTGGGCACATCGAGAATGCTCGCCTGTTCGGCGGTCGCCAGTGTCGGCGTCACCACCGCACGGGCGTGGTCGATATCATGGCCGCGCGACGACAGCAGCTTGTACAGCGAACCACTGAAGGCCCTGAGGTCCGTCTTGGCGTCGACGATATCGGCCGGCAGGCTGTCGATCGAAAAGATGGCGGGCTTCTTGCCGGCAATCCGCACGCGGCGGATCGCCACCACATCGGCATGCGGCGGCAGGTCGAGTTCCGACACAACCTCGGCATCGGCTTGGACGCGCGCGGCATCGAGCACCTTCTTGCTGACCTTGATGCCGCTCGATTCGAGATATTCGGTGTAGCTGAAATTGGTATCCAGCGAATTGCGCAGCGCCGGACCGGCGGTGACGAAGGTGCCCGCGCCCTGTCGCCGGATGACATAGCCGTCCTCGATCAGCCCGCGCACTGCCTCCCGCAGTGTGATGCGGCTCACCGAGAAGCGCTCGCACAGCGCCTCCTCATTGGGCAGTTTCGAGCGCGGCGGAAATTCGCCCTCAATGATGGCGCGCCGGAGCTCCGAACGGACGACATCGGGGAGCAGCGGGCGGGTCCGGGCCAGGGCCATTGTGGTTCTCGTATTGGGCAATATGCCCGAAAATAGACATCGGCGGTGCCCTGTCCATGCCGCAGGCATGCGCCCGCCGGGCTATCCACCGGCATATAACCGGGCCTCTAGCCCTTGACGCCGCTCGAAACGACGCTGCGGATCACATAGCGCTGCAGGAACAGGTAGGCGACGACCACCGGGCCGATGGCGAGCACCGCCGTCGCCAGCGCTACCCCGGTGTAGGTTCCTTGCGAATGCCCCTCGAGAGCCAGGCCCTGCGTCACCGTGTACATGCTGGTATCGGAGGTGACGAGCAGCGGCCAGAGGACGTCGTTCCAGCGCCAGATGATGTTGAGGATGGCGAGGGTCGCGAGCGTCGGCCGGCAGAGCGGCAGGATGATCGTCCAGAAGATGCGGAACTCCGACGCGCCGTCGACGCGCGCGGCATCCACCAGCTCGTCGGGAATATTGGAGATCGTCTGCCGCATCAGGAACGTACCGAACCCGCCGGCGAGAAACGGCAGGATGAGCGCGAAATAGGTGTTGGTCAGGTGCACCTGCGTCATGAACAGGTAGAGCGGGATCATCCGCGTCTCGAATGGGATGAACAGCGTCGCAAGGAACAGGATGAACAGCGCCGACTTGAACGGGAATCTCCCCTTGGCGAAGGCATAACCGGCCAGCGAGCAGAAGAAGAGGTATCCAGCCGTCGTCGCCCCGACCACAATCAGGCTGTTGAGATAGAGCCGGATGATCGGCAATTTGTCGGTTGCGATCATGTAGTTGAACAGGCTCGGGTCGGGCGGCCACAGGCTGGGCGTGCGCGGCATCGACACGTCGGCCTTGCGGCTGAGCGAGGTGGTGAGCATCCACACGAAGGGCACCACCATGAAGAAGGCGCCTATCCACAGCACAATGCTCATGGCGGTCTGTCCACGCCAGTCGTGCGGCAGCAGGCGCAGATGGCTTTGGCTCGTGGCCGGAGCGTCCATCTTTGTGTCGAGACGCTGGTCCATCATCGCACCGCCGTGAATTCGCGCCGCAGGAAGCCCCAGAACGCGATTGTCGTGACGATGAGCACGATGATGAAAAACACCACTGCCGCTGCGGCCGACAGCGAGAAGTCGCTGCCGACGAAACCCTGCTGGAAGATATACATGACGATCGATTGCAGCGAGCGCGCGGGCGATCCTCCGGGTCCGCCCAATGTCCACAAATCGGAAAAGCGTGCGAGCTGATCGATACTGCCGGTGATGATGAGGAAGATGAAGGTGGGCCTGAGGCTCGGCAGCGTGACGTGCCACCACGACTGCACCGGCGACGCGCCGTCGATGGC
>JAEWCE010000331.1 GCA_023390785.1 Pseudomonadota bacterium
GTCATCATCGGCACCGACCGCCGCCAGGATCTGCCCGCGGCCCCGCGCCCTGAGGATCAGCGGCAGCACCAGCGCAATCAGCGCCAGGCCGAGCAGCACCGCGGCAATCGGCGAGGTGACGAGGACGCCGACATCGCCCTGGCTGATGGCTAGTGCCCGGCGCAATTGCTGCTCCGCCATCGGCCCGAGGATCAGACCGACCACCACCGGCGCAATGGGAAAGCCGAAGACGCGCAGGCCATAGCCCATGAGCCCGAACACCAGCAGCATCACCAGTTCGGCCACCGACGGATTGGCGCCGATCGTCCCCAGCGTCGCAAACAGCAGGATGCCGGCATAGAGCCACGGTTTGGGCACCGCCAGCAGCCGAACCCAGATGCCGACCATGGGCAGGTTGAGCACCACCAGCATGAAATTGGCGATGAGCAGCGAAGCGATCAGTCCCCACACCAGTTGCGGGTTCGTGGCAAACAGCAGCGGCCCCGGCTGCAGCCCGTATTGCTGGAAGCCCGCCAGCATGATCGCTGCCGTCGCCGACGTCGGCAGGCCGAGCGTCAGCAGCGGCACCAGCGTGCCGGCGGCCGAAGCGTTGTTGGCCGCCTCCGGCCCGGCGACACCCTCGATCGCGCCATTGCCGAACTCCTCCTTGTGTTTGGAGAGCCGCTTTTCGATTGCGTAAGAAAAGAACGTGCCGATCTCCGCCCCGCCCGCCGGCATCGCGCCGATCGGAAAACCGATCACCGTGCCGCGCAGCCATGGCTTCCACGATCGCGCCCAGTCGGCTGCATTCATCCACAGCGAGCCGCGCACCGGCTCGACCCGGTCGGGCGCGCGCCGCCCCTGTGCGGCAACGAACAGCGTCTCGCCGATGGCAAACATGGCCACCGCCATCGTCGTCACCTCGACGCCGTCGAGCAGATCGGGCACGCCGAAGCTCAACCGCGCCTGACCCGTCTGCTGGTCGATGCCGATGAGCCCGAGCGCCAGTCCCACGAACAGCGACGTCAGCCCGCGCAGCGTCGACTCGCCGAACGCCGCCGACACCGTGACGAAGGCCAGTACCATGAGGGCGAAATATTCGCGCGGCCCGAACGCCAGCGCGAACTTGACGATCCACGGCGCAAGGAACGCCAGCGCGATGGTCGCGATCAGCCCGGCGACGAACGAGCCGATGGCGGCAGTCGACAGCGCGGCGCCGCCGCGCCCGTTCTTGGCCATTTTGTTGCCCTCGAGCGCGGTGACGATCGAGGCGCTTTCACCGGGAGTATTGAGCAGGATCGACGTGGTCGAGCCGCCATACATGCCGCCGTAGTAGATACCTGCGAACATGATCAGCGAACCGCCCGGATCGAGCCGATACGTCACCGGCAGCAGCAGCGCCACGGTGGTGGCGGGCCCGATGCCCGGCAGCACGCCAACGAGCGTGCCCAGCGTCACGCCCACCAGCGCGTAGAGCAGATTGATCGGCTGGATGGCAACGCCCAGCCCCTGGACGAGAAGGTCGAGCGTGTTCATGCGGCGGCTCCCCGAGCGCCCAGCGCCAGCAGCGCCGACAGGGCGGCAGCGACGGCATGCTCGGGCGGGCCGGCCGGCAGCGTCAGCGCCAGGCCGCGCGCGAACAGCAGCCACATCAGCATCGAGATCACCACCCCCGCTGGAACGCTGATCCACCAGCGCCGCTCGCCGAAACCGCGCGCTACCAGCGCGAACAGCAGCCCGGTGGCAATCGAAAAGCCGATGGTACGGATGGCCAGCAATTGCAGCAGCAGCCCACCGACGATCCACAGCACCGGCCGCGCCTCCTGCGGCTCGCGCTCGGGAAAATCGCCGCGCAGCGCCTCGATCACGGTCCATAGGCCCAGACCCGCCAGCCCCAGCGCCACCACATAGGGCACCGTCTGTGGACCGATGCGGGCATAGCGGACGGCGGCGTTGAGATGGCTTGCATCCCAGGCGATGAGGCCGGCAAGCCCGATCAGTACCGCCGCCACGACAAGCGCCGCCCGGTCGGGGCGGCGCCTGCTGTTTGCGCTCGAGGCGTCGGTGCTCACGAAACGAGCCCGATTTCCTTGAGGATCGCCGTGGTGCTCTCGATTTCCCTGGCGAGCTGGGCCTTGAACTCGTCACCGGCGAGATAGGTGTTGATCCAGCCCTTGGTCTCGAGCGTCTTCTTCCACTGCTCGGACTGCACCATCTTGTCGACATCGGCGGTGATAGCGGCAATCTGCTCCGGGCTGAGGCCCGGCCCGGCCGCCAGCATGCGCCAGTTCTGCACCACGAGGTCGACGCCACCTTCCTTGAAGGTCGGCGCATCGACGATGGAGATGCGCTCCGGCGCGGACACGCCTAGCACCCTCAGCGCGCCCGCCTCGACCTGCGACTGGAACTCGCCATATCCCGAAATGCCCACCGTGGTCTGGTTGCCCAGCACCGCAGCCAGCGCCTCGCCGCCGCCCGAGAAGGCGACATAGTTGACCGACTTCGGATCGGCACCCACCGTCTTGGCGTAGAGCCCGGCGGTGATGTGGTCGACGCCGCCGGCCGAGCCTCCGGCCCAGGACACCGAGCCGGGGTCGGCCTTGAGCTTCTTGGTCAGGTCGTCGAGCGTCTTCAGGTCCGACGCCGCCGGCACCACGATCACCTCGTATTCGCCGGTCAGCCGGGCGATCGGGGTGACCGCGTCGAGCCCCACAGGCGACTTGTTGGTGAGGATGGCGCCGACCATCACATAGCCCGAAACGATCAGCTTGCTCGGATCGCCCTTGGCCTCCTGCACGAACTGCGCGAGGCCAATGGTGCCGCCGGCGCCTGGCACATTGGTGACCTGCACATTGCCGGCAATGCCGGCGCCGGTCAGCGCGTCCTGGATGGCCCGCGCCGTCTGGTCCCAGCCGCCGCCCGGGGCCGCCGGGGCCATGACGGCATAGTCCGCCGCCTGCGCGGCAAAGGGCAATGCGAGAGCAGCGGCCAGCATGGACGCAGCGATGGTGTGTTTCATGTTTTCCTCCTCGGGCATGCCGAACGGCAGCCGCGCCATGGGGGAGACCCCGGGCGCCCACAATGGGCAGTCAGTGTTGTCCGAGTCCTCCCAGACTCCTCAGGCCGTTCCGCTTCGCGGACCCGTCCCTGCGGCCATCCGAGCACAACAAGCTGTCGCCAACCTGTCGCCGCTACTGCCGGCGCAGCGCATCGTTCCAGCGCTTGATCAGCCGCGCGCTCTTGACCTGGTCGAGGTACACCATCAGGCCGGGGCTCACCGGCACCGGCCGGAGCTGCTTGCCGAGCGCCGCCTGCATGGCGTTGGCGGTATTGTCGCCCGCCACCGCCGGGTTGAGCGCGGCGATCTGCAGCTTCTGCGCCATGATCGTCTGCCCCTCCGCGGACATGAAGAATTCGAGCATGGCGCGCCCAAGGTCGGCATTGGCCGCCGCGCTCGGCACCAGCCCGATACGCGAGGTGACAATGGTGAAATCGCGCGGCAGTACGATGCCGAGGTCGGGATTGCGCGACGCCGCCTCCGCCGCGTACGAGCCCAGGATGTTGTAGCCGAACACGAATTGCCCGCTGGCGACGCGCTCGACGATGGCCGAGGTGGTCGAATACAGCTTGACGCCTGCCGCCCCCATCGCGCCGACCAGCCGCCAGAGGTCGGCGTATTGCTCCTGGTCGCGCGAAAAGAACAGGAAGCCCACTCCGGATCGCTCGATATCGTAAGTCCCGATCTTGCCAAAGACGGCGTCGGCGTTGGCCTCCAGGTAGTCGAGCAGCTCGCTCCGCGTCGCTGGCGGCGTACGGCCGGCAAACGCCGGCTTGTTGTAGATGAACACCGCAGGCTCATAGGTGAGCGCATACGCGGTGTCGCGCCAGTTGGCCCAGCGCGGCCAGCTTGCCGCCAGCGCGACATGCGCCGGCTGCGCATAGCCATCATTGGCGAGCTTCATCTGCAGATCCATCGACGACGAGAAAGCAAAATCGGCGGTGACCCCGCCGGCATCGGTCTCCTTGACGATGCGGTCGTAGATGTCGGCGGTCTGCAGGTCCTGGTAGGACACCGCGATGGCCGGATACTTCGCCTGGAAGGCCTCGATCATCGGCCGCGCCAGCGGCTCGTCCAGCGAGGAATAGACCGTGACCGTCCGCGGCTTGGGATTGCCGTCGGGCGCCGGAAACAGCGTGGGCTGCGCCATTGCCGGCGTTGCGACCAGCGCGGCAAGGAGCGCGAGACGGGCAAACATCCACCCAGCATGACGTCTGCCTTGCGCGCCGACAACCCCTGCGACTAGCATTGGAAGAGAGGGGCCGATGCGCATACTGGTTGCCGAGGACAACAAGACGCTCGCGGACGGCCTCTCGGCGGTGCTGCGGACGGCCGGCTATGCCGTCGACGTCGTCCACGACGGCGTCTCCGCCGACGCCGCGACCAGCAACACCGATTTCGATCTTGTCATCCTCGACCTCAATCTGCCGGAAATGGACGGCCTGGACGTGCTGCGTGCCCTGCGACGCCGGCGCAGTACGTCGTCCGTGCTGGTGCTCACAGCTCGCGGCGCCATGGACCAACGCGTCCGCGGCCTCGACCTCGGCGCCGACGACTACATGAGCAAGCCGTTCGACGTTCCCGAGCTAGAAGCGCGCGTCCGCGTGCTGCTCCGCCGCCGTGCCGGACTTCATACGGCCCAGATCTCGTTCGGAGCAATCAGCCTCGATACCGTCACGCGTACCGTGACTGCAGGCGGCACCACGCTCGAGGTGCCGGCGCGCGAGCTGAAACTGCTCGAAACGCTGCTGATGCGTGCCGGCAAAGTCGTCGCGAAGCAGGCGATCATCGATTCCCTCGCCGATTTCGACGACGACCTCAGCGCCAATGCCGTCGAGCAATACGTGTCGCGCCTGCGCAAGCGCCTGGCACCCTACGATCTCACGGTGCGCACGGCGCGCGGCCTCGGCTACTATCTCGATCGGGCCGCGCCGTGAAGGCTGGCTATTCGCTCCGCCAGCGGCTGCTCGCCGGGCTGCTGCTGGCACTCGCCGCCATCGCCGCGGCCGCCATTGCCGATAGCTGGCGCGAAGCGCAGCAGACCGCGACGCAGGTCTCGGACCGCGTGCTCGCCGGCTCGATTCTCGCCATCGCCGAACGCGTCATCGTGGCCGAAGATGGCGGGCTCGAGGTCGACGTGCCCTACGTGGCGCTCGAGATGCTGACGTCGTCGGCACAGGACCGGGTCTTCTACCGCGTCGATGGCCCAAATGGCTTCGTCACCGGCTATAATGCCCTTCCAGCGGTGCCCGGCGCGGGTTCTGACATCGTTTATGACGACAGCACCTTCCACGGCGAGCCGATCCGGGTTGGCTCACTTCAGCGCGCCGCTTCCTCCGGCGTCAGCGCCATCCCGTTCACCGTCACCGTGGCCGAAACCATGATTGCCCGCACCCTGCTCGCACGTTCGCTGCTGCTGCAGGCGGCGATCCGGCTCGGCATCCTGATCGCCGCTGCCGCGGTGGTCGTCTGGCTTGCCGTCGGCCTGTCCCTGCGCCCGCTCTATCGCCTGCGCGAAGCCATTGCCGAGCGCAGCCCCAGCGATCTGAGCCCCATCTCGCAAGCGGTACCGCGCGAGGTCGAAGGCCTCGTCGACACCATCAATTCCTTCATGACACGGCTCGAATCCGCCATTGGCGCGCTGCAGCATTTCGCCGGCAACGCCAGCCACCAATTGCGCACCCCAATGGCCATCATGCGCACGCAACTGGCGCTCGCCGGCCGCGCCGGCAGCGCCGTCGAGCGTGATGCGGCCATCGCCCAGGCCGACGCGGCCGTCGAGCACGCCGAGCGCGTGCTGGCGCAATTGCTGCTGCTGGCCCGGATCGACGAAGCGGCGTCCGACCGCCCTCGCCTCGAGCTGATCGATTTGGCCGAGATCGCCCGCAACGTGGCGGCCGACCGTGTGCCTGAGGCCAATTCCGCCGGCATCGACCTTGGCTATGACGGGGTGGAACACGCAATGGTCCGCGCCGATGCCATGCTCATGGGCGAACTCATCGGCAATCTCGTCGCCAATGCCATCGCCTACGCCGGTCGCGGTGCGGAGGCGACAGTTGCCGTCACCAGCACCGCCGAAACGGTGATGCTGTCGGTGGCCGATACCGGCGCCGGCGTGCCTGCCGACAAGGTGGCGCAACTCGGTCAGCGTTTTTCTCGTCAGCATGGCGACAAGCCGGGCGAGGGACTTGGCCTTGCCATTGTGCGCGAGATCGCTGCCCTCTGCGGCGGTCACGCCGAAATCCGTTCCGACCGCGGCAAGGGCTTCGCCGTGACCGTGTCGTTTCCGGCCTCCGACGCCTGAGGCCGGGAGATGTCAGCGGCCCCGCGACGGGCGGATAAGCATCGGGGCATGC
The DNA here is from genome assembly GCA_023390785.1 of Pseudomonadota bacterium. GTDB lineage: Bacteria > Pseudomonadota > Alphaproteobacteria > Rhizobiales > Devosiaceae > Devosia_A. The sequence goes on from JAEWCE010000331.1 coordinate 6,394, forward strand.
TCGCCGACGAACAGCGAGAAGGCCACGATCCATCCAATTGCGCTGGCGGCGAGGATCGGATGGTAGGCGTCGGGCAGCATCTCGGCCAAGGGCCGCAGCAGCGCCACGACAGCGAGGCAGCCATAGGCTGTCGTCGTGATCCACGACGCGATCAGCGGGCGGCCTGTATGCCCCCGGCTTGCGCGCGTCATCACCGCAAGCGTGGTCAACCCGATTACCCCCACCGTCAGCACGTGCAACGCCGACGCCGGCGACACCAGCTCGATGGCTGCGGCCGCGACGCAGACGAACCCCAATGGGATGAATGCGTAGGCGACGTGCAGCACCAGCAGCAGTGGCTCGCGCCAGGTCTGCTGTCCACGCCATCCGGCGAGGCGCGCTGCGTTGACAATGGCCGCGCCAATGCAGAGCAGCGCCGTCGGCCAACCTTCCGGCAGGATTGTCCAGGCGACGCCGGCCAGCGTCGCCGCCGCCAGGGCTGCATGATCGATCCGGCCGAGCGGCCGTGGCAGCCGTTCTGCGCCACGCCGAGCGAGATAGTTGCGTGTGAAGCTCGGGATGATCCGGCCACCGACCTGGCAGACGAGCGCGATGAACAGCGCCACGGCGCCTCTTAGCACGGGTGTCTCGTCCCAGCCGGCAAAGCTTGCCATGTGGAACGCGATGTTGAGCAGCGCCAGCGCGGAGAGCCCGAAGGCCACTCGGACATTCGGCCAGTTGCGGCCGACCACCACCTCGCGGGTCACGACAAATGCCAGCGCCGGCAGATAGAGGCAATCGACCACGGCGCTCACCGGGCTGCCCGCCGTAACCGGCAGCATCAGCAGGATGCGGCCCGCGGCCCATAGCCCAATCAGTCCGAGCAGCGGTGGCCCGGACACCGGCAGCCGCCCCGTCCAGTTCGGCACCGCCGTCAGCACGAAGCCGCCGAGCGCTGCCGTGGCATAGCCGAACAGCATCTCATGTCCGTGCCAGGCGATGGGACCCTCAGGTCCGCCCACTTCCCACCAGCCCGACAGCGCCCCGATCCACAGCACCATGTCGAGTACTGCAACGATGCCGGCGAAGAGGAAGAACGGCCGGAAGCCGTAAGAGAGGATGGCTGGACCCGATCGCGCAATGCCGCGCGGTACGGGCTTGCGGGCAGTGGCGGGCCGAGAGGTGGACAGGGTCTTGGTCATGGCACGCGACCCTTGCCGCGCCGATGCCGCAGCGTCTTTGCGCCAGCGCAAGGACGCGCCGCCTTTAGCAGCCGCACATACGGCGTTTTGGGAGATCACGATGCCCGAGCCCGAGCTGGAGCGCCTGTCGCTGTACGAGATCATGTCGCGCTGGCCCGGCACCGTGCGCGTTTTCGTCGACCGCGGCTTTCACTGCGTCGGCTGCCCGGTCGCGAGCTTCAATCGCCTGGCCGACGCCGCCCGTGAGCACCGCCACGACCCGGGCGAACTGCGCCGCGCGGTGGCGACGGCCATTGCCACGGACGAGGCTAGCCCAGTAGGCCCGGCTCGACCCCGTCGGCAATCAGCAGCAGACGGTGCGGGTCCTTGACCAGCAGCTTCTGTCGCCCGCTGTCGACGAGGCCGGCCTCTTCCCACGCCGTCAGGATGCGCGACACCGTATGCAGCGTCGTGCCCGTCATCTCCGCCAGATCCTGTTTGGAGATCGGAAAGTCGATACGGATACCCTCCGGCTCGCGCTTGCCCGATTGCTGCACGAGGCGCAGCACCATGTGGCCGACGCGGCGCTCGACCACTTCGGTCGACATCTCGCGGATACGCGAATGCGCGTCCTGCAGCCGGTCGCCGATGGTCTGGATGGTGCTTGCCGCGAACGAGGGGTGGTGCGCCACCATCGCGTCCCAGTCTGTCATCGGCCAGCTCAGCGCGACGCTCTCGACCACCGCCGTCGAGGTGCCCGGATAGGTCGTGCGGCGGAGGGCCCTGGCCATCCCGAACAGGTCGCCAGGATTGATCATGCGAACCACGATCTGCTCGCCCTGCGGCGTCACCTGCGTGACGCGCAACCGGCCGTGCACCAGCACGAAGAAGCGGTCCGCGGCGTCGCCCTGGCCGAACACCACGCTGCCCGGGCCATAGCGGCGGCTTGTCGCACGTTCGGTGATCTCGTCTATCTCGGAGTCGCGCATTTGTGCGAACATCGGCAGGGATTTGAGGATACTACGGTCGGGTGCCGTCACGATTGGATCGTCTCGCCTTTTTATGCGCCGTTTAGCAGCCGATCCGGCTGCAGCACAGGATTTGCATGGCGCTCATGGGAGCCATGCAGTGAAATAACCCGTTGTTTGTTCCAGAGCAAAGTGGCGACCCGACCGAGGCTCTATTCCCCACATCGTCACTTCGGTGACCCGGAACGTCTCATAGGAGAAATAAAATGAAAACCTTTGGTATCGCACTCGTTGCCGCATTGTTGCTCGGCACAGTGCCGGCATTTGCCGCCAATGTCGACGTCAACATGCTCAACAAGGGGGACAAGGGCGCCATGGTGTTCCAGCCCGATCTGGTGAAGATCGCGGTCGGCGACACGGTGACCTTCCAGCCGGTGGACAAGGGCCACGACGTCGATGCCGTCGCTGATGTGATCCCGGCCGGCGCCACTCCCTTCAAGGGCCAACTGAGCCAGCCGCTCACCGAGACCTTCACGGTGCCCGGCGTCTACGTCGTCCGCTGTGACCCGCATTTCGGCCTCGGCATGGTCGCGGTGATCGTCGTGGGTGACGACCTGAGCAACCTCGATGCAGTCAAGGCCGCCAAATATCCCAAGAAGGCGCAGGATCGGCTGCACGAGATTTTCGAGGAACTTGAGAAGTAAGGGTCCCCGCCTTCCGTCCCGAGCCCGGCCAGCTCGCTGGCCATCAGACGTCCGGAGGAGGTTCGGGACCGGCCGGTCGGGGCGCTTCGGCGTCCCGGCCGGGAACATGGTGCGGCCGGACACATCTAACGACTGCCTTCCATCGTCATCCCGCAGCAAAGGAACAGGGATCAAATGACCGATAGCAAGAGCCCCACGAAGCCGGATCACGAGGCCCACGGCCTGTCGCGCCGCGACCTGCTCGTCGGGTCGGCCGGCCTGACCATCGGCGCCCTCGCCGCCCCCGCGGCCGCCATCGCCGAGGACCAGATGGCGATGGCAGGCGGCCACGTCATGCCTGCGGCCCACAGCATGACCGCGACCTCGCTGGGCGACCGGCTGTACGCGATCAACGTCCGCAACGGCGTTGCCGATATCGCCCACGATCCGACCGACATCCCGCCGCCGATCACCCGCACCACGCCGCAGAAGGTGGTGGTGCAGCTCGAGACGGTGGAGGTCGAAGCTCGTCTCGACGAACACACTACTTACCAGTTCTGGACCTTCAACGGTCGCGTCCCCGGTCCGTTCGTGCGTGTCCGCGTCGGCGACACCGTCGAAGTGCATCTCAAGAACAACGAAGACAGCGTGATGATGCACAACGTCGACTTCCACGCCGTCAATGGTCCGGGCGGCGGCGCTGGAGCGACTTCAGCCAATCCAGGCGAAGAACACCAGTTCACCTTCAAGGCGCTCAACCCCGGCCTCTACGTTTATCACTGCGCCGTGACGCCGGTCGCCATGCACATCTCGAGCGGCATGTACGGCCTGATCCTGGTCGAGCCTGAGGGCGGCCTGCCGCCGGTCGACCACGAGTTCTACGTCATGCAGGGCGAGATCTACACCGAGGAGGCCCTCGGCACGCCCGGCCTGCTGACCGCGAGCTACGACAAGCTGCTCAACGAGACGCCGGAATATTTCGTCTTCAACGGCCATGTCGGCGCCCTCACCGACCACTATCCACTCAAGGCCAAGGTCGGCGAGACCGTCCGCATCTTCTTCGGCGTCGGCGGCCCGAACTTCACCTCGTCGTTCCACGTCATCGGCGAGATCTTCGACAAGGCCTATCAGCTCGGCTCGGTCACCAGCCCGCCGATCGAGAACGTGCAGAGCATCTCGGTGCCGCCCGGCTCGGCCAACATCGTCGAGTTCAAGCTCGAAGTGCCCGGCCGCTACGTGCTGGTCGACCACGCTTTGTCGCGCGCCGAGCGCGGCCTGGCCGGCTACCTGATCGTCGAGGGCGATCCGAACCCCGAGGTATTCGACGCTCCTCCCAATCCCAACGCCTCGGGCCACTGAGAGCCATCAGGAGAGACCATCATGCGCATTAGACTCTTCCGGACCGCCTTCCTCCTCGTTGCGACCGGCGCACTGGCGTTGGCAGCAGGCCCGGCCTTCGCCCATGCCAAGCTCCTCTCCGAGGTGCCGGCGGCGGTGGACGCGACCACCCCTCAACCGACCCCTCAGCCTCTCACCGAACTGCGGCTGGTGTTTTCGGAATCGCTTAATCTCGCTTTCAGCAAGCTCAAGCTGAGCGATGCCAGCGGCAACGAGGTGGCACTCGGCCCCCTGGCCCTTGATCCCAAGGACGACAAGACGCTGCTGGCGCCGCTGACCGCGACATTGCCGGTGGGAGACTATACAGTAGACTGGACGGCAGTCTCTGCCGATGGGCATAAGATGACCGGAACCTATAAGTTCAAGGTCGCGCAATAAGGACTGAGTGATGGAGATTGCGCTCTCGATCGCACGCTTTCTCCACTATTCGGCAGCCATCCAGCTCTTTGGGACGGCGGTCTTTGAAACCTGGATCGCGTCGGCAGCGCTGAGCAACAGCCTGCTGTCGCTGTCCAGGCGGATTGCCGTCTTCAACGCCTGGCTGCTGCTGCTCAGCGCCATCGCCTGGCTCGCCTTCGAGGCCGGCAGCATGGGCGACGGCTGGTCGGACACCATCAATCCCCCAACGCTGTGGCTGGTGCTGACCGCCACCAGCTTCGGCAAGGCGTGGATCGCCAATCTGCTGCTGGGCGCTGCCTGCGTTCTCGCCGCACATCTGTTCGGACCGCGCCGCGGCGCTGTGCTGGCGGTTGCGGCACTGCTGGCCCTTGGCGCCCTGGCCTTCGTCGGACACGCGGTGGCCGAAACCGGTCCCCTCGGGGCGGTGAGCGAAGCGAGCCAGGTGGTCCACCTCCTCTCCTCAGGCTTCTGGTTCGGCTCGCTGCTGTCGCTGGTGCTGGTGCTGCGCCAGATCACCGATCCGCGTTATGCCGCCGACGCCGACAGCGCCCTGCGCCGCTTCTCCGGACTTGGCCATTTCGCGGTCGCGCTGGCGCTGGCCAGCGGCCTCTCCAATACCTGGCTGGTGTTGCGCGACACGCCGCTGAGCTTCGGCTCCTCCTATCAGGTGCTGCTGCTAATCAAGGTCGCCCTGGTCGGCAGCATGTGCATCCTGGCGCTGGTTAACCGCTACATTTTCATGCCCCGGATTCCGACCGGCCCCACCGGCGCCCACGCTCTGCGGGACGGCACCGTCGCCGAACTGATCATCGGCACCGTAGTCATCGCCATCGTCAGTCTGCTGGGCCTGCTCTCCCCAGGCTGACGCCCGTGTTGCCTCGGTCGCGCGGTCACAGGCGAAAGATTTCGTCCATCTGCGTCCAGATCTGGCCGTCGGGAGCTTGCTGGCAGGCAGCGGTCCGCGCCATCCAATCCTGCAGGTCGGGGCGGGCACGCAGGTGCACCTGGTCGGCCGTGAGGTCGTTCCGGCATAGTCCTACGATGGAAGGCACATCGAGATTTTCCAAGACCAGGGCACTGCAGGGGAACTGACGGGGACGCCTGCCTGCCGTCCGCCGTCGCGCAGCCTCGGCTGGCGCGGCAATCATCCTGTGCTATGAGCACCGCATGCTGACTCTTTCTGCCTTCGGCCGGGACGCGGCCAGATCCCTGCGCGCCGTCCTCACGGATATCGACGACACGCTGACCGACGATGGCCGCCTGCCGGCGGTCGCCTACACTGCCCTCGAGAGCCTGCACGATGCGGGGCTGATCGTGGTGCCCGTCACCGGCCGGCCAGCTGGCTGGTGCGACCTGATCGCCCGGCAATGGCCGGTGGACGGGGTGGTCGGCGAGAACGGCGCCCTGTGGTTCCACTACGACGATGCCGCGCGGCACATGAAGCGCGTCTATTGCCGCGCGCCTGAAGACCGCGCAGCCGACCGCCGGCGGCTCGACGCCATCGCGGCCGATGTCCTGTCGTCCGTGCCCGGTAGCGCCATCGCCGCCGACCAGCCCTTCCGGACCACCGATCTGGCCATCGACTTCAGCGAGGACGTCCCTCCACTGGGCCATGCCGCGGCCGACCGGATCGCGGCGATCTTCGAACGGCACGGCGCAACGGCCAAGATTTCCTCGATCCACGTCAACGGCTGGTTCGGGTCACACGACAAGCTGACGACGAGCCTCAACATGCTGCGTGACGCGTTCGGACTGGACGGGACCGGCAGCGACCGCGAGCGCATCGTTTTCGTTGGCGACAGCCCAAATGACGCGCCGATGTTCGCGCATTTTCCCAACGCCGTAGGTGTCGCCAATGTACGCGACTTCACCGACCGGATGCCGCATCTGCCGCGTTTCGTCACCGCCGCCCGCGGCGCTGCAGGCTTTGCCGAACTTGCCCGCCACCTGATCGCGCTCCGGGCAGACTAGCCGAGCGCCACTCAGCCCTTTACGGCGCCCTGCAGAAGCGCGGCAACGAACTGCTTCTGGAACACCAGGAACAGGATCACCGTCGGTGCGAGGATAATCAGCGACCCGGCACACAGAAGCGGAATATTGGTGCCCCATTGCCCCTGGAACGCCCCCAGGGCCCCAGCCATCGTGCGCTCCAGCGGAATTTCGACCAGCACGATCGGCAGCAGGAACTGGTTCCACGTCCACAGGAACTGCAGGATGGCGAGCGACAGGATCGCCGGCCGCGCGATCGGTACCTGCACGAGCCAGAATTGCTGCCAGGCGCTGGCGCCGTCGATTTCGGCTGCCTCGCTCATCTCATCGGGCACATTCACGAAGTGCGCCCGCATCCAGAAGATCGAGAACGGCATATAGAGGCCGATCAGGGGCAGGATGATGGCGAATTTGGTGTTCAGCAGCCCCATCGCGCGGACTTCGTAATAGAGCGGCGTTATGATTCCCTCGAAGGGCAGCGTCAGGCCGAGCACGAAAAGCAGGTAGACCACCTTGCTGCCGCGAGGCGCGAGCTTGGCCAGCCCGAAGCCGGCCATGCTGCCGATGAGTACCGCGACGGGAACGACGCCCAGCGCAATCAGGACGCTCGACAGCAGCAGCTTGTCCATCTTGGCGGCGACGAATGCATCCGCGAAGTTCTGCCACTGGGGATCGGCCGGCCATTGCAGGCCCGGCGGGTAGGTACCGGACGGAGCAAGCGCCGCCGAGAACATGGTGACGAACGGCATCAGCGTCACCACCATCAGGCCGAGCAGGATGAGCCGGGCGGAAATCGCGCCGACGGGTACGGGCCTGGGCGCCGAAGCTTGCCGCGCTGTCGGTCGACCGATCGCAGCCTCGGTCATTTCGGCTGCCTCGTGAGCCACTGGATCGGCAGCACGCAGATGACGACGAGCACCATCAGCACCACCGCAAGGGCTGACGCGAGACCGACCTGTCGGTGGGCAAAGGCGAGACGGTAGATCTCGAGGCCGGGCACCGTGGTCTGGATACCCGGTCCTCCCCCGGTCGCGATATAAACGATATCGAAGCTGGCAAGCGCGGCGATGACTGTGACAGTCACGCACACGCCGATCTCCTGCCGCAGGCCAGGCAGCGTGATCCAGCGGAATTCGTGCCAGGGGGAGGCGCCGTCGATCTTGGCCGCCTCATAGAGGCTAGGTTCGATCCGCGCGATGCCGGTGACCAGCAGCATGGTGCAAAGACCCAGCAGCACCCAGGCACCGATCACGCCGACAGCGGGCAGCGCAAAATCGAAATCGCCGAGCCAACCCCGCGTGATTCCCCCCAGGCCGACGAGCTGCAGCGCCTGGTTGACGACGCCGTTGGTGGCGAACATCCACGTCCAGGCGATGCCGGCGGCAACCAATGGGATGACCTGGGGAATGAACAGGATGGTGCGCGCCGCAACGCCAAACCGTCCGTCGAGATGATTGCGAATGGCAGAGGCGACGCCCAGCCCGATCGCAACCGGAATCACGGTGAAGTAGACGACCAGCTGAAAAGCGTTTCCGAGGATCTGCAGGAAATCCGACTCGCTCAGCACGACCAGATAATTGTTCAGGCCGCGAAACTGCGCCTTGCCGATCCCGTCCCAGCGCAGCAGCGAGTAGTAGACGGACATCCCGATGGGGACGAGCACGAAGGTCGCGTAGAAGGCGAATGCAGGCAGGATGAATGCCCAGGCTGCGAAGCTGCCGCGGCCCCGATGAGGGGGCCGGGGGTCCATTCGTACAGGCTGGTCCGG
>JAEWCE010000078.1 GCA_023390785.1 Pseudomonadota bacterium
CCAATATTTCGATTTCTGAAACAAGTTCAGAAACTTAGGAGGACTTGCATGAACTTCCGTCCGCTTCACGACCGCGTGGTCGTCCGCCGTGTCGACAGCGAGGAGAAATCCGCTGGCGGCATCATCATCCCCGATACGGCCAAGGAAAAGCCCTCCGAGGGCGTGATCGAGGCCGTCGGCCCCGGCGCCCGTGACGAGTCCGGCAAGGTGCAGCCGCTCGACGTCAAGGTCGGTGACCGCATCCTGTTCGGCAAGTGGAGCGGCACTGAGGTCAAGCTCGACGGCAAAGACCTGCTGATCATGAAGGAAACCGACATCATGGGCGTGATCGGCTAAACGCCGTCCTCCCCGATCGTCCCCCATTTTCGAAGGAGCGCCTCAGATGGCTGCCAAAGACGTAAAATTCTCCACCGACGCCCGTGACAAGATGGTCCGCGGCGTCAACATCCTCGCCAACGCCGTCAAGGTCACGCTCGGTCCGAAGGGCCGTAACGTCGTGATCGACAAGTCGTTCGGTGCACCGCGCATCACCAAGGACGGCGTCACCGTCGCCAAGGAAGTCGAGCTCGACGACAAGTTCGAGAACATGGGCGCCCAGATGGTGCGCTCGGTCGCCTCCAAGACCAATGACGTCGCCGGCGACGGCACCACCACCGCCACCGTGCTGGCCCAGGCGATCGTCAACGAGGGCGTCAAGCTGGTCGCGGCCGGCATGAACCCGATGGATCTGAAGCGCGGCATCGACCTCGCCGTGAACGAAGTCGTCGAGAACCTCTCCAAGGCCAAGAAGACCATCTCGTCGAACTCGGAAGTCGCCCAGGTCGGCACCATTTCGGCGAACGGCGAGAAGTCGGTCGGCGAGATGATCGCCAACGCCATGCAGAAGGTCGGCAACGAGGGTGTCATCACCGTCGAGGAAGCCAAGACCGCCGAGACCGAGCTCGACGTGGTCGAGGGCATGCAGTTCGACCGTGGCTATCTCAGCCCCTACTTCGTCACCAATGCCGAGAAGATGACCGCCGTGCTCGAAGAGCCGGTCATTCTGCTGCACGAAAAGAAGCTCAGCAACCTGCAGGCCATGCTGCCGGTGCTTGAGGCCGTGGTACAGAGCCAGCGACCGCTGCTGATCGTGGCCGAGGACATCGAGGGCGAGGCGCTTGCCACGCTCGTCGTCAACCGCCTGCGCGGCGGCCTCAAGGTCGCGGCCGTCAAGGCCCCGGGCTTCGGTGATCGCCGCAAGGCCATGCTCGAGGATATCGCCATTCTCACCGGCGGCCAGGTCATCTCCGAAGAACTCGGCATCAAGCTCGAGAACGTGACGCTCGACATGCTCGGCACCGCCAAGCGCGTCGAGATCGCCAAGGAGACCACCACGATCGTCGACGGCGCCGGCCAGAAGGCCGACATCGAAGGCCGTGTGGCGCAGATCAAGGCGCAGATCGAGGAAACCACTTCGGACTACGACAAGGAAAAGCTGCAGGAGCGTCTTGCCAAGCTCGCCGGCGGCGTGGCCGTGATCAAGGTCGGCGGCGCCACCGAAGTCGAAGTCAAGGAAAAGAAGGATCGCGTCGACGACGCGCTCAATGCCACCCGCGCTGCGGTCGAAGAAGGCATTGTGCCGGGCGGCGGTGTCGCCCTGCTGCGTGCGGCTGCGTCGCTCAAGGCCAAGGGCGCCAATCCGGACCAGACGGCCGGTATCAACCTGGTCAAGCGCGCGCTGCAGGAGCCGGTGCGCCAGATCGTGCAGAACGCGGGCGACGAAGGCTCGGTCGTGGTCGGCAAGATCCTCGAGAACTCCAACCAGAACTACGGCTACGACGCCCAGACCGGCCAGTACGGCGACATGATCCAGATGGGCATCGTCGATCCGGTGAAGGTGGTGCGCACTGCCCTGCAGGACGCCGCCTCGGTCGCCTCGCTGCTGATCACCACCGAAGCCATGATCGCCGAGCTGCCCAAGGAAGCGGCCCCGGCGATGCCGGGCGGCGGCATGGGTGGCGGCATGGGCGGTATGGACTTCTAAGTCCAGCCAACCAGGCCCTGTCATAAGCAACGGCGCGGTGGGCAACCCCCGCGCCGTTTTTGTGGACAGGACTATAACAATTCAGCTTCGAGCCGAGGGCGGGCAGACGGGCCTGAATCCGCCCCACCTCCGCCGTCATTGGCGGTCACGCTTGGCCGCCCAGCCGGAGATTCTCGCCATGCGCATCCTGACCTTCGCCCTGCTCGCCGCGCTCCCCGCCCTCCCCGCGCTGGCGGCGCAGCCGGACTATCTGGATGACCGTTCCACTCCGCAAGCGGTGATCTCGTCGTTCTACAATGCGATCAACCGGCAGGAATATGCGCGCGCCTGGTCGTACTACCAGGACGGGCAAGGCGTGCCGAAATTTGCGGCGTTCGTGAAGGGCTACCAGGATACGGCGTCGGTCAGGGTCGGCTTCGGCCAGCCGGCGCAGGAAGGCGCGGCCGGCAGCACCTACTGGACGCTTCCGGTCAGCCTCGATGCGGTCGACCGCGCCGGCAGGCATAGCTATTTCTCGGGCTGCTATACGCTCAGGCTCGCCAACCCGGCGATCCAGGCCGCGCCGCCGTTCCGGCCGCTGCACATCGTCGAAGGCCACCTCAGCAAGGCCAATGGCGCCGGCCCGTCGTTCGCGCCGGCAAAGTGCACGCCATAGGCCGGGCAAATTGGCCCGATGCCGGCATCATCCTGTTTACCTTTTGGGGTCAGGGTATGCCCATATTCGGGGCAAGATTTGATGTCGTTCATTCGCTTTTTAGGCGCGCTTTTGCGGCGCGCGACAAAGTCGCTTTTCGACACTGCGTCCGGCAGCGAAACGCCGGCGCCACCGCCGGAACCAGCCGTCCTGCCGCAATTGTCGACCCGCGTTGCGGCCCCGCGCGACGGCGGCTAGTGCACCAGCAATAGCCGTCCGGCGAGGATCAGCGATACCACCATGACCAGCGGCCGGATCAGCCGCGCGCCGAACCGGATGCCGGTCAGCGCGCCGAGATAGCCGCCGGCCAGCTGGCCCACGGCCATGGCCAGCGCTGCCGGCCACAGCACGTCGCCCGAGGGGATGAACAGCGCCAGCGCCCCCAGGTTGGAGGCGAGGTTGACGACCTTCGTATTTGCGGCGGCGCGGGTGACGCCCAGTCCGAACAGGGCAACGAACCCCATGGTCAGGAAGGAGCCGGTACCCGGTCCGAACGCGCCGTCGTAAAAGCCCGCCGCCATGCCAAGCACCGGCACAAAGCCGGTCCAGCCCAGCCGGGCGCGGCGGTCGTCGTCGCCAAGGCGCGGCGCCAGCATGAAATAGAGGGCGATGACGATCAGCGCCACGGGCACCACCACCGACAGCACCGACACGTCGATCTGCTTGACGACGAAAGCGCCGACAAACGCGGCGGCAAAGGTCGCCGGAACGGCCAGGGCCAGGGCCCGCAGCGAGGCATAGCCCTTGCGCCAATAGGTGGTGGCGGCCATGGCGGTGCCGATGACCCCCTGCACCTTGTTGGTGCCGAGGGCGGCGATCGGCGGCACGCCGGCCGCCAGCAGGGCTGGCAGCGCGATCAGCCCGCCGCCGCCGGCAATGGCATCGACGAAGCCGGCCAGCATACCGGCGCCCGCCAGCGCCAGCAGGGTCAGCGGCTCGAGCAGCATCGGCGGTGAGCAGTCTGGAGCGGGAAAGAACGTCGCATTGCCGGATCGCCATGTCGCGGCAACCCTGCCGCAGCGCCGCTCCCTGCTACACCGAAGCCCCCGGGCCCGCCAGCGGCAACATTGCGCCCTGCCGCGTCAACCTTTATGAGGCAGGAACGTTCAGGCCATGATGCCGGTTGTTGCCTTGTCGCGTTTTCCAACCGGGATGCCGCCTGCTCTGCCTCTGACGCTCCGAGGGCCGCCTGCGTGAACCCCACTGTCCGCAAATTTTTGCTGTTCGCGATCGCCGGCGGCGCCGGGTTCGTTACCGATACGGCGGTGCTGTACCTGCTCAAGGGTGCGCTCGGGCCGTACGGGGCGCGCGTGGTGTCGTTCCTCGTGGGCGTTGCCACCACCTGGATCATCAATCGCTCGCTGGCCTTCCGCGGCCAGCTCAAGGGTGTGCCGATCTGGCGCGAATTCCTCAACTATCTCGGGGCGATGATCCTGGGCGGGGCGGTCAACTACATCATCTACGCGGCGCTGGTGGCCACCGTGCCGATCGTCGCCCAATACCTGATCCTGGGCGTCGCGGCCGGCGTTGCCGGCGGCATGATCGTCAATTTCCTGCTCGCCGACAAACTGGTGTTCAAGTCGCGCGTGCCGCCGCAATCGGTGTAGCGGCGGCCCCTCCACGCCGCCTTTCCATGCATTTCCACAACGTCATTCCCGCGCAGGCGGGAATCCAGGCGGAATGTTCGGACATCCGTGCGCCCGGTCTGGATTCCCGCCTTCGCGGGAATGACGATGTGGATGGAAAGCAGTGCGGTGGCGACTAGAGCATGCTTCTTGTCCTGGCCCCCGGTATTGCTCGTCCTTACAACTGCGTCGAAATCCCTGGCGCAACGCCGCCCATGATCGACAGCAGGGCTTCGAGCTGCGCCTTTTTCAGCGGCGTCCAGTCGGCGGCGCGGCTGACGATCAAATGCGCTTCGCTCTTCATGATCACGCCGTCCTCGAGGATGCGCAGCGCATTGGCCTGCAGCGTCTCGCCCGAGGAGGTGATGTCGACAATGAGGTCGGCGGCCCCCGCTGCGGGCGCCGCCTCGGTGGCGCCCGCGCTCTCGACGATGCGGTATTCGGCAATGCCCCATTCGGCGAAGAATTTGCGCGTCAAGTGCACGTATTTGGTGGCGACGCGCAGCCAGCGGCCGTGGCGATAGCGGAAGTCGGAGGCAACGTCGGCGAGGTCGGCCATGTGGGTCACGTCGATCCAGGCGTCGGGCACCGCCACCACCACGTCGGCGCGGCCGAACTCCAGCGGCTTCACCAGCACCACCTTGGCGACGCCGTTCTCGGCCGCCTCGTGGATCAAGTCGGAGCCGGTGACGCCGATGTCGATGGCACCGGTGATCAGCTCGCGGGCGATCTCGGCGGCCGGATAGAAGCGCACCGACACCCCGGCCTGGTTCTTGATGGCGCCGACATAGGAGCGCGCCCCGCCCGGCCGGGTGATCGGAAGCCGCGACTCGCCGAAGACGCGGCGCGTCTCCTCCTCGAGCCGGCCCTTGCTCGGCACCGCCAGAATCAGCGCTTCCTCAGCCATTGCTGCGCGTCGCCTCCTGCTCCAGCCGGTCGGTCCACAGGGCACAGCCCGAAGCCGTCACCGGCTCGGTGGCGCCCAGTCGGTTGAGCAGCCGGTCGTATTCGCCGCCCGAGGCGAGGATGTCGCCGGCCTCGCCGGTCATCTCGAACACCACGCCGGTATAATAATCGAGGCGCGGCGCGAAACTTGCGTCGAACACCACCGTTGCCTTGGGCGACAGCGCGATCAGGGCGGCGGCGTGCGAGCGCACGGTATTGAGGCTGTCCTCTATGTCGATGCCGGCCTTGCGGGTCATCTGGTAGATGCGGTCGAGCGCCCGCTGCGGCACGTCGACGATCGACAGATATTCGACCAGCAGTGCCACCATCTCGTCGGGAATGGGCGAGGCGTCGAGCGCCTGCTTTTCGATGTAGCGTTCGGCGATCTCTTCGGGCAGGCGCGAGCCGACGAGGCTCAGGCCCGACTGCAGCATGTTGTCGGTGACGATCTCGATGATGGTTTCGCGCGCATCGGGCGCGGCGCCGGCGACGCGCTGCTCCGGGTTGGTCAGGCGCTGCATCAGCCGCTGCATCGAGGCCGGATTGCCGAAGCGGTGGCGGATGCGGGCCTGCCAGTGGTCGGAAATGCCCATGGCGGCAAGGAACGTCTCGAACAGGCCGACGCCGCCCAGCCGGATGTTGGGGGCGGTGACGTCGTAGATCGCCAAGGCCCAGCGGGCAAAGGTCAGCACCTGGTCGAGTGCCGAAGCGGCGTCGGGCTGGCCGAGCAGCTCCAGTCCGGCCTGGTCGTACTCGACTGGAACGCCGTCCTCCTGGCGGAAGATGGGGCCCAGATAGGTGAAGGCGCCGGGCACGCCCACCATGCCGTCGTCGAGATAGGATTTGGCGATCGGCAGGGTGAAGTCGGGCCTGAGGCAATATTCGACGCCGTCATTGGCGGTGGTCAGCAGCAATTGCCGGCCGAACTCCTCGCCGGCAAGATCGAGATAGGGTCCGGCCGGCAGCAGCAGGGGCGGCGCGACGCGCTGCACGGTCTTGCTCTCGACCAGCCGGACCATGGCGCCGCGGCGCTCGCTGGGCGTCTTGGCCACCATCAGCCCGCCGTCCGCATCCGCGCCACTGCGGGGATCCTGCTCAGCTCGGCGACGAGGTCGGCGCGATCGGCGGTCCACTGGCCGGGCCGCTCGGCGACGTAGGCCTCGCGGCTCTCGATGCCCTTGGCCTTCTGCGCGCCGGCCTCGAGGTCCTTGATGGTGACACGGCCCTCGGCGCGCTCGTTGGAGCCGACGATCACCGCCGCGGCGGCGTGGCGGCGGTCGGCATATTTCATCTGCGCATTCATGCCGGACGAACCCAGGTACATCTCGGCGCGGATGCCGGCCTGGCGCAGCTCGGCGGTCAGCTTCTGGTAGTCGGCGATGGCCGCTGCGTCGCGGTCGAGCACCAGCACCACCACCGGCCCCGCCTGCGGCTCGGCATCAAGCAGGCCGGTCAGCTTCAGCGCAGTCGCCAGGCGCGACACGCCGATGGAAAATCCCGTCGCCGGCACCGGCTCGGCGCGGAACCGCGACACCAGCCCATCATAGCGCCCGCCGCCGCCGACGGCGCCGAACACCACCGGCTGGCCCTTCTCGTTGGACACCTGGAACGTCAGTTCAATCTCGAACACGGGCCCTGTGTAATATTCGAGGCCCCGCACGACCGAGGGCTCGATGCGGATGCGCGCGGCATCATAGCCGGCAGCATCGAACATGCCGCGCATGGCGGTCAGTTCCTGCACGCCGGGATTGTCCGCCGGCGGGTTGCCGGCGATGTAGTCCATCACCACGCCGCGCTGGCTGGCGCTGAGGCCGGCCCCCTTGGTGAAGTCGCCGCTCTCGTCCTTGCGGCCCTCGCCGAGCAGCAGCTCGACCCCGTCGGTGCCGAATTTGTCGAGCTTGTCGATGGCGCGCAGCACGCTCAGCTTGGCGCCGGCGTCGACGACGCCCGCCGCCTCCAGCACGCCGTCCAGCACCTTGCGGTTGTTGACCTTGACCACGTACTTCCCGCCCAGTCCGAGCGCGTCAATGGTGTCGGCCATCATCATGCACATTTCCGCGTCGGCCTCGGGACCGGCGGCGCCGACGGTATCGGCGTCGAACTGCATGAACTGGCGAAAGCGTCCGGGGCCCGGCTTCTCGTTACGGAACACGTAGCCCGCCCGGTACGACCGGAACGGCTTGGGCAACCGGTCGTAATGCTGGGCGAAATAGCGGGCGAGCGGCGCCGTCAGATCGTAGCGCAGGCTCATCCACTGCTCGTCGTCGTCCCTGAGCGAGAACACGCCGGCATTGGGCCGGTCGGTATCGGGCAGGAACTTGCCGAGCGTCTCGGTGTATTCGAGCAGCGGGGTTTCCACCGGGTCGAAGCCATAGCGCTCATAGACGCGCCGGATGGTCGCGAGCATGCGATCGACCGCCGCGATATCGGCGGGCGCGCGGTCCTCGAAACCGCGGGGGAGTCGCGCCTCGATCAGCGTGCTGCGGTCAGCCATTCAGTGGGGTTCCCAAACGTGCGCCGTTCCTAAAGGAAACGGGATTTCCAGACAAGAAGCGCCAGTTTTTATGGTTCAGCGGTTTTGGTTGGCGCTCCGGCCGACCGATCCCAAACGGGCTCGCTCAGCCAACCGCTGTTTTGGTTGGCGCTCTGGCCGACCGATCCCAAACGGGCTCGCTCGGGCCACCGCTGGTGATGTTGCGAACGCGCCACAGATCGGCGGGTGCGTCAGCCTGCCGCAGAATCCGCTTGCACCGGCGACTCCCCTCGCCTATCAGGCGCACGTCCCAACGCCAACCACGAAGGAGTCGCACATGACCGATCTGCTTTGCGCCTTGACCCGTGGCAAAACCGTGGGGACCTGGGGAATGCAGCGAGCCTGACGGCTCTTCCGGCCGCAACGGCCAGTTCCCTCACCCCTCCTAGCCACCGCTAACGCAACCGCCGGTTCGAGTCCGCCCGAGGCCTAGCTGTCTCCGGCGCCCGCACCGGTCCCGTCAGCACCAACCAACGTCCATCCCCCAGGGAGCCGGCGCGACAAGGCGTCCGGCATTGCACCAATGACTCTGTCCAACACGCAACTGCGCAACAGCTTCGTTCCCTCCATCGCCCGCCGCGACCGCTCGGTCGTGAGCCGGCTGTTGTCAGCCATTCTCTCGCAATGGCCCGAGCGGACGCGAGGCTCCCCTCCGCTGCCCAACTACCTCCGCCGCGACCTCGGGCTCGACCCGGTCGACGAAAGCCGGAAATACTGGGACCATCAGTAATCCCTCCCCTGCGCTGCTTTTGGCAGTCAGGCCCTCCCCTACGGCGCAGCCGTGGGGGAGGTGCCGCCGGAGGCGGCGGAGGGGGTGGCCGCTTGCACGATCGCCGCAATGACTGCGGCAGGCCTTGCGCTGACATCGGCAGCGGGTACTCGCAAGACACGCACGCCCTGCGCCTCGAGCCATCGGTCCCGCTGAGCATCGTGCGCGCGCTGGTCCGGTTCGGCGTGAACCGGCCCGTCGACCTCAACGCACAGTCGTGCGGAGGCACAGTAGAAATCGAGCACGTATGAGCCGATCGGATGCTGGCGGCGAAAGCGCAGCTTTAGCTGACTTCCCCGAAGCATCGCCCATAGGAGCCGTTCCGGCTCGGTCATCGTCCAGCGCAGCTTCCGGGCGCGTTCAGAAATCGCGGGAGATGGCCTGGTTCTCGCCTCCACTCGGCGTCCACCCCCTCCGACGGCTTCGCCGCCACCTCCCCCATGCTA
>JAEWCE010000040.1 GCA_023390785.1 Pseudomonadota bacterium
CCAGCAGGCCGACAACCAGCCGCTCTTTTTGGCCGGCCAGCTCGGCATGATGATCTCGCATCCGTCCGACTACAACGTGATGCTCGACCTGTTGAAGAAGACGACGGGCTCGGACACCGAGAAGGCGCAGACCGTCATCGACAATATGCGCTACGGCCTCATCCCGACCGGCCCGGACGGCAAGCGCGCCGTGGTGTTCGGCGGCTCCAACATCCACATCCTCAAGCCCGAATATGTCGAGGGCGGCAAGGTGGATGAGCCGGCGGCCAAGGCCCTCATCTGCATGTGGACCAGCCCCGAATGGTCGTTGAAGCTCGCCTATGTCGGCTCCAACCCCGGCAATCTCAACGGCTTCCGCACCAAGTGGATGAAGGAACGCCTCGAGAAGACGAAGTTCCTCGACGTCACCACCTCGATGCTGCCTTACGGCATCCCCTTCCCGGCCCTGCCGGAGTCGCCGGAGATCATGAACATCATCGTTCCGGACATGCTGCAGAATGCCTTGACCGGCGCCATGACCGTCGACCAGGCAGCCGACGATGCGGCCAAGAAGGTAAAGGACCTGATGGGCGGCGGCGGCCTCTAACTTAGCAATCGCAACGACGACCGGCAGCGCCTATGCTGCCGGTCTCCCTTTCCAGTCGAGAGCAGGGCACACCACGAATGACGACGGTGACGACCGGCCAACCTGCCGCGGCCCGCCCGGCAACCAAAGTCCGAACCGGCATCTTCAATCAGGCCTGGATCAGCCGCGCCGACTATCTGTACGTGCTGCCGGCCATCGTGGTGATGCTCATCGTCATCGCCTATCCCATCTACTACACGATCGACCTGTCCTTCTTCAAAACCCCGCCGGGGCTGCAATTGAAGGACAAGGAATTCATCGGCCTCGACAACTACACGGCCATCCTCACCAGCGACGTGTTCTGGCGCGTGACGCTGAACACCATCATCTGGACGCTGGCTTCGACCATCTTCTCCTTCATCCTCGGCTTTGGTTCGGCGCTGGCGCTGCATCGCGACTTCATCGGCCGTGGCGTGCTGCGGGCCATCCTGATCATCCCCTGGGTGATCAGCGCAGTGGCCGCGTCCTACATCTGGAAGTGGATCTATCACTCCGAGTTCGGCGTCATCGGCGCGGTGCTGATGCAACTCGGTTTCGTCAGCCGGCCGCCCAACTTCATCGACAGCGTCAGCACGGTCCTGCCCTCGCTGATCGTGGTCAACATCTGGCGTGAGTTCCCCTTCGCCATGATCATGCTGATGGCCGGCCTGCAGACGGTTCCCGACCAATTGCTGCGCGCCGCCAAGGTCGATGGCGCCTCGGCCTGGCAGCGCTTCTGGCACGTCACCTTCCCGCATCTGCGCGGCGTGTCGACGGTGACGGTGCTGCTGCTCGCGGTGGCGAACTTCAACTCCTTCATCATCCCCTGGATCATGACCGGCGGTGGCCCCTCCAACGCCTCGCACATCTGGATCACCCACATCTACGAGCTTGCTTTCGGGCGTCAGCGCTGGGGCGTAGCCGCAGCCTATTCGGTGCTGCTGTTCATCATCCTGATGACCTTCGGCTACTTCTACGTGCGCGCCCTCAGCCGGGGCGAGAAGGGAGCGGACGCATGACCTCCCCGTCCGTGGCCGCTCCTGCGCTGGCTGCCCGTGCCCGCCGCAAGCCGATCGACGGCTGGCGCTGGGCCGGGCGGCTTTTCCTGCTGCTCATGCTGTTCTTCACGGCAGTGCCGATGATCTGGATGCTGCTGACCTCGATCAAGTCGGGCTTTGCGGCCATGCAGTTCCCGCCGCAATGGTGGCCTGCGGAGCCGACACTGGCGAGCTACCAGAAGCTGCTCGATCCGCAGAACAGCGTCGGGCAGGATTTCCTGCACTTCTTCTGGAACAGCCTCTACGTGTCGTCCATCACCACCGTGCTGAGCGTTGCGGTTGCGGTGCCGGCGGCCTACGCGTTCTCGCGCTTCCATTTCCCGGGCCGTCGGTTCCTGTTCTTCTCCGTGCTGCTGCGCAACATGTTCCCCGCGGTGATCTTCCTTGTGCCGCTGTTCATCCTCATGCGCTTCCTCGGCCTCGTGAACACCCACGGCTCGCTGATCCTCACCTACATGACCTTCGGCCTGCCGCTCGCCATCTGGCTGCTCAAGGGGTTCTACGACAACATCCCCATCCAGCTCGAACAGGCCGCCCGCATCGACGGCGCCACGCGCTTCCAGGCGTTCCTCGTCGTCGTCATGCCACTGTCGGTTCCGGGCATCATCGCCACGGCGATCTATTCGTTCATCGGCGCCTGGAACGAGTACATCTACGCCTACACCTTCCTCACCAAGAACGACCAGCTGACCCTGCCGGTCGGCATCCAGCGCTTCTTTTCCGAGAACACGGCCGATTTCCCTGGCCTGATGGCGGCAAGCTTCATGATGAGCGTGCCGGTGGTCGTGCTGTTCCTGCTTCTGCAACGATACTTCGTACGCGCCCTCACAGAAGGCGCGGTCAAGCACTAGGAGTTGCCATGGCCCACGTGGTCCTCAACGATCTCGTCAAGACCTACGGCAGCTTCAACGCCGTCAACAACGTTTCGCTGACGGTCAACGACGGCGAATTCGTCGCGCTCGTCGGTCCCTCGGGGTGCGGCAAGACCACGACGCTGAACCTTGTTGCGGGCCTCATCCCGATCACCTCCGGCGACATCGTCATCGGCGACCGCGTGGTCAACGATCTCGATCCCAAGGATCGTGACATCGCCATGGTGTTCCAGAACTACGCGCTCTATCCGCAGAAGACGGTTTACAAGAACCTCGCCTTCCCGCTGCAGATGCGAAAGCTCCCCAAGGACGAGATCGACAGGAAGGTGCGCGAGGCAGCGCGCGTCCTCGATATGACGCACCTGCTCGAGCGCAAGCCGCGCGAGCTCAGCGGCGGACAGCAGCAGCGCGTAGCTCTCGGCCGTGCTCTCGTGCGCGATCCGGCGGTGTTCCTGATGGACGAGCCGCTCTCCAACCTCGACGCCAAGCTGCGCGTGCAGATGCGCTCGGAGATCAAGCGCTTCCACCAGGACCTCAAGGCCACCGTGATCTATGTGACACACGACCAGCTGGAAGCCGTGACCATGGCCGACAAGATGGCGGTGATGAGCGGCGGCGTGCTGCAGCAATATGATTCGCCCGCGGAAGTGTTCGCGCATCCGCGGAACACCTTCGTTGCGGGCTTCGTCGGCTCGCCCGCGATGAGCCTCATCCCGCTCGAGGTCGGCACCGAAAGCGGCGCCACCGTGCTGCGCAGCCCCGACGGCTGGAGCCTGCCGCTCACCCCGGAAAACGCCCGCCGCGTCGCGAAGGCGTCGACGGCCAAGGTGATCCTCGGCGCCCGCCACTCCACCCTCAAGGTGCACAAGAGCGCCGCTCCCGGCACCGTCGCCGGCAAGGTCTATACCGTCGAGCCCACGGGCGACATCACCTTCGTCCAGGTCTATCTCGGCGATCACATCGTCATCGTCAGCCTCGAGCCGCAGGTGCCGATCACGCCCGACGAGCCGGTCTGGGTTGAGTTCGACCAGGATAAGCTGCATCTGTTCGATGGCGAAACGCAGCAGGCGTTGCCGCGCGACTGAGGTCCCAGGGCGTCACCATGAAGATCACCGCCATCAGGCCCTACCCCGTGTGGGTGGGCGTGCGTAACCAGATGCTGGTCAAGGTCGAGACCGACGAAGGGGTCTTCGGCTGGGGCGAGAGCGGCCTCTCCGGCCGCGAAAAGGCGGTCGCCGGCGCGCTCGAGCACTTCCGCGAATTCCTTGTCGGCCGCGACCCGATGCAGATCGGCCGCCTGTGGCAGGAGCTCTACCGCAGCCAGTATTTCGAAGGCGGCCGCGTGCTGCAGGCAGCCATTTCCGCGCTCGACATCGCGCTGCACGACATCAAGGGTAAGGCCCTCGGCGTGCCGGTATACGACCTGCTCGGTGGCAAGCAGCGCAATCACATCCCCACCTTCGCCTCGACCTCGGCGCAGCCCGGCGAGGCCATGCTCGACCAGGCGCGTGCCCTGATGGAGGGCGGCTGGAACGTGATCCGCTTCTTCCCGCACGACCACGAGGCTGCCGACGACACCTTCGAGCCGCGCGTCTCCATCGGCCCCACCGCCCGATGGATGGTCAAGGCGCGCGAGGCGCTGGGCGACGACGTGGTGCTGGGCATCGACTACCACCATCGGCTGAGCGTCGCCGAGACCGCCAGCTTCTGCCAGAAGATGCCGTCGGGCACCCTCGACTTCCTCGAGGAGCCGATTCGCGACGAGACCCCCGAGGCCTATGAATCGCTGCGCACCATGACCGATGTGCCCTTCGCCATCGGCGAGGAGTTCGCCAGCAAATGGCAGTTCCTGCCCTATATCGAGCGCGGCATCCATCAGTTCAACCGCATCGACGTGTGCAATGCCGGCGGCCTGACCGAAGCGATGAAGATCGCCGGCTGGAGCGAAGCGCACTATGTCGACATGATGCCGCACAACCCGCTCGGCCCGGTGTGCACCGCTGCCACCGTGCACTTCGCCGCCGCGGTGCCCAATTTCGCCTGGCTCGAAACGCGCACCACGCAATACGAAAAGCTCGGCTTCGACAATTCCGAATTCTTCCCGGTGCAGCCCCGCCTCGCGGGCGCCGTCTACCCGGTCCCCGACACCCCCGGCCTCGGCGTCGAGGTCAACGAGGACGCCCTGAAGAAACAAAGCTTCGAGTTCTGGGAAGCCCCCCACCTGACCCGCCGCGACGGTTCTGTCACGAACTGGTAGGCGACTGCAGCGGGCGGCCCGGGGGCCGGCTCATACCAACCGTCGCTCAAGACATGCCGATAGCGCTTGGTGCCGACACCCGTCGACCTGGGGCCGACGCCGCACTGATTTTGCGTGATGACCGTGCGCTGGTGGAGCTGAGGGGAATCGAACCCCTGACCTTATCATTGCGAACGATACGCTCTCCCAACTGAGCTACAGCCCCGTCCGCACGGTGCGCGCCATATAGCCAATCGCGAGGCGTTGGCCTAGCCCCTTTTTTCCACCCTCACGGCTGCTTGACGATCCCCTGCGCCACGAGGCTGCGGGCGGTGGCGAGCACCGCCTCGGGAGCAGTGACCAAGGGGTGGCCGAGGAGCCCCACCGCCTCGCGTGCGTCGACCCGCCGGACCACGCCGAGCTCACCGACATTGCCGCGGATGTCCTTGTCGACGAAGGAGAATAGCCGCACCATCCAGTCTGGGACCTCCCGCTTGGGCAGGCGCCGGGCAAACTCCGGCATCGCGGCGCGCACCACATCGGCGAATTCGAGCAGGCTCAGGGTTTTCTCGCCGATGGCATAGCGATGCCCCCCGGCGGCCGGAGCGGTCATCGCCTTGACATGCGCCTCGGCGACGTCGCGCACGTCGACCACCGAGAAATAGATGCGCGCGGCAGCGGGAATGCTGCCGTTCATCAGCCGCCCGAGCAGCGCCGCCGAGGTGCCGGCGTCGTCATCGAGCAGCGGCCCGAGGATGACGCTGGGATTGATGGTGGCGAGGTCGTCGTGCCGGCCGGCGCTGTCGACGATGGTCCACGCCTCGCGCTCCGCCAGCGTCTTCGATTCGACATAGGCGTTGGCCCCTCGGCCCGTCAGATCGGTCCAGTCGGCCCCGGTGAACGGCGCACTGCGGTCCCTGGCATGGCCATAGGCGATCGCGGCCATCGACGAGGTGACGACGATGCGCTCGACCTGGGCCGCGAGGGCAGCATTCAGCGCCCGGCGCGTGCCGTCCACCGCCGGGCGGATCAGCTCCATCTTGTCCTTGGGCATGTTGGTGACGAAGGGCGACGCCGTATGCTGCAGGTAGCGCACGCCGCGCATCGCCTCGTCCCAGCCGGCGTCGGAATTGAGGTCGAGCTCAACGAACTCGAGCTGGTTCATGTCGGCGCCGGCCTTGGCAAGCGCCATGCGGACCTTCTCGGTCTTGCCAAGATCGCGCACCGAGCCGCGCACCCGGTAGCCGGCTTTCAGCAGCGCCAGGCCGACATGGCCGCCGACGAATCCCGAAATGCCGGTGAGAAGAACGAGGTCGGCCATACCACAACTCCGTAGCGCTTGAACGAAATGTATGCTATTCGTTCAATCCGTTCAATGAGGCCCCGATGACCTCGACCGCGGGAAAGCGCGAGGCGATTCTGGCGGCGGCGCAGGCGCTGTTTCTAAAGCACGGCTTGCGCGGCACGTCGATGGAGGCCATTGCGCGGCAGGCCGGCGTCGCCAAGCCCACGCTCTACGCCTATTTCCCCGACAAGGCGGCGATCTTTTCGGCCCTGCTCGCGCAAATGATCGCGACCTGGCGCCAGGACTTCCTCACCGCGCTGCACGGCGAAGGCGACGTGGTCCGGCGCGTCGGGGCCGCGCTTACCGCCAAATACAAGGGATTGATGCGGCTCGTGGCCGGCTCGCCGCACGCCGGGGAGCTTTATGGCGAGGGCGATCGACTCTCGGTCACCGAGCTGAGACGGCTCGACGACGAACTTGCGGCAGCACTCGAGGTGGAGCTGGCGATGGCCGGCGTGGTGCGGGCCCGGCTGGTCACCCAGATGCTCCTCGCCGCCGCTTATGGCATTGGCCACAAAGCGCAATCGCCGGCGGAGCTGGGGCCGGCGCTGCGGCTGCTGGCGGAGCGGCTGATCCGGCCCGAGCTGCCGGGCGCGTGATAGGGTGCCCGAACCACGATTCGGAGGGGGCCATGGCGAACGCAGCCATCATCTTTGTTCTCTACGTCGTCTCCAGCGGCGCCAATTTGCCCGACTTCACCGCGCTCGCCTCGTTCCAGAGCCAGGAGGCCTGCGCCGCCGCCGCCAAACAGGTGAACTCGGCGCTGAGCCCCGGCCAGTATGCGAAGACCGCGCTGTGTCTCAGTTCGGACTCGATCAACGAGCTCGCGGACAAGAACAAGATCTCGCAGCAGTAGGGGCAGCTCCTGGGGTAGATATTCCCCATTGTCGCGCCGTCGCGACCGCTGCGTTGCGCGGGCGGACATTGATTGCCGCGGCCACCAGCGCTATTTGAGCATCGCCGGTTCACAATGGATCGGCGCATAGCGTTCTCAGGGCGGGGTGCAATTCCCCACCGGCGGTAATGGCGGCTTCGGCCGCCTAGCCCGCGAGCGGCGTGGTCTCGGACCGCGTGTCAGCAGATCGGGTGCGATCCCCGAGCCGACGGTATAGTCCGGATGAAAGAGAATGGGCGTTTGGGCCGTTGGGCCCGGTTCGGCTTTCGGCCGGCCGGAACCTCGTCCCCGATCCCGTAACCCTGAGGAAACTGGTTACGAAAGGATCGAAATGAGCCAGCTTTCCTCGACTTCCCGCAACGGCCTCGTCTGGGGTCCCATCCTGATGCTTCTGGCGAGCCTGGCGCTGGCCGGCAGCAACATCCCGCAATCGCTGCTGCCCACCCCCGAGCAATATGGCGGCTTCGGCATGGCCTCGACCGGAATGGCGTTCTGGCAATACCTCATCGCCACCATCATCGCGCTGCCGCTGATCCTGCGGATCGGCGTCAGAAACCTCCGCACCCGCCATCCGCTGGCGCACGAAATCCGCGCCTTCGTCTCGGCGCTCGGCGTCCACGTCTTCGTCTATGGCTTCGCCGCCGGCGTGCCGATCTGGCAGATGGTGACGCTGCTGTCGACCGGCCCGCTGTTCATCATCCTCGGCTCGGCGC
>JAEWCE010000071.1 GCA_023390785.1 Pseudomonadota bacterium
GCGCGAGCCAGGCCCGTCGCCATCTTGATGTCGGCGGACGCACAGGAGGTCACCTTCTCGTAGCCGAAGATTTCCTCTTCGGCGACGCGGCCACCCATGGCCACGGCGAGATCGGCATAGGCCTTGCGGCGGGTCAGCGACACCTGATCGCGCTCCGGCAGACGCATCACCATGCCCAGCGCGCGACCGCGCGGAATGATGGTGGCCTTATGGATCGGATCGGATGCATCCATCTTGATCGCGAGCAGCGCGTGGCCGGCCTCGTGATACGCGGTGAGCTTCTTGTCTTCCTCGGTCAGGCTGAGGGTGCGGCGCTCGGCGCCCATCATCAGCTTGTCCTTGGCGTCCTCGAATTCGCTCATCGTCACGAAGCGCTTGTTGCGGCGGGCCGCGAGCAACGCTCCCTCGTTGACGAGGTTCATCAGGTCGGCACCCGAGAAGCCGGGCGTACCGCGGGCGAGCACCTTGAGGTCGACGTCGGGCGCCAGCGGCACCTTGCGGACGTGGACCTTGAGGATCTTCTCGCGGCCCTGCACGTCGGGGTTCGGCACCACGACCTGGCGGTCGAAACGGCCCGGACGCAGCAGCGCCGGATCGAGCACGTCGGGGCGGTTGGTCGCGGCGATGAGGATGATGCCCTCGTTCGCCTCGAAGCCGTCCATCTCGACCAGCAACTGGTTGAGGGTCTGCTCGCGCTCATCGTTACCACCGCCGAGGCCAGCACCACGGTGACGGCCGACGGCGTCGATTTCGTCGATGAAGATGATGCACGGCGCGTTCTTCTTAGCCTGCTCGAACATGTCGCGCACGCGGCTCGCGCCGACGCCCACGAACATTTCGACGAAGTCCGAACCCGAGATGGTGAAGAACGGCACATTGGCTTCGCCGGCGACGGCGCGCGCAATGAGCGTCTTACCGGTACCGGGCGGGCCGACCAGCAGCACGCCGCGCGGAATACGACCGCCCAGCCGCTGGAACTTGCCGGGGTCCTTGAGGAACTCGACGATCTCTTCGAGGTCCTGCTTGGCCTCATCGACACCAGCGACGTCCTCGAACGTCACCTTGCCGTGCGTTTCGGTGAGCAGCTTGGCACGCGACTTGCCAAAGCCCATCGCACCGCCGCGGCCACCCCCCTGCATCTGCCGGATGAAGAAGAACCACACGCCGATGATGACGAGGAACGGCAGCCACGAGCTCAAAAGGATCGACCAGAACGGCGACGAATCCGGCTCCTTGGCGGTGATGTTCACGCCGCGGTCCTCGAGGCGCGAAACGATGTCGGTGTTGGGCGGAATGACGGTCTCGAAGCGGGTGCCGTCCTTGAGCGAACCCTGCACGATATTGTCGACGATGGTCACCGAGGTGACCGACCCGGCATCCACGTCGGTGATGAACTGGCTGTAGCTCTTGTCGGAGACCGAGACGTTCCGGGTGGTGGACTGGAACACCTGGAACAGACCCATCAACATGAAGAGTATGACGAGCCAGATGGCAAAGTTGCGGAAATTGACGTTCATCAATCCTGTCCTGGATGACCGGCCAAGGGGGAGAGCGCCGGGATTTCGGGCAAATGTAGGCCCCGGGCTACAGCGTTACAAGTGCGCCACGGTGCGCCAGCCATGCCATTAAGTCCAACATTGTGGCAGGGTGAAGTTAACCGGCCGTCATGAGCGCCGCGGTCCGCCGCGCCCCTTCCGGCGCCACCGAAATCGTCACGCCGTCGCTCGAAACCAGGCACCCGTGCAGCGTTGCCGGCTTGAGCGGCACGCGCGCCATCAGCTTGCCGTGCAGCGTCTCGAGCGCCCCCAGCGCGTGGGGCTTGCGCTCGCCGCCGACCGCGCGCAGCACCCGCCCGAGCAGCCGCACCGCCACCGCCCGATTGAGGGCGGCCAGGCCGGCATGCGGCAGTTCCGCGTCGCCTCCGGGGCCAAGGTGCACCAGTTGGCCGAAGGCCCGCTCGGCCTCGCCGGCGATCAGCGCGTCGGCGTCGGCCATACGCGCGGCAAAATCACCCACCCGCCTCAGGTCGAGGCCCAGCTCCTCGAGCACCGGCATCAATTGCCGCCAACGCACCCGCTCGTAGTGCCGGTTGCCATTGCTGGGATCGTGCGCCGGCGTGAGCCCGGCCGCGGTGACGATTTCGGACAGTACCGCCGGCTCCACCCCCAGCAGCGGCCGGAAGACCTGGCAGCCTTCGATCGCAGCGAAGCGGTCCATGCCGCGCAAGCCCTCGATACCGCTGCCGTGCGACAGTCGCATCAGCACCGTCTCGGCCTGGTCGCCCAGGTGGTGCGCGGTGAGCACGTACCTGGCGCCGTCCTGCTGCATCGCTGCCGCCATCAGGCCGTAGCGCGCCTTGCGTGCCGCGGCCTGGACGCCGGTCTCCGGCTTTTCGCCGTCCCAGCGCAGGGCCCGCGAGTCGAGGCCGAGGGCCGCCGCCTCGCGCTGCACCATTGCCACTTCGTCTGCCGCCTCGGGCCTGAGGCCATGATCGACGGAATAGACCACCAGCGCCGGCCGGCCGGCGCCGCGCGCCCACTGCGCGGCCAACAGCAGCAGGGCCAGCGAGTCGGGTCCCCCGCTGACCGCCAGCGCCAGCTTGTCCGCGCCCGAGACGGGAGCAAACAACAGCTCGATCTCGGCCTCGCTCACGCCGGGCATTTCGCCTTGCTTTGCTCCTGCTTCAGCCGCTCCATGAACGCGGCCGGCTGTTTCGGATAGCGCTTCAGCACCTCGGCGAAGGTGCGGCAGGCGGTGTCGCCCTCCCCCGCCCCGGCCAGCGCCACCCCGAGCTTCATCAGCAGGTCGGGCGCGCGCGCCGACTTTTCGTAGTTCTGGAAGCCGGTGAGCAGCACGTCGGCCGCATCGTCATAGGCCTGGCGCTGCAGCAGCGCCTCGCCCAGCCAGTTGGTCGCGTCGGGCGCCTGCGGGTCCTTGGGATAGAGCGCGATGAACTGCCGGAACTGCTCTTCGGCAAAGGCGTAGTCGCCGCGCATGATGGCGTCGTACCCCGCCTTGTACTGCGCCTCGGCGTCGCCGTTCGACAGATCCTGGGTGCCGTCGAGGCTGAGGTTCAGCGGCTGGCTGACAGCGCCTTCGGGCAGCGTACCGAGCTCGGCCTCGCCGCCGCCCTTGCCGACCAGCGGATCGCCCGATTCGCCGAGATTGTCGCCATCCATCGCCGCGTTGGGATCGGTCGCTGCCGCATCCCCGGACGCGGCGGCGGCGTCGCCCGTCGTCTGCGGTGCGGTGTTGGTCTGCTCGCCCGCGGGGGCCGGCGGCAACGCACCGGACGGCGTCACGCCGCCGGAGGGGGTTGCCGCATCAGTTTTTTTTCCAGCACCCGCCTTCCCGCCTTCCAGCTGCTGGAAGCGGTATTCGTTGTCGTCCTGCATCTTCTGCAATTGCGTCTGCATCTGCGTCAGCGTGAACTGCAGTCCGTCGATCTGGCCGGTGAGCGTCCGCACCTGGTCCTCTAGCTGCTGCACGCGCACTGCCAGCTGCGCTTCCTGCGTACTCTGCGCGAGCACGAATTCGGGGGCGAACACGCCCGTTGCGAGAACAACGGTGAAGGCCATCAGCCCCCGCGTTGCTCCCCTGGGTAGGGATAGACGCACGATCATCTCCGTGGGTGTTTCGAACGACACGAGCCAGAAACTATGCCCGATTCCGTAGCGGGCAAATTCGACAAAAAGAAAGCGCCGGGACCCAGATACGCGGGTGCCCGGCGCTTATGCCTCCGTGATGACGCTGACGCGCCCTCACATCTACTGAATGACCGTCACAGCACGGCGGTTTTGTGACCAGCACGAAATGTCGTCGCAAATCGCCACCGGCCGTTCCTTGCCGAACGATTTCGAGGTGATGCGTCCGGCATTGACGCCCTTGCTGACCAGATAGTTGACCACTACCGAAGCACGGCGCGCGCCGAGCGCGATGTTGTACTCACGCGTGCCGCGTTCGTCGGCGTGGCCCTCGATCAGGATCTTGTAGTTGGAATAGTGGTTGAGCCACTGCGCCTGCTTGTCGAGCGTGGCGATGGCGGTCGGCGTCAGCGTCGACTGGTCGGTGTCGAAGAACACGCGGTCGCCGACAGTGACGAGGAATTCCTGCTGGCTGCCCGGCGGGCCGCCGCCCGGCCCCAGATTGCCGACGCCGGTGCCGTTGCGGCCGCACGCGGCCAGGGCGACGACGAGAATGACCAGCGCCGCTGCGCGCCAAAGTCCTTGAATGGGCGTCATAGAACGCATCCGGGTTGGTCTCCTGCACGGAAAATTTGGAAGCCGCTTTTTACTCGGCGTTATCTTAAGGCCGGGTTGGCGGGGATGGTTAATTGTCGGTCAACACGGCTCAAATGTGGCGGAAATCCGGCCTTTTCCGCCGTGTTGCAATTGTGCCGCTCTGAAGCGGTCAGCCGGCGGTCCAGTCCAGTGTCCCCTCGCTGACCGCCGCCTCCAGTCGGTCGACGGCCTCGGCGAGCTTGACGTCGATGATGCCCAGATACTGCGTCCAGTCGGCGAGCTCGCCCAACTCCTTGTCGCCGTCCGAAATACCGCGCAGCGCGATCAGCGGCAGGCCGAAGCGCTGGCAGGCACGCAGCACCGCGTAGGTCTCCATATCGACCATATGCTCAACGATGGTGTCGTAGCCGTGCCCTGAAACGATGTTCGCCCCGGTCGAAAGGGTCGCCATCGGTACCCCCGGTACGAACGGACCGAGCGGCAGTGTCGCCGGCAGGTCGAGGAACGGCACCACGCCCGGCTCGAAGCCGATGGCGCTGGCGTCCATGTCGCGCCAGCTCACCTCGCTCGCCTGGTAGAGCCCGCATTGCTCGAGCTGTGCCGATCCGGCGGAGCCGAGCGACACCACCAGGAGCGGCAGCTTGTCGTCGACGGCTAGCCGCGTCAGATGCTCGGTGAGCGACACCGCCGCCTCCACCGGGCCGACGCCGGTGATCAGCGGATCGATGCGGCTGCGCAACTCCGGCCCGTATTCGAGCTCGGTCGCCATCACATAGAGGAGGTCGGCAACGCCCGGCCGCCGGTTGGCAAAGGGCATCTTAGGCCGACCGTCCCGGCGTCGCCGGGCCGGCCATCCACGCTGCTTTTTCTGGCATGACTTCGTCCGAAAACCGGGCACCACTTTTCGGGGTCATGCTACGAGGCCCTGAGCGCGCCCCAGTTCGGGTCGGAGGCGTAGGTGTTCATCTTGATCTGCTGCTCGTTGCGGCCCCAGATGTCGACCGTCCACAGGCCCGGCCCGGAATCGCCGCCCGGATCGCGGAAGAACATGATGACGCGGCTGTTGGGGGCCCAGGTGGGGCCTTCCTGCACCGCGTTCGAGGAGGAGAGGATGCGCTCGCCCGAGCCGTCCGGGCGCATGATGCCGATGTGGAACTGGCCGCCTGACTGGCGGGTATAGGCGATGAGTTCCCCGTCGGGCGAGAACACCGGCGTCGAGTAGGTGCCCTCGCCGTAGGAGATGCGCTGCGCCCCGCCGCCGCCCGCGCCCATCACGTACAGCTGCGGGCTGCCGCCGCGGTCGCTCTCGAAGGCAATGCGGCTGCCGTCGGGCGAATAGCTCGGCGAAGTATCGATCGCTGCGCCGCTGGTCAGTTG
>JAEWCE010000084.1 GCA_023390785.1 Pseudomonadota bacterium
GCCGGCGCCGCACCGGCGATCCGGTCCTCGGTGTGCTGGTCCTGCAGCTTGCGCATCTTGCCGTAGGCGCTGGCGATACGATCGAATGTCTCCACCACCTGCGGCTTCAACTCGGCTTCCATCGCGCTCAGCGACAGCGAGTTCTCGAAATCGTCGTCCTCTTCCTCGACCGGGTCCTGCGGTGCCTCGGGCTCCTCGGGAACGTAATCGTCCTCGTCGTCACCGCTGGCGCGACGCGGCGCCGGCTTGGCCGGCTTCGCCTTGGGCTCGTCCTTCACCGCCGCCGGGCGCTCGATCTCGGACGGCATCACCGGCGCCGCCTGCTTGGCGTCGGGGCCGGCATACGTGGCCTCGAGATCGATGATGTCGCGCAGCAGGATTTCTGCCGCCGCGAGCTGGTCGCGCCAGATGATGATGGCCTGGAAGGTCAGTGGGCTCTCGCACAGCCCCTCGATCATCGTCTCGCGGCCGGCTTCGATGCGCTTGGCGATGGCGATCTCGCCTTCGCGGCTCAGAAGCTCGACCGACCCCATCTCGCGCAGGTACATGCGCACCGGATCGTCGGTGCGGTCGCTACCCTCGCGCGCATTGGACTTGCTGGCGACTGCCGTGCCGGTGCGCTCGGCCAGCTCCGTCGATTCTTCCTCGGCCGACTCCGGTTCGGCCTCTTCGACCTCGTCCTCGTCGACGACGTTGATGCCCATGTCCGAGAACATCGCCATGATGTCCTCGATCTGGTCGGGCGACACTTCCTCCGACGGCAGCACCGCATTGACCTCTTCATAGGTCACATAGCCGCGCTTCTTGGCCGTCTTGATGAGCTTCTTGACCGCCGCATCGCTGAGGTCCAGCAGCGGGCTGTCGGGGGTCTCTGCACTCCCCTCGCCACCCTTGTCCGCCGTCTTGTCGGAATCCTTGGTGGCCTTGTTCGGCGCCTTCTGGGCTCCGGCCTTGAGCGGCGGGGCTTTGGTGGTTTTGGGCTCAGTCTCGAGTTCGGTCGTCACGGGCTTGGTATCTGTCTTCGCTACTTTGGGATGGGTCTTGGCATCGCCCGTGGGCGCCGCCTTGCTGTTGCTCTTGGGCGCCGCCTTCGCCGCCGGCGTGGGTGGCGCCTTGGCGGCAGGCTTGCTCTCGACCTTCGCCGCCGGCTTCGTCTCTGCCTTGGGTGACGCTTTTGCCGCCGGTTTCGTTGCAGCCTTGGCCTTGGCTTTTGGCTCGCTCTTCGGCGCGGGCTTGGCCGGCGCCGCCTTGGCAGCGGGCTTTGGAGGCGCCGCCTTCACCTTGGGCTTCTCCACCGGCTTTGCCGCCTTGGGCTTGGCCGCAGCCTTCACCGCCGGTTTGACGGCCGCCTTGGGGGCGGCCTTGGGTGCCGGTTTGCTCGCCGCCTTCGCCGCGGGCTTGGCGGAAACCTTCGCCGCCGGCTTCGGCGCCGCTTTTGGCTTGGCCGCAACCGGCTTTGACGCGCTCTTGGAGGCTGCCTTCGAGGGGACCTTGCTGGCCATCTGGCTTGTTTGCTCCGGGCCCGAAAACGGGCCGAGTTCGGTTCAAATACTGGCAGAGAATGCGATGCGCTGGGTGGACCTTATGTGTGGTCCCTGATTCGTTTCCGGAAGAGGCTTATGCAACTGATTCGCCCATAAGCAAAATCGCGCGCTCGCGAACTTGCTCAGAAGCTGCGGGCCGCGCGTCCGGATAACGAACCAAACCCTTCGATCAACGCCTCTGTGCCGTCGACGGTCGTGATCTGATTCTTGATGTCTTGCAGCACCCTGAAGGAGTCCTCGGTCCAATCGACGTCGAGGGCGTTTTCCGCTGCCTTGAGCGCCTTATTTAGCTCAACCGACTTGTAATGCAAGGCCAGGGCGTGCTGCAGGCCAATCTCGGCGTCGTTGGCGGCGGCGTCGGACAGCACCTGCCACACGCCCTGCCCTCGCAGGAACGCCTCCATTCGCTCGATATCGGGCCCGAAGCCGCGCAGGGCCAGCGCCGCCCGCAGGTCCGGTCCGGAGATATCGTGCTGGGTCATGATGATTTCGAGCAGCGCCGCCGCCAGCCGGCGCGCCCCTGGGGAGGCGAAATCGAGCCCGGCCAGGCTCTCGAGCCGGTTTTCTGCCAGCGCAGGATGGTTGACGAGGCTCATCAGGATCACCGCTTCGCGCGGCGTGGCCTCCGTCCGGGCCGGCTTCAGCAGGCGCGAATTGCGCAGCGTGTCCGACACCACCAGCCGCGGCGATTTGAGTGGCTCCTGCCCATAACCGCGACGCGACCCGTTCCGGCGGTCTCCGCGCCGCCCGTCGAACCGCGACGCCGGCCGCAGCGGCTGGAAGAATGCCGCCAGCTTGTCGTCGAAGGCCTGCATATAGTGCCGCCGCACCGACTGGTCGCTGATGCTGTTGACCCGCTCGCGCAGCCGCGCCTCCAGCGCTGCCCGCGCCTCGGGCGTTTCCGGCACGATGCCGCCGGTCTCGAGGCTCCACACCACGTCGCTGAGCGAGCGTGCCCGCTCGATCACCTCGGCGAAGGCCGCCCGCCCCTGTTGCTTGATCAGGTCGTCGGGATCCAGCCCCTCCGGCAGCGTCGCGATCCGCACGGTCTTGCCCGGGGCGAGCAGCGGCAGCACCAGATTGGCCGCGCGCTCGGCTGCCCGCTGCCCGGCCGCATCGCCGTCGAAGCACAGCACCGGCACGTCGCTCATCCGCCACAGCAGCACCAGATGGTCCTCGGTCATGGCGGTGCCCATCGGCGCCACCGTCCCCTCGAACCCCGCCATCACCGCTGCGATCACGTCGAGATACCCCTCGACCACGATCACCGGCTTGCCGTCCCGCGCCGCCTTGCGCGCCTCCATGCCGTTGTAGAGCACCAGCCGCTTCTGAAAGAGCGGCGTTTCCGGCGAATTGAGGTATTTCGCCGGCACGTCCGGCGTCAGCGCCCGGCCGCCGAAGCCGATGATCCGCCCGCGAAAATCCGTAATCGGGAACATCACCCGGTTGCGGAACCGGTCGTAGGTCAGGGGATCGCCCTCGCGCGACGCCACCAGCCCGGTATCGACCATCTCCTGCGCTGACACCCCGTTCGCCGCCAGGTGTTCCTTGAGCCCGTTGCGGCTGTCGGGGGCAAACCCGATGCGGAAACGCGCCTGCGCCTGGGCGCTCACGCCGCGCTCGAACAGATAACCGCGCGCCCGCGCTCCGATATTGTGCGCCAGCGCCGCCTCGAAATACCTCGCCGCCACCTCCATCACGTCGAACAGCGAGCGCCGCGCTTCCTCGCGCGCCTCCTCCCGCTCGTCGCGCGCCGGCATGGGCACGCCAGCCATTCCGGCAAGCTTTTCCACCGCCTCGGGGAAGCTCATCCCGGCTTTTTCGGTGAGGAAGCGGAAGTGATCGCCGGTCACCCCGCAGCCGAAGCAATGGTAGATGCCCTTGCGGTCGTCGGCGTGAAAGCTCGGCGTCTTCTCGCCATGGAACGGGCAGCAGGCCCAGAAATCGCCGCGTCCCGGCTGGCTCTTGCGCTTGTCCCAGATGACGTGCTCGCCCACCACCTGCGAAATCGGCAGGCGCTGCCGGATCTCGTCGAGAAAGCCATCGGAAAAGCGCATGTCACGTAAGTAAGCGTTGGCCGGCCCGGAGTCATCGGCCTTCCCCGCAATTCACATCCTGCAACCGCCCCCGCCCGACATCGTTTGACCTGCGTATCGGAGGTTCGGTTGATGGCTTTGGTTGCAGCGCACCCCGCTCACGGCTTTGCGCACTGGAAGGCGGTGGTCTTCGCCACCGTCAAGGTGTTCTTCGATCCCGACACGTCGCCACGCTGCGCCGCCACAGCCTTCTTCGGCTTCCTCTCGTTCTTCCCCGCCATCGCCACGGTGGCCCTTATCTACGGCATCATCGCCAACGAGCCCCTCGTCGCCGATACCGTGAAAAGCCTCGGCTATGTGCTGCCGCCGATGGCCCTTACCCTGCTCGACGAACAATTGAAGATGCTGGCCACCGCCCCGCGCATCACCTTGGGGCTCGGCCTTCTGATCAGCGTGCCGCTGGCACTGTGGTCCGGTTCGCGCGGCGTCGAGGCGCTGCTCTTTGCCATGTCGCGCGTCCGCGGCGCGCCCGAGCGGCGCGGCTTCATCAAGGAACTGCTGGTCGCTGTCGGCATGACCATCGGCGGCTCGCTCTTCGTCGCCGTGGCGCTGGCGACAGTCGCGGGTCTCCCTGCCCTGATCCCATTTCCCACCGGCGCTGACTGGATTCTCCTGCTCGTGCGTTGGCCGGTCCTGCTGGTCATCTCGATCGTGGTGATGGCCCTGCTCTATCGCTTCGGTCCCGACCGGCATCCGCACAAGTTTCGCTTCATCTGGCCGGGCGCAGTGCTGGCCTCGCTGCTCTGGCTGCTCGCGGGCGCGATCTTTTCGATCTACGTGCAGAACTGGGGCCACTACTCGGCCACGTTCGGTTCGGTCTCGGCCGCGGTGGTGCTGCTGCTGTGGATGTACAATTCGGCGCAGATTCTGGTGCTCGGGGCCGCTTTCAACGCCGCGCTCGAGCACGAGGCCGGCGAGGGTCCGGCCTCCGGTGTCGTGACCTCGGACTACGCCGAGGCGTTGCCGCCCCGGTAGAGCCGCCACGCCAGCGCGAACAGCCCGATCGAGAACAGGATCATCATCACCCCTGCAAAGACAGTGAAGAAGATCGCGCCCATCAGCGGCTCGAACAGCAGCACGATGCCGAACAGCACGTACAGCACCCCCGACAGCAGGATCGGCCAGATCTTGGCGTAGTGCGCCCGCTCGCGGATAGCGATGACGATTTCCATCACCCCCACGATGATCGCCTGCAGGGCGACGAGATAGACGAAGAACCACACCGTCAGCAGCGTCGACAGCACCGGCGACAGCAGCACCAGCACGCCCACGATGATGGCAAGCACGTTGCGCACCACGTCGAACCAGAAATTGCCGGTCTTAGCGCCCCCGAAGGTCAGCGCCCACAGGCCGAGCAGGCCATCGACCAGCAGCACCGCAGCGCCGACCATTACCAGGACGAGCAGGGCCGTCCCCGGCCAGATCACGGCATAGAGGCCGGCGAGCAGCATCACCAGCCCGCGCAAGCCCATGATCAAACCCCAACGCTTCTGCAGGTCGCTCGCGGCCATGGCCGGCTCCTTGTGCTGATGGTCGTCATGACGACTATGACTCAGGATACCGGCCTTTGCACCCCGCGACGGCAGCCAAGCAACCGCAAAATCACGCCGATCGAGCCGCTTCCCGGTCGTCGCACGGGGGCTTGCCCCCGACGCCGCATGGTGATCATGTCCCCCGCTCTTCGGGTCACCAAATGCCTCCTGCCGTCTTCGCCCTCGCGCTCGCCGCCTTCTGTATCGGCTCCACCGAATTCATCGTTTCCGGCATCCTGCTCTCGGTGTCGAGCGATCTCGGCGTGTCGATCCCGACGGCCGGCCTCCTCGTCACCGGCTACGCCGCCGGCGTCGCCGTCGGCGGCCCGCTGCTCGGCTTGTTGATGACCCGCATCCCGCTGAAGCCGGCGATCCTGGGGGTGATGGCCATCTTTGCCGTGGGGCAGCTGCTGTGCGCGCTCGCGCCCAATTACGAGCTGCTGCTCGGCGCCCGTCTGGTGTCCGCCTGCGGGCACGGTGTCTTCTTCGGCGTCGCCAGCGTCGCGGTGAGCCAGCTCGTGCCGGCCGAACGGCGCGGCGCCGCGCTGTCGCTGTTCGTCGGCGGCATTACCGTCGCCAACATCCTCGGCCTGCCCGGCGGCACTGCCATCGGCAACGCCTTCGGCTGGCGCATCACCTTCGTCGTCATCGCCGTTCTGGCCGTGCTCTCGGTGCTGGCGGTATTCATCGCGCTCCCGGCCCAGACTCGGGGCGAGGCGGAGGCCGACGCCCCGTTGCGGCTGCAGGCGCGGCAATTGCTGCACCAGGAGGTGTTCCTCACCTACCTCGCCATCGCCATCATCATGGTCGGCCAACTCGCCTTTGGCACCTTCCAGGTCGCCATGCTGACCCGCGTCACCGGCGTCGCCGAAGCGGCCATCCCATACTACCTGCTGCTCGGCGGCGCCGGCGCCGTCGCCGGTATCTGGCTGGGCGGCAAGGGCGCCGACTGGAACATCGATGCCTCGATCCTCATCGTCATCGCCGGCCAGATCGTGACCTTCGCGCTGCTGCTCGTCGCCGTCTACGATCCCATCGCCGTCGGCATCATGCTGTTCTTTTCCGCCTTCTTCGGCTTCGGCTTTTCGACGCCGGTGCAGTTGCGTATCCTGCACGGCGCCCGCGCCGCGCCGCGCCTTGCCTCGACCATGGTATCGACCGCCTACAACATCGGCATCGCCGC
Organism: Pseudomonadota bacterium; assembly: GCA_023390785.1. Taxonomy (GTDB): domain Bacteria; phylum Pseudomonadota; class Alphaproteobacteria; order Rhizobiales; family Devosiaceae; genus Devosia_A. Next base: position 6,356 of record JAEWCE010000084.1, read on the forward strand.
CGGCGCCGCACTGGGCGCGCTGCTGCTCAGCGGCGGCCTCAGCTACGCCATGCTCCCCGTCGTAGGGATCGGCACCAGCACGCTCGCCGGCATCATCGCCCTCGTCTCGGTGCGCCTGCCCCACTCGTCCAATCTCGCCGGGGCAAGCTGATGTCGCCCGCACTGCTCGCGCTGTTCGCCGCCGCCTTTGCCATCGGCACATCGGAATTCGTCATCGCCGGCATCCTGCCCGCGGTCTCGGGCGATCTCGCCATCTCCATTCCCACCGCGGCCCTGCTCGTTAGCCTCTATGCGCTCGGCGTCGCCATCGGCGGCCCGGTGCTCGCAACCTTCACCGGCCGCTATCCCAAGAAGCTGCTGCTGCTCATCTATGTCGGCATCTTCGTTGCCGGCTATGCCTTCTGCGCCGTGGCCCCGGGCTTCGCCGCCCTGCTCGTCGCCCGCATCTTCATTGCCCTCATCCACGGCGCCTATTTCGGCACCGCCATGGTCGTCGCCACCGCCATCGTCGAGGAAAAGCGCCGTGGCTTCGCCGTCGGCCTGATCCTGGCCGGGCTCACCGTCGCCAACATCATCGGCGTGCCGATCGGCACGGCCATCGGCACCGCCTTCGGCTGGCGTATGACCTTTGCCGCGGTCTCCGGCCTCGGCATCGTCGCCTTCGCGTTGATCGCCGTGCTGGTGCCCTCGACCGGCACCGGCGACACTCCGCACGGCAACCTCGCCGCCGAGCTGCGCGTGCTGACGCGCGAGCCGGTCTGGAGCTCGATTGCCATCATCATCGTCCAGACGGTCGGCCAGTTCGCGCTCTTCACCTACATTTCGCCGCTGCTCACCACCGTCTCCGGCATCAGCATCGACGTCGTGCCCTGGCTGTTGCTGCTGTTCGGGCTCGGCTCGACCGTCGGCGTGCTCGTCGGCGGCCGCCTCGCCGACTGGAAGCTGATGGCCTCGCTCACCGGCATCCTCGCCGCACAGGTGGTGATCTACCTGCTGATGGTGCCGTTCGCCGGCATTCCCTGGGCCATGGCCGTGATGGTGCTGATCTGGGGCGCCCTGGGCTTCGCCTTCGGCGCCCCGGCGCAGACCCGCATCCTCAACAACACCCGCGACGCCCCGCTGCTCGCCTCGAGCCTCATCCCGTCCTCGTTCAACGTCGCCATGGCCTTCGGCGCCTGGTTCGGCGGCACGCTGATCGACCACGGCTCGTCCTACGCCATCCTGCCCTGGATCGGCGTCGTCAGCGCCGCCGCCGCAACCCTGATCGCCGCCGTCTCGTGGGCCCGCGAGCGACGGGTGCACGAGCCTGCCCCAAGGATTTGATCGCCCCCGCCGTCGATCTTCGATACTACCAGACCGTGATGGGCCTCGCGCCGATCTACTGGAACGTGCTGTGGGTGAACACCACCACCATTACGGTCAACGGCGACGTCTTCTATCGCCGCCAGTGAGCACTCAGCCCAGCGCCGCCTTCACCTTGCCCGAGGCTTTGCCGAAATCGATGCGGCCCGGATAGTCGGCCTTGAGCGAGGCGATCACCTTGCCCATGTCCTTGGCCCCCGCGGCGCCGGTCTTGGCGATGGCGGCCTTGATCGCGTCGTCCACCTCGGCGTCGGTCAGTCCCTTGGGCAGGAACTCGTTGAGGATGTCGATCTCTTCCTTTTCCACCGTAGCCAGGTCGTTGCGGCCTGCTTCGGCATAGATCGCAAAGCTTTCCTCGCGCTGCTTCACCATCTTTTGCAGCAGCGCCAGCACCTCGGCGTCGGTCGCCGGCCCCTTGCCCTCGCCGCGATTGGCGATGTCGCGGTCCTTGATCGCCGCATTGATCGCCCGCAGCGTCCGTGTCCGCCGTTCGTCCCGCGCCTTGAGCGCCGTCTTGTAGCTGTCGCCGATCGCCTCGCGCATGGCTGTCATCCCTTAAATTCCAACGATTTGGCCCCATATAGACCGTAACGCGAAGGGCCGCCACTTGCGCCTGTCGCGCCGTGCTTCTATGGGAAGCTCTCAACCTTGACCCGCTAACCCTCGGAGACCCGCCATGTCTGGCTGGCAGCACACGCCTGCGACCGCCCTTCTGATCCTGCAGGACGGGACCCGACTCGAGGGCCGCGGCATCGGCGCCGTCGGCCATGCGGCCGGCGAGGTCTGCTTCAACACGGCAATGACCGGCTACCAGGAGATCCTCACCGATCCCTCTTATGCCGGGCAAATCGTGACCTTCACCTTCCCGCACATCGGCAATGTCGGCACCAACGACGAGGACATCGAGACCGTCAACATGGCGGCGCTCTCCGGCGTGCGCGGCGTCGTGCTCAAGGCCGACATCACCAATCCCGCCAACTATCGCGCCGCCGAACGGCTTGATGCCTGGCTCAAGAAGCGCAACATCGTCGGCATCGCCGGCATCGACACGCGGGCGCTCACCGCCATGATCCGCGAAAAGGGCATGCCCAACGGCGTTGTCGCCCATGCGCCCGACGGCTTCTTCCACGAGCCCTCGATCGCCGCCGAGCTTAAGGCCTTCCCCGGTCTTGTAGGTCTCGACCTCGCCAAGGAAGTCACCACCGCCCAGACCTACAAATGGGACCAGACGCCGTGGCAGTGGAACAAAGGCTACGGCACGCTGGAGGACCCCAAATTCCACATTGTCGCCGTCGACTACGGTGCCAAGCGCAACATCCTGCGCCAACTCGCCGACCAGGGCGCACGCGTCACCGTGGTGCCGGCGACCGCGACGGCCAAGGACATCATGGGCCACAATCCCGACGGCATCTTTCTCAGCAACGGCCCGGGCGATCCGGCGGCGACGGGGAAATATGCGGTGCCCACCATCCAGGCGCTGATGGAGACCGGCAAGCCGATCTTCGGCATCTGCCTCGGTCACCAGCTCCTCGGCCTTGCCCTCGGCGGCACCACCAGCAAGATGCATCAGGGCCACCACGGCGCCAATCATCCGGTCAAGGATTTGACCACCGGCAAGGTCGAGATCACCTCGATGAACCACGGCTTCGCAGTCGACACGGCGAGCCTGCCCGCCGGCGTGACGGAAACCCATGTGTCACTGTTCGACGGCTCCAACGCCGGCCTCAGCGTCGACGGCAAGCCGATCTTTTCGGTGCAGTACCATCCCGAGGCGTCACCCGGCCCGCACGACAGCCACTATCTGTTCACGCGCTTCGTCAACCAGATCCGCGCCGACAAGGGCCTGCCGCCCGAGCCCGAGCGTCCCGCCCCCACCGCCTGATCCCATACAATAGCGAAGGCCGCCCAAGGGGGCGGCCTCCGAATGATCACCGGGTGACCCGTAAGCTTACGGGTTCGTCTGCGACGAGCTGGACGACGTGTCCGCGCCCGACGACGCGCCAGTATCGGCAGCACTCGAGCTCGAGGCACCCGAATCCGCCTTGTCGCTCGTGATGGCGGCCGTCAGGCCTACGAGAGCCGTGTACTCCGCCTGGTCGAGCTTCTGGTCGCCATTGGCGTCAGCCTTGGCGAACAGGTCCGGCGTGAGGGTCGAATAGATGCCCATCGCTTCTTCCATCGTCACGAAACCGTCATGGTTGGCGTCGGCCTTGGTGAAGGCATCACCGGTCTGGGCCAGGGCGCCCGCCACGCCGACCGACATGATTGTCGCTGTCGCAGCAGCAAGGATTGCGATCTTCTGCATTGGTCTTCCCTTCGGAATATGAGGTTTTGTTGAAGCGCCGCGGCGCGCTTGAAACGCCTGTGAGAGGCGTCGCCGACTAAACCAATGCGGGCGCTGATGGTTGCGCCATCGATTGTGGCCATTGCAGGGAGAATTCGAGTCAAAATCGGCTCGTCTGTACGGGTCGCAAAACGAAACCCGCGGGTTCGCCGCGGGTTTCTCTAAAACGACTCTCTAATCCGTCGCCAGCGCTGAACTCTTTGTGATCAGTTCAGCGGGGAATTCCGGTGTCGCACTGGCTAACATCGGTCGATTGCGCGCCCGTCTTGAACCACTGCATGCGCTGCGCCGAGGTACCGTGCGTATATTGCCGCGGCGAGATGGAGTTGTGCGTCAGCGTATCGTCGCCAATCTGGTTGGCGGCGTTGATCGCCTCGTCGACGTCGCCATTGTCGAGATATTGCTGCTCGCCACGCGCCCACATGCCGGCAAAGCAATCGGCCTGCAGTTCCACCTTCACCGAATAGGCGTTGGCCTGGTCCTGGCTCATCGACTGCCGCCGCTGGTTGAACTTGGGCAGGATGCCCAGGAGGTCCTGCACGTGGTGCCCCACTTCATGCGCGATCACATAGGCCTGCGCGAAATCGCCCGGCGCGCCGAACTGGTCGCGCAATTGCTGGTAGAAGCTGAGGTCGATGTAAACCTTGCCGTCCTCGGGGCAGTAGAACGGCCCCGACGCCGCATCAGCCGTACCGCAGCCCGACGAGGTCTGGCCCGAGAACAGCACCACCCGGGGCTCGGTATAGGTGCCGCCGTGCTGGCTGAAGTAATTCCCCCAGAACGTCTCGGTGTCCTTCACCACCACGCCCACGAACTGCTTGAGCTGTTCCTCGTCGGCGCTCGGCGGCGGCATCGTCTGCGCATTACCGAACGGCGAGCTCGAGCTGTCCTCGCCCGTCAGGATGCTCAGCGGATTGATGCCGAACGCCATGGCGATGACGATGAAGACCACGATGATCAGAGTGCCGCCCAGGCTCGATCCCGACCGCCCGCTCGGCAGCTGGATACCACCGCCGCGCCCGAACGGATTGGAGCCAAGGCCGCCGCCGAAGCCGCCGCCCAGCCCGCCGCCGCCGCCTTCACCGCGGCGATCCTCGATATTCGAGCTCTGCTCGCGTCCCTGCCACTTCATCTTTCGACTCCCAAGCTGCCGCCGAGCTTACGCTGGGCGCCGGCGCAAATCCATAATTTGACCAACCGGTCCAATTTTGACAGTCTCCTGCCGCCGGTCATCGCGGCGTCACCGCGAGCTGGCAAGACAAGTCGCTCGCCTGCGGCACCTTAACAAGCGACTGCTGCCGCCCGTTCCGCCCGCGAGTCGATTGCAACAGGGAGAACGACATGAATTTTCAGCCTCGTCTGTCCAGACGTGCCTTTCTTGCTGGCTCCGCCAGCGCCGGCGCGCTCATTGTCATGCACCCGTTTGCCGCCATGGCGGCGACCAACCAGGCACATCTGCGCCTGATGGAGACGACGGACATTCACGTCGCCATCTTCCCCTACGATTACTACGCTGATGCCCCCAACGACACGATGGGCCTGGGCCGCACCGCCGCGCTGATCAACCAGATCCGCGCCGAGGCCACCAACTCCATCCTCATCGACAACGGCGACCTCATCCAGGGCAATCCGATGGGCGACTACGTCGCCTATGAGCGCGGCTTCAAGGACGGCGACGTGCACCCCACCTTCGCCGCCATGAATACGCTGGGTTACGAGATTTCGACCCTCGGCAACCACGAGTTCAACTACGGCCTTGACTTCCTTGGCAAGGCGCTCGCCGGTGCCAACTTCCCGCTGGTCTGCGCCAACCTCGTCAATGCCGCCACCATCACCGGCGACGATCCGACCAAGGACAAGACCTACCTGCCGCCCTTCAAGATCGTCGAAAAGCAGATCACTGACGGCGACGGCAAGCAGCAGACCATCAAGCTCGGCTTCATCGGCTTCGTGCCGCCGCAGATCATGATCTGGGACTCCGCCAACCTCGAGGGCAAGGTCGCGGTGCGTGACATCGTCAAGACCGCCGAGGCGTGGGTGCCGGTGATGAAGGAACAGGGTGCCGACCTCGTCATCGCCCTGGCCCATACCGGTATCGACGGCCAGCAGGGCGACATGATGGAAAACGCCGCGCTGTTCCTCGCCGGCGTCAAGGACATCGACGTCGTCTTCACGGGCCACCAGCACCTCGTGTTCCCCAACTCCGGCGACTTCAAGGGCATCGAGGGCGCCGACCTCGACAAGGGCACGCTGATGGGCAAGCCCGCCGTGATGGCTGGCTTCTGGGGCTCGCATATGGGCCTCATCGACCTGCTCCTCGAAAAGGACGGCAACAGCTGGAAGATCGTTTCACACACCTCGGAGGCGCGCCCGATCTGGAAGCGCGACGACGCCACCAAGAAGGTCGTGCCCACCGTCCAGGACGTCGCCGCCGTCGAAGCGCCCGTCGAAAAGGACCACAAGGCGACGCTCGAATATGTCCGCCGCCCGGTGGGCCAGACCGCCGCGCCGCTCTACTCCTACTTCTCGCTGGTGGCCGACGATCCCTCGGTGCAGATCGTCTCTATCGCGCAGATGGCCTACATCAAGGAGAACCTCAAGGGCAGCCAGTGGGAGAAGCTGCCGTTGCTGTCGGCCGCGGCCCCGTTCAAGGCCGGCGGCAAGCCCGGCCCGGACTACTACACCGACGTCCCCGTGGGCCCGGTCGCCATCAAGAACGTCGCCGACCTCTACCTCTACCCCAACACCATCCGCGCCGTGGAAGTCACCGGCGCCCAGGTGCGCGAGTGGCTGGAGCGGTCGGCCGGCATCTTCAACCAGGTCAAGCCCGGTTCCAAGGACGCCGACCTCATCGATCTCACCTTCCCGTCCTACAATTTCGACGTCATCGACGGGGTGACCTACAAGATCGATATTTCCCAGCCCTCGCGTTACGACCAGAAGGGCGTGGTGGTGAACCCGGACGCGCACCGCATCGTCGACCTGCAATATGATGGCAAGCCGATCGACGAGACCGCGAAGTTCGTTGTCGCTACCAACAACTACCGGGCCGGCGGCGGTGGCTTCTTCCCCGGCGCCGACGGCAAGACCATCATTTTCATGGGTCCCGACACCAACCGCGACATCATCGTGCGCTACATCCACGATACCGGCACCATCAATCCGGCCGCGGACGGCAACTGGTCGCTGGCGCCGCTCCCCGGCACCACCGTGATGTTCCAGTCCGGCCCCAAGGCCAAGGACCACGTCGCCGAGGTCAAGGGCGTCAAGATCGATTATGTGGGCGAGGCCGACAACGGCTTCGGCAACTATCGCATCACGCTCTAGCCTGCGGGCGTTTCGAGGGGCGCCGCCTGTCGTTTCCGTCAGGTTGGCGCCCCTTTCCGCCTGTGGAACTCTCCCGCTCTTCCCGGGAGCGCCTACATGCCGAAGATCCTGCCCGCCCTTGTCCTCGCCCTTCTCGCCGCCACCCCGACGCTCGCTTACGACGAGCCCGACCGGTGTTACACGACGTCCGATCCGCGCTGCAGCGGCGACTATTGCGGCAACACCTTCTACAACCCCACGGTCACGCAGAACTGGGCTCAAACCCGCCAGAATGCGGACCCCAAGGTCATGCGGGCGGTCGCCGGCGTCTATTACGGCGAGTTCCCGTCACCCGACGGCAGCATGTACGAGCAGGTCTATCGCAGTTACGAGGCCAACGGCCTGTGGCAGTACCGCGACCAGACCTGCCCCGTGAACAACCTCGGTTACCTCCGCTGCTCGCAGAATCAGGGCGCCGGCCAATGGGCCGCCTATGGCCTCAATGACGGCAGCATCTTCCTGATGATCCATTTCTCCGACCTCAGCCGCTCCAATACCTGCTTCAGCCAGACCATCCGCTTGCGCAATGGCGGCTTCAGCGACGTTGCCGGCGGCAACTGGCGCCGGGTGCAGTAGCCGGGCCCCGGCGTTTGCCCTATTGACTTGTCGGCCCTGAGCGTTTTGCTTCCCGCCACAATTTTCTGGATGCGCGGGGACGTGAAATCGTGAGTGAGAAAGACCGGATCATCGGATTGCTCAAGGATGCCGGGGTGACCGTCAATGGCCCCAATGCCTGGGACATCCAGATCCACGACGAGCGCGTCTGGACCCGTGTCTTCGCCCAGGGATCGCTGGGTCTGGGCGAAGCCTATATGGATGGCTGGTGGGATGCCGCCGACCTCGCCGAGTTCTTCAACAAGGTGTTGACCGGCGGCGTCGCCGAAAAGCTGAAGCTCACCCCTAACCTGCTCTGGCAGGTGGTACAGGCCAAGATGCTCAACATGCAGAGCATCGAGCGCTCGCGCCGCGTCGCCCGCATGCACTACAACGAGACCGAGGCCTACAAGGCCTCCCTCGACAAGCGCATGACCGGCTCGTGCGGCTACTGGCCCGAAGGCGTCACCAATGTCGACGAGGCGCAGGAGGCCAAGCTCGACCTCGTCTGCCGCAAGATCGGGGTGAAGCCGGGCCAGCTCGTGTGGGACATCGGCTGCGGCTGGGGCGCCTTCATGGGCTTTGCCGCCGAGAAATACGGCGCCCGCTGCGTCGGCGTCACCGTCTCGCCCGACCAGGCCGCCTATGGCCGCGAGCGCTACAAGGACCTGCCCATCGAGTTCCAGGTCAAGGACTACCGCGAGTTCGACGGCAAGACCGACCACATCGTCTCGATGGGCATGTTCGAGCACGTCGGCCACAAGAACTACCGCACCTATTTCGAGAAGGCGCGCTCGGTGATCAAGGAGGACGGCCTGTTCATGCTGCACTCGATCGGCGCGCAATGGTCGACCGACACCATCGAGCCGTGGCTGGAAAAATACATCTTCCCCGGCGGCGTCATTCCCTCGATGGCGCAGATCGGCAAGGCCATCGACGGCCTGTGGACCGTTGTCGACACCCACAATATCGGCCCGCACTACGACAAGACGCTGTGCGCCTGGTACGAGAATTTCGACAAGAAATGGACGCGCCGCAACACCCCCGAGGAGGTGCGCTTCTACCGGCTGTGGAAATACTACCTGCTGTGCTGCGCCGGCGGCTTCCGCGCCCGGGTGCTGCAGGTCTGGCAGTTCGTCCTCTCGCCCACCGGCGTTCCCGACGGCTACGTCTTCGCCCGCTGACCGTCATGCGCTGGGCGGCCGTCGCGATCCTTGCCCTGTTTGCCACATGCGGCAGCGTCGCGCCCTCCGGCGCGGCGCCGGCATCGATGTTCATCTCCAGCAAGGCTTGCCCCGCCTACCAGTCGATCAAGAAGCGGACCAATCCGGGCAACATTCGCACCGAACCCGGCACGGCCTACAAGTTCGTCGCCGACAACAAGACGCCCGCCACCTACCACCAGATCATTGTTCTAACCGCCGATCCGCCTGAGCGTTGGGTGGCCGTGAATTGCGGCAGCGTCACGACCGACACGCCGGATGCCCCGGCTCCAACGCCGGTCACCGCAACGCCGCCATCCCCGGCCAAGCGGGCCGATTACGTCCTCGCCCTGAGCTGGGAACCGGCCTTCTGCGAAGGCGTGCCGCGCGCCATCGAATGCCGCCGGCAGAAACCGACATCCTACGAAGCCACGCATTTCTCACTGCACGGCCTCTGGCCGCAGCCGCGCAGCGCCGCCTACTGCAACGTCTCTGCCACCGACCGCGCCGCCGACAAGGCGCATGACTGGGAGGCCCTGCCCGCGGTCGACCTCAGCCCCGCGACCTGGGCTGACCTGAAGCAGATCATGCCCGGCACCCAGTCCCGTCTCGAACGCCACGAATGGATCGAGCACGGTACCTGTTCCGGCGCCTCCGAGGAGACCTACTTCTCCCGCGCCGCGCTGTTCGCCGGCACCATCAACAACACCGCCATCGCCGATCTCTTCGCCCGCAACATCGGCCGCCGCCTGGAGGGTGCCGCCATCCGCCAGGCGTTCGACGCCGCCTTCGGCAAGGGCGCCGGCGACCGCGTGCGCATCGCCTGCGACCAGGACGGCAATCGCCGCCTCATCGGCGAAATCACCATTGGGCTGCGCGGCGATGTCCTCGGCACTGGCGGCATCGGCGAGTTGATCGCCGCCGCTCCGCGCACTGATCCCGGCTGCTCGGGCGGCATCGTCGACCCCGCCGGCCTGCAATAGCCTGCGCAGGCGCACCTCAGCCCAGGGCCGTCTTGGTGGTCAAGACCGGCCTGACATCGAGATCGATGTGCCGCGGCTGCCCGGCGCCGATTACCTCGAAATAGAAGAATACGCCGCCGACCATGAGGGCGACGACGACCAGCAGCCCCGCGACCACGGCCATCGCGCCGCCATCACCGGCTTCGAAACTGTCGCGGTTCGTCATCGACCGGCTCCGTCCGTTCTCCTTCCATTCGCTAATGGGCGAGCCACGGTGAAGTTCCGCAAGGCAGGGTTGCAAATTCTTAACCCAAGCCGTTCACGCCCCTTCAATCCGCGCGCGCTAGCCTGCAGCGACTGCCGCTAGCTGCGTGCAACCCCGTGCGCGGCCAACAGAAATCGCCAGCGATGACCGATACTGCGCCACTCGCCCTCGACATCGAGGGGCTCATCAAGAGCTTCGACCGCCCGGTGGTGAAGGACCTGCAACTCAGGGTGAGGGCCGGCGAATTCTATGCTCTCCTCGGCCCCAACGGCGCCGGCAAGACCACCATCCTGCGCATGGTCGCGGGCCTGCTGCAGCCCGAGGCAGGGTCGATCTCGGTTTTCGGCATCGATACCCGCAAGAACCCGCTGGGCGCCAAATCCATCATCGCCTGGGTCTCCGACGAGCCGATGGTCTATGACCGCCTCACCCCGTACGAATATCTCGAATTCGTCGCCGGCCTGTGGGGCGTCGACCCCGCGCGCGCCCAGGCCCATGCGACCGAGCTCATCGGCTGGCTCGGCCTCGCCCCGCACGCCCACCAGCGCTGCGGCAGCTTCTCCAAGGGCATGCTGCAGAAGGTCGCGCTCGCCGGCGCGCTGGTGCATGACCCCAGGCTCATCATCCTCGACGAGCCGCTGACCGGCCTCGACGCCGGCTCCGCCCGGCAGGTCAAGCAGGTGTTGCTCGACAAGGTCCGGCAGGGCGTCACCGTGATCATGACGACCCACATCCTCGAGGTCGCCGAACGCATGGCCGAACGCATCGGCGTGATCAACCACGGCCGCCTCGTCGCCGAAGGTACCCTCGCCGAGTTGCGCGCCCGCATCGGCCGCGAAACCACGCTCGAGGAGATCTTCCTCGATCTCGTGGCCGAAGAGGAAATGGGGTCCGGTGACTCTGCCGGTCCCGCGGTGGGCGCAGCCGCATGAGGCTGGCGCCCGCGTCCCTGCCCTGGTTCGCCGCGCACGAGGCGCGGCTGATGTGGCGCGACGGCATCGCCATGCTCACCGGCGGCTATCCCGCCCGCCGCGTCGCGCTGCTGATGTTTGTGATCGTCGTTGCCGTTGTCCTGCACCTGATGGCCAACGCCATCGTCGGTCCCTGGATCGAGCACGGCATTGCCCCCGACAAGTCCACCCTGGTGTTGGTCACGGGCACGGGCTTCCTGTTCTGGACCGTGATGCTGAGCCAGGCGCTGGAATCGATCACCCGCGCCTACTATTCGCGCGCCGACCTCGACCTGATCCTGAGCTCGCCTGCGTCCTCGCGCACCCTGTTCGCCGTCCGCACCGGCATTACCGGCGTGACGACGCTCCTGCTCGCCTGCCTGCTGGCAAGTCCGGTCGTCGACGTCCTGGTGCTGCACGATGGCGCGCACTGGCTCACCGCCTATCTCGTGCTGGGCGCGCTCTCCGCGCTCGCCACCGCCATCGCCGTGCTGATCACCGTGGGCCTCTTCCGCCTTGCCGGGCCGCGCAGCACGCGGCTCCTCGCGCAGATCATCGCTGCCATCGTCGGCGCCGGCTTCGTCATCGGCATCCAGGCCGTAGCCATCCTGCATTTCGGCAACATGGCCTCGCGCTTCGCGCTGTTCAGCGACCCCGATTTCGTCGCCGCCATGCCGGCCCTCGACTCCGTCCTCTGGGCCCCCGCGAAAGCAGTGCTCGGCGACGTACCGGCGCTGGCCGGCACCGTTGCCCTGGGCGCGATCGCGCTGAGCGCCACCATCGCCTTTGCCGCGTCGAGCTTTGGCCGCCACGCCATCGCCGCGGCCGGCATCGGCCAGCAGCAGACGGTACGGCCGGACCGCCCCGTGCATTTCCGCGCGCGCAGCCAGAAGCAGCAATTGCGGGTCAAGGAGTGGAAGCTTCTCGCCCGCGACCCATGGCTGCTGAGCCAGACGCTGATGCAGGTGCTATACCTGCTGCCGCCGGCGCTCTACCTCTGGATCAGCTACGGCCAATCCGCCGGCACCTATGTCGTTGTCATTCCGGTGCTGGTCATGGCCACCGGCCAGCTCTCAGGCGGCCTCAGCTGGCTCGCCATCTCCGGCGAGGACGCGCACGACCTCGTCGTCACGGCACCGGTCGATCCGGCTGCCGTGCTGCAGGCCAAGATCGAGGCAGTCGCCTCCGTCGTGCTGGTGCTTCTCACCCCAATCATCATCCTGATGCTGTTCGCCTCGCTGCACCTCGCCGCGACCACCGCGGTCTTTGCCGCGCTCTCCTCCGGCTCGGCCACCGCCATCCAGCTCTGGTTCCGCGTGCCGATGCGGCGCGCCATGTTCCGCCGCCGCCAGGTGGCCTCGCGCGTGTCCACCATCGCCGAGGCGCTCAGCTCGATCTTCTGGGCCGGCACCGCGGTCCTCATTGCCGGCGACCAGTACGCCTTCGCCATCCTCCCGGGCCTCCTCGCTGTTGTCACGCTGACCATTGCCTGGTGGCTGAGCCCCAGGGGCAAGCGGGTCTAGCACCCCCTCCGATGTCCTGGCATATCCGCACCTCTTGACGGGCGCCCGCTTCCTCGACTCGCTCATCGCCGGTAGCAAAGCGGCACGCGCAGGCTTCATCTCCGAGGATCGATGCTCACCTACCGCCACGCCACGCCCGCCGACCTGCCCTTCATCATCGGCCTCATCGTCGAGGACAGCGTTGTTGCGACCAATGACAGCGTCGCTGACGCCGGTCACGCCGACTACGTGGCGGCGCTCGCCGCCATCGACGCGGACCCCCACGAGGAAATGTTCGTGGTCGAGGACGCCGGCACCCCGATCGGCTGCTTCCAGCTCACCTACCTGCCGGGCCTCATGCGCCGCGGCATGTGGCGCGGGCAGATCGAGGTCGTGCACATTGCCGACGGCCTCCGCGGCCGCGGCCACGGCTCCGAGATGATGCGCTGGGCCGTCGAACGCTGCCGCGAGAAGGGCTGCGGCATGGTGCAGCTCACCTCCAACAAGAAGCGCCTCGACGCCCACCGCTTCTACGAGCGGCTGGGCTTCGCCAAGAGCCATGAAGGCTTCAAGCTCTATTTGTGAGTCGGCGCCCGCAGCGTCTCGCTCGCGCCCAGCCGCACCAGCACCTCGCCGGGAATGGCGTAGTCGCGGATGATCTGCTTCTGGTCGCGCAGACCGCACAATTCGCGCTGCACGAAGAACGCCCAGACTTCCCGCGCCGCCCGGCGCAGCAGCGCCGTCCGCTGCTCCGGGTCGCCCCCCGGCGCCGCATCGAACGCCCTCAGCGCCCCCATTGCCTGCTCGACCAGCCGTCCGTGATGGCCCAGCGACGACGCCTTCTCGGCGACAATGTCGGCCTCGAGCACATCGAAGGCGGCGTCGGCGCGCAGGCGGAGGACGCGGTCGGGCAGGTCATAGGCCATGCCGAACCCTAATCGGCCCCATCACATTCGGCAATTTCCCTTCTCGCGGCAAATCCGCTAACTGCCCCGGCATGATCCTCTCCTCCCGCGCCGCCACCGGCATCGGCTTTCTCGCCATCCTGCTCTGGGCCTCGCTGGCAGCGCTGACCGCCGCCAGCGGCGCCGTGCCGCCCTTCCAGCTTCTCGCCATGACCTTCGCCATCGGTGGCCTCGCCGGCGTCGCGCTGTGGCTCGTTCGCCCGGCGGCCGCCCGCGCCATCCGGCAGCCTTGGCCGGTGTACCTGCTCGGCGTGAGCGGCCTCTTCGGCTACCACGCCGCCTATTTCGTCGCCCTTCGCCACGCTCCGGTGGTCGAGGCGGGCCTCATCAACTACCTCTGGCCCTTGCTGATCGTGGTGTTTTCCGCCCTGCTGCCCGGTGAGCGCCTCAAATGGCAGCATCTGGTCGGCTGCGCCCTGGCCTTCGCCGGTGCCGTCCTCGTCGTCACCAGGGGCAAAGGCTTCGCCTTCGATCCCGCCTACATCCCCGGCTACCTCGCCGCGCTGTTTGCCGCGATCGTCTGGGGTGCCTATTCCGTCGCCTCGCGGCGGACGGCGCACATCCCCAGCGACGCCATCACCGGCTTCTGTCTCGTCACCGCGCTGCTCGCAACGCTCGTCCACCTCGCCATCGAGCCTACCGTCTGGCCGGCGGGCCCCTGGCAGTGGGCCGCCGTCATCGCTCTTGGCCTCGGCCCCGTTGGATTGGCATTCTATGTGTGGGACATCGGCGTCAAGCATGGCGATATCCAGGTGCTGGGCGCCGTCTCCTACTCGGCGCCGCTGCTCTCGACCGGCCTCCTGGTGCTGACCGGCTACGCCGCTTATTCCAACACCCTGCTCATCGCCTGCCTGCTGATCACCGCCGGCGCCCTCCTCGCCGCCAGTGACCTGCTGTTCCACCGCCGGCAACCGGCGACCTGACGCTTAGAACGTGAAGTTCGCGGTGGCCGGGTCGGATCCGGTCCGACCGGCCTCGCCCTTGTCGAGTCCGGCCATCTTCCGCATCTCGTCGTCGCTGAGCGCAAAGTCGAACACGTCGAAATTCTCGCGCAGCCGCTCGGCATGCACCGAACGCGGGATGGCGATGTGACCCATCTGCAGGTGCCAGCGGATCACCACCTGCGCCGCGCTCTTGCCGTGCGCCTTGCCGATCGCCTCGACGGTCTTGTCCTTCAGCACCTCGCCATGCCCGAGCGGCGAGTAGCACTCGATGGCGATGCCCCTTTGGCTGATCGCATCGAGCTTGTCGCGCTGCTGGAAATACGGATGCATCTCGATCTGGTCGACCACCGGCGTCACCCCGGTCTCGCCGATGATGCGATCCAGATGATCGGGGTTGAAATTGCTGACGCCGATCGACTTCACCCGCCCCTGCTGCTGCAACTCGACCAGCGTCTTCCAGGCCTCGACATATTTGTCCTGGGCCGGAACCGGCCAGTGGATCAGGAACATGTCGATCTGCTCGATCCCCAGCGCCTTCATCGTGGCATCGAAGCTCTTGAGCGCCGCGTCCCGGTCGTGCCCGCCATTGCGCAGCTTGGAGGTGATGAACAGTTCGCTGCGGGAAACCCCTGAACTGCGGATGGCCTCACCCACGCCTTCCTCGTTGTGGTAGCCCTCGGCCGTATCGATCAGCCGGAATCCGGCGGCGATGCCGTCGCGCACCACCCGCGCCGTGACCTGCTGCGGGACCTCCCACACGCCCATCCCCAATTGCGGGATGGAATTGCCGTCATTGAGCCGGATCTGGGGAACTCCGGCATCAGTCTCGTCGGTTCGCGCTGCTGCCCGCACGGCCATGTTGGTCTCCTTTGGTTTGCGTTTGCCAAAGAACCAGCCCGTGGCGCGAAAGTTCATTCTTCCGACGCGAGCCAGACAAGATATTGGCGCCATCGGCCTTCATCATGCCGGGGCTTTTCCTTGTTTTCCGCCGCTTCACTGCTATTTTGCGCCGGATTTCGCCGCTAATTGCCTGTCTGCGGAAGAGAAATACTGCCGACTTTGGGCCGATCGGGCTCATTCGAAGCGACCGGAGCAGTCTATTGCGCATTGCGGCCTTAGCCTTCGGAATCCTCGCCGGCCTGGTTGCCTCCTTCATCCTGGCACTGGGCGGCCTGGACGCTGCTGAACTGGGCCACCTCGACGGCCGCCAGATGCAGCTTGTCGATTTCGGCCTGTTTGTCGTCGCCAATCTCGGTGTTCTCGGCGCCGGACTGGTGCTGGCGGCGCCGCTTGCCGGCCTTGTGCTCTTCGTCCTGGGCGCCGTCGGCTGGGTTGCCGCCGCCGTTGTCCTGCGTCACGGCCCCGACTACGTGATGCTGACGCCGCCCGCCATTCTCACGGTCGCCATCGTTCTTGCCGCCGTCGCTCTCTTCCGCCGCCGGTCGCACGACCGCGACGTGTTGGACGACGACGATGATGGCGATGAACGGACCGCGCGTGAACGGGCGCCCACGCGGCGAGCCGCTCTGGCCGCCGCTCCTCGCCGTCTGGCCGATGAGGTGGAGGAGCCCGTCGATGACGGCGAGGCCCGCGGCTCGGTCTCGGTCGGCGCCAGCTTCTTCGGCGATTCCGGCACGGCGATGCCCCTGCGGGGCGCCATGCCGTCCCTTGCCGACGAGGAACTGTTGCGCGGCCTCGGGCGCAGCGACCGCCAGCCCATCGACCAGGGCGACTGGCAACCCGTTCGACGGCGCGTTGAGCCGCCGCGCCAGAAGCCGATGTTCCGGCCGCCGGAGGACGAATATGACGACGAGGAATCCGGCTTCTCCCAATTCGCCCGCGTCGCCAGCAGCATCCTGAGTTTCGGGCTCTACGCCGCCCTCGCCGCCTCGGCCCTGCTGATCGTCTTCAACCTGCAGCAAAGTGCGTCGGAGCGCCCGACCGCGACCCGCATCGAGACCTCCAGCGCCGCTCAAGCCGGACCTGCCCCCGTTCTCGCGCCCACCCCGGCACCCTCCGAGGCCGTTGCCGAAAGCCCCGCCGGCTCCGCCTCCCTGCCGCCGATCACGCTCCCGTCCGAGCAGCCAGCGGCGCCCGTTCTCGCCGGCCCGTCCGGCCTGGCGGTGCCCGCC
>JAEWCE010000107.1 GCA_023390785.1 Pseudomonadota bacterium
AGTCGTTGACATCAGCAGGCTGTTGTCGCGCGCCAGTGCCGTCTGACGCGGCTCGCAAAACTTACTTAACCATAAGCTGCAAGGGGTTGTTTACGCCTTTCGAGGCGTGGGAGCCCGAGTTTGCGCCGCCCGATCCGCATTGCCGGAGCCTTGTCTGCTGCCGTCGTCGGCGGCTGGCTGGCGCTTGCCGGCATGGCCGCGGCGCAGGATGTGCCGGCGAGCGATGATCCGGGCGGGCCGCTGATCGACCTCGACTGGAGCGTGGCCCTGCGCGGCAGCTACACCGCCGACAGCGCCAAGGGGTCGCGTTACGAGGCCATCGTGGCGCCCGAGGTGTCGCTGACCCGGCACTATCTGGGGGGCGATGCCAGTGTCGGCGCCGGCGCGGCAGTGTCGATCGACCAGAACAAGGCGGTGCGGGTCGATGAGGCGCATGCCAATGCCGCCTCGAGCTTCACGCTCGATCATTTCACCACGCTCAAGGGCAGCCTGTCGCTGAGCGATACGCAGCTCAGTCCGTTCGACTCCTCGCTGCCGGCGAACACGCTGAGCGGGCCGAACCAATTGACCGGCACTGCCACCGGCAGCGCGACGCGCCGGCTCGGGCAGTTCGAGCTGACGGGCACGCTTACCGGCGAGCGCTTCATCAAGGGGCCGACGACGCTCGCCGACCTCAGCACCATCGACAATTCCGACCAGAGTTTCTGGATGGGGCAGGCGAGCCTGCGCACCGGGCTCGACTTCACCGCCAAGACCTCGGTGTTCGTCGAGGCGAGCGAGGCCTATACGATCTACGACACGCCGAGCCCGTCGCTGCTGGTCTATACCAACAACCGGACGCTGCAATTGCGTGGCGGCGTGGCTTTCACGCAGCCGGGAACACTGACCGCCGAGCTCTCCGCGGGGCGCGCCTGGATCGACTATGCCGACCCCTCGCTCACCGACCGGCCGGCCTGGGTGGCCAATGGCAGCGTCAGCTTCACCCCGGATGAGACGGTGACGCTGGCGGCGGCGCTCGACACCAGCATCGGCCCATCGTCGAACACAGCCGGCGACACCGATGTGGCCTACACGCTGAGCGGCAATGCGGCCTACCGGGTCAACCCGTGGCTCAATCTGCGCGGCTCGGCCGGGTTCAGCCATACCGTCACGCTGGGGACCGCGGCGGTGGATCAGGGCTACAGCGCCGGCATCGGCGCCGACCTGTCGACGTCGCGGCACACGGCGTGGACCTTCGACTACCTCTACAGTCACGACCAGAAAACCGGCAATCCGCCGACCGACAGCCACACGGTCACGCTGGGCCTGACGTTCCGGAAATAACCGACCGTTTCAGCCGAGCTTGAGCTTTTTCAGCTCGTCGCGGAACGGGCCCGACAGATCGGGGCGATCGAGGGCGTAGACGACATTGGCGAGCAGGAAGCCGACCTTGCCGCCGCAATCGAACGACTGGCCCTTGTACTTGACGCCGGTGAAGCGCTGCGTGGTCATCAGCCGCTGCATGGCGTCGGTCAGCTGGATCTCGTTGCCGGCGCCGCGCTTCTGGCCGGCGATCAGCGCGAAGATCTCGGGCTGCAGGATGTAGCGGCCGGAAATGATGAGGTTCGACGGTGCCTCTTCGCGCCTGGGCTTTTCCACCATGGCGGTGACGCGGAAGGCGGCGTCGGGGCCGTCGCCGCGGGCGACGATGCCATATTTGGACACGTCGTCCATCGGCACTTCCTCGACGGCGATGACGTTGCTGCCCTCCTCATAGGCGTCCATCATCTGGCGCAGCACGCCGGGCGTCCCCTTGAACAGCATGTCGGGCAGCAGCAGCGCGAACGGCTGGTCGCCCACCAGTTCGCGGGCACACCAGACGGCGTGACCGAGGCCCAGCGGCTCCTGCTGGCGGGTAAAGCTCGCCTGGCCGGCCTGCGGCAGCTCGCGCTGCAGTTCGTCGAGGGCCCAGGTCTTGCCGCGGGCTTCGAGCGTGTGCTCAAGCTCGAACTGCTTGTCGAAATGGTCTTCGATGACACCCTTGTTGCGGCCGGTGACGAACACCAGGTGCTCGATCCCGGCCTCGCGCGCCTCGTCGACGGCGTACTGGATCAGCGGTTTGTCGACCACTGTCAGCATTTCCTTGGGCATCGCCTTGGTGGCCGGCAGGAACCGGGTTCCGAGCCCTGCCACCGGGAACACGGCCGTACGAACGCGCTTGGACAAAGGGAGACGCTCCGAATCGGGGCATAAGGGTCTTTCAACCAAGCGACATTAGCATTTTGTCACTTAATTGGAGATTAGCCGAATGACGGTGCTTGTAACGGGTGGCGCGGGCTACATCGGCAGCCACATGGCGCTCAGGCTGGGGGATGCCGGCGAGCCGACGGTCGTGCTCGACAACCTCACCACCGGCTTCGACTGGGCCGTCGACCACCGGGCCACGCTGGTGACGGGGGATGCCGGCGACATGGCCTTCGTCGGCGGGCTGATCGCCGAGCACAAGATCACCGAGATCATCCATTTCGCCGGCTCGATCGTCGTGCCGGAATCGGTGGTGGATCCGCTCAAATACTACCGCAACAACACCGCGACCTCGCGCAACCTGCTGGAGGCGGCGGTGAAGGGCGGGGTCGAGCGCTTCATCTTTTCCTCGACCGCGGCCGTCTACGGCATGACCGGGCTGGCGCCGGTGGAGGAGACGACGCCACTCAGCCCGATGTCGCCGTATGGCCGCTCCAAGCTGATGACCGAGTGGATGCTGGCCGACGTCGCGGCGGCGCATCCCATCAAGTACGGCGTGCTGCGCTATTTCAACGTCGCCGGCGCCGACCCCAAGGGGCGCTCGGGCCAATCGACGCCGCTCGCCACGCACCTGATCAAGGTCGCGTCGCAGACGGCACTCGGGCAGCGACCGAAGATGGATATTTTCGGCACCGACTATCCGACGCCCGACGGCACCTGCATCCGCGACTACATCCACGTCACCGACCTGATCGAGGCGCACAAGCTGCTGCTCGACCATCTGCGCGCCGGCGGCGAGTCGACCACGCTCAACTGCGCCTATGGGCAGGGCTATTCGGTGCGGCAGGTGGTGGATATGGTGAAGGCCGTATCGGGCGTCGATTTCCGCGTCGACGAAGGCCCGCGCCGCGCCGGCGACCCCGCCTCGATCACCGCCACCGGCGAGAAGGTGCGCCAGCAGCTGGGCTGGGTGCCGCAGCATGCCGACCTGCACGAGATGGTGCAGACCGCGCTCGACTGGGAGCGTTACCTGCTGCGGCGGAATAGGTAGAGGCCGATGGTGTTGCCCCTCTCACCAGTGTCATCC
>JAEWCE010000116.1 GCA_023390785.1 Pseudomonadota bacterium
GCCCTGTCCCGCTGGCAGCCGGACACCTCGCCGCTCGGTGGCCACGCGAGCGCCGTCGACGGCGACACGCTGCGCCTCGGCTCGGTGCGGGTCCGACTCGTTGGGCTCGACGCGCCCGAGCTCGACCAGACCTGCACCCGCGCCGATGGTACCGAGTGGTCCTGCGGCATGGAGGCCAAGGCATTTCTCGCCGCCGCGCTCAGGCACGGCGATGTCGACTGCGCCCGCCAGGGCCGCGACGTCTATGGCCGCACCCTCGCCACCTGCAGCGTCGGCGGCGCCGACATCGGCGCAGCCATCGTCGGAGCGGGCTGGGCCATCGACGATGGCGGCTATGCGTCAGCGGCCACCGCCGCCCGCGCCCAAAACCTCGGCATCTGGTCGTCCAGCTTCGATCGGCCCTCCGCCTGGCGGCGCGACCATGGCACCGACCGGCCAGGTGTCTGGGAGTGGATAAGAAGCTGGTTCCAGTAGATTGACTTGGCCGCGCGATTGCGCAACGAATTTGCGTTGACGGGCCGATTGCGCCCTTGCTATTGCGTTCGCCGCGGCTGTTTGTGGTATTTTCCGCAAAGCAATTTCAAAATACACGAGGGGCTCATGGCGCTGGACAAGATCGACCGCAAGATATTGGCGCTGTTGCAGAAGGATGCCACCACCCCCGTCGCCGAGATCGGCCGTAAGGTCGGGCTGAGCACCACCCCATGCTGGCGCCGCATCCAGAAGATGGAGGAAGACGGGGTCATCAAGGGCCGCGTCGCCATCCTCGATCCGGCGCGGATCAATGCCGGCGTCACCGTCTTCGTCTCGATCCGCACCAACGAGCACAACGACGCCTGGATGCGGAAATTCTCGTCCGTCGTCGATGATTTCACCGAGGTGGTCGAGTTCTACCGCATGAGCGGGGAAGTCGATTACCTGCTGCGCGTCGTCGTCCCCGACATCGCCGCCTACGACGCCTTCTACAAGAAGCTCATCGGCAAGATAAACCTCACCGACGTCAGCTCGTCCTTCGCCATGGGCCAGATCAAATACACCACCGCCCTGCCGCTGGAATTCGTCTCGGTCGCCGACGACGACAAATAACTGGAGGCGTCGATGCCTGACGAAGCGCGTCCACGCCGCCTTGTCGTGTTGATCGACGCTGACAACGCGTCGGCCAGGATCGTCGATGGGCTGTTCGAGGAAATTGCCAAGCTCGGCGAGGCGAGTGTCAGGAACATCTACGGCGACTTTTCGAGTTCTCGCTCCAAGCCGTGGGCCAGCGTGCTCTCCAAATACGCCATCATCCCACGCCAACAGTTTGCCTATACGACTGGCAAGAACGCCTCCGACATCACTTTGGTCATCGAGGCAATGGACCTGCTGCACACCGGGCGCTTCGATGGGTTCTGCCTCGTGTCCTCCGACAGCGATTTCACGCGGCTTGCCGCCCGTATCCGTGAAGAGGGCGTCGACGTCTACGGCTTCGGTGAGCAAAAGACGCCGGAGAGCTTCCGCCAGGCCTGTCGGCGCTTCATCTATACTGAGAATCTGCTGCCGCATCCGGCCAGCGATGCGGGCACTGCGCGCAAGGCGCTCGAACCTCTGGGCAACGCCGAGCGTGTTCTCAAGAAGATCATTTCGGACATCGATACCGACGGTGGCTGGGTGTCCCTCGGGCAGATCGGCAGCCAACTCGCCAATCTCGCCTCCGATTTCGACCCGCGGACCTACGGCTTCAAGAAGCTGAGCGACCTCGTCCGCCACATCGACGCTCTCGAGCTCAAGTCCGAGGCCGGGCATTTGCGGGTCCGGCCGAAGCCGAAGCCCGCCAAGGCCCGCAGTGCCCGCGCCTAGCCCCCCGTCACATTCATGTGCCGCGCCAATGCCGGCCCCGTGTGGTCCCGGTCGAGCACGAAATCGTGGCCCTTCGGCTTGAGCCGCATGGCGCGGTCCAGCGCCGCATCGAGCGTCTCGTCGCTACCGCCGCGCAGCACCGCCCGCAGATCCACCATGTCGTCCTGCCCCAGGCACAGGTAGAGCTGCCCCGTCGCCGTCAGCCGCACGCGGTTGCAGCTCTCGCAGAAGTTGTGACTCATTGGCGTAATAAACCCGAGCAAGCCCTTGGTTTCCTTCACCCAGTCGTAGCGGGCCGGGCCCCCCGTCCGGTGCGCCGTCGGCTCCAGTGTGTACTTTGCCGCCAGCCGCTCGCGCAACTCCCTGAGCGGCAGGTACGACTCGACCCGGTCGATCCCGACTTCGCCCAGCGGCATGCCTTCGATCAGCGTCAGGCCGAAACCGCGCCCATGGGCGAACGCCATCATGGTCTCGATCTCGTCGTCGTTGACGCTGCGCATCGCCACCATGTTGAGTTTGACCGCGAGCCCGGCCTCGGCCGCCGCATCGATCCCGTCGAGCACGTCCCCGATCCGCCCGCGCCGCGTGATCTCGCGGAAGCGCGCCTCGTCCAGCGTATCGAGCGACACATTGATGCGCTTCACCCCCGCGCCGGCCAGCCGCCCCGCATAGCGCCGCAACTGGCTGCCATTGGTGGTGAGGGTCAATTCCTCGAGGCCATGGCCGAGGAAGCTGCCCAGCCGCTCCACCAGCTCGACGATGTCGCGCCGGACCAGGGGCTCGCCGCCGGTCAGCCGGATCTTTCGCGTGCCCCGCGCGATGAACGTCGCGGCGATGGCGACGATCTCCTCGAAGCTCAGCACCTCCGATTTGGGCAGGAACTGCATGTGCTCGGACATGCAATAGACGCAGCGGAAGTCGCAGCGGTCGGTGACGCTGATCCGCAAATAGCTGATCTGTCGGCCATAGCGGTCGATCAACGGGCGGATCGCACCGGTCGGGGCAAGGTCGCGCTGCGCCATGAGGAGGGTCATGCGCCCAAGAATAGCGGCGCCGGCGGCAAACAAAAAGGCCGGTTCCGAAGAACCGGCCGCGATGCTTTGACCGAGCCCCCTCGGCCTTACTGGTGGACGACCACCAGCGAGCCGACCTTCACCCGATCGTAGAGATCGATGATGTCCTCGTTGGTCAGCCGGATGCAGCCCGACGACACCGCCTGGCCGATGGTCCATGGCTCCGACGTGCCGTGCAGCCGGTAGAGGGTCGAGCCGATATAGAGGGCCCGGGCGCCCAGCGGGTTGTCGGGGCCGCCGGGCATGTAGGCCGGCAGATCCGGCACGCGCTTGCGCATCTCGGCCGGCGGGGTCCACCCCGGCCACTCGGCCTTGCGGGTGATCTTGTGCTGGCCGGACCAGCGGAAGCCGTCGCGGCCGACGCCGATGCCGTAGCGCAGGGCCTCGCCGTTCCCCAGCACGTAATACAGCCGGCGTTCCGAGGTTTCGACTACGATGGTGCCGGGTTTGAGCTTGGTGTGATATTCCACCGTCTCGCGCGGGATCGGCGTGTAATGGCCGCGCCCGTTCGAGGTGACGGTCCGTTCTTCCCACCGGTTGGTATCGGGATTGTAGTAAAGCTTCGCCATCGCCGGAGCCGCACCGGAGACGGTTAAAGCAGCCGCGCCGAGCGCGGAGAGCAGCAGTTGACGTCGATTCATAATTTGCCTCTGAGCGATGCCGGGCAACGAACCCCCAGCGGATCGTATGAAAATTGCTTAGCCAAATTGCAGTTTTCCCGAAAGTCTTGCTCATCTGCTTTTGAGCAACTGGCGCGGTGCAAATGCCGCGTGTGTTGCGGCAAAGCGACATTCGTGTTCACCAACGCGTGAAGAAGGGCGATTGACAGGGGATTTTCGGCCTTCTAGCACCGCCCCGGCGAGGGAAATAACGTGACCGACGATCTCAAACGGATGGCGGCGGCGGCAGCGCTGGCCGAGATTCGCCCCGGCATGCGCCTGGGCCTGGGCACTGGGTCGACCGCGCGTCACCTTGTCGACCTCGTCGGCGCCCGCGTGCGCGAGGGGCTCGAATTGGTCTGCGTGCCGACCTCCGAGGCCACCGCCGCGCAGGCGCGGTCACTGGGCATCCCCCTGACCACCCTTGAGGAAACGCCCGAGCTCGATCTCACCATCGACGGCGCCGACGAGATCGGTCCCGGTCTCGGCCTGATCAAGGGGGCGGGCGGGGCGCTGCTGCGCGAGAAGATCGTCGCCGCCGCAAGCCGCCGCATGGTGGTCATCGCCGACGCCGGCAAGCGCGTTGCCGCCCTCGGCCGTTTTCCGCTCTCCATCGAGGTCAACCGCTTCGGCCTGCGCGCGACGCAGATCGCCGTCGAGCGCGTCGCCGCCGCTCACGAGGCGGAAGGGCCGGTCAAGCTGCGCCTCACGACAGCCGGCGAGCCCTTCGTGACCGACGGCGGACACCTCATCCTGGATGCTTTTTTTGGCCGCATTTCCGATCCAGAAGCGCTTTCGACCGACCTGCACGACGTTCCGGGCGTGGTCGAACACGGGCTGTTTCTCAAGCTTTGCCAAAGGGCCTACGTCGCCGCCGCGGATGGCGTAGAAACGATCGACGCGTGACGCGCCACGTCACCAACGGGGGTTATTGGAGACCATGACTATGAATCTGTCGCGCCTCACCAAATGGGCCGCCATGGCCGTGCTGGCTCTCGCCATGGCCTGCGGCGCTGCCGCGCCGGCGCTGTCGCAGGAAATCGCTCCCGAAACGCTGGCATTGGCGCGCAAATACGTCGATCTCACCAACAAGGCCCAGTTGTATCAGGCCATTCTCGCCCAGACCGCCGCCCAGACCAGCAAACTGCTCACCCAGCAGAACCCCGACATCAGCGACAAGATCGACGCGGCGATCGGCAAGATCCTCGACCAGTACAAGGACAAGAGCAGCGATCTCTACGACCAGTTCGCCCGTGTCTATGCTGCCACCTTCACCCCCGACGAGCTCAAGCAGATGAACGAGTTCTATTCGAGCCCGGTAGGCGTCAAGCTGGCGAGTTCGGCCCTCGACATCAACAACGGCATCAAGCAGGTGATGCAGGTCTTCACCTACAATTTCGGCACCGAATTCGTCACCAAGGTGCGCGCTGAGCTGAAGTCCCAGGGCTACAAGTTCTGATCCACCTGCTTCGCATCGACCGCATGCATGAACCCCGCCTTGTGCGGGGTTCTCTTTTTGCGTAGGCGAGGGG
>JAEWCE010000141.1 GCA_023390785.1 Pseudomonadota bacterium
AGCGGACGCCCGGCGTCACCATGTTGGGCTTGAGCAGCATGCCGTCGAGCTCGACGCCGGCGAGGCGCAATTCCTCGAACACGGTGGCCAGCGTCTCGCTGGTCACCTCGGCGCAGCGCTGCATCGAATGATCGCCCGGCTCGCCGTCGGCCAGCACCTCGGGCTCGACCACCGGAACGATCCCCGCCTCCTGGCAGAGCGCCGCGTAGCGCGCCAGCACATGCGCATTGGCGCGAATGCCGTTGCGCGACGGCGCGTAGTCGTTGACCGCGATGACACCGCGCCATTTGGCAAATTTGGCGCCCAGCTTGGCGTATTCCTCGAGCCGGTGCCGGAGGCCATCGAGCCCCTCGGTGATCTTTTCGCCCCTGGTGCCGGGCATGGCGAAGGCGCCGCGATCGACCTTGATTCCGGGGATCACGTCGGTGTCGGCGAACAGCGCGACGAAGGGCGTGCCGTCGGCGGCCGACTGTTTCAGCGTTTCCTCGGTGAGGATCACCCCGGAGATGTACTTCCGCATGGCCTCGGTGGACCGAAACAGCATCTCGCGATAATCGCGGCGCGTCTCGAACGTCACCGGCAGCCCAATCACCGCAAAGCGCTTGGCGATTGTTCCCTCAGATTCATCGGCTGCAAGGATGCCCATGCCGGGCGCAACAAGCTTTCGGGCGACATCGTTGAGCGACGGCACGGGCAACTCCTCGTTGGGAAACGCGATCACAATAAAGTCGCCGGACGAAAGTTCCGATTGGCCGAGGGGCGTAGGACGAAAGTCGAAGGCTCGAACCGCTTCGCCAGTCGGGCTCCCATGAGCGACAACGTCGGGGCGGAGGAATCGCCCAAGATGGATGGGCCGCTTGCGCCAGTGATTGGGGCCACCCCGTCAGCTTCCGCTTGCCACCTCCACCCCCGCGCGGGAAGGACCTAGCGGCCAAAACTCGCGGTCATTCATCGCGCATTCAACCGCCGTGGCGCCTCCTGCCGCCCGTCGCAGAGGAGGAAGCGGAACATGTCCAATCCGCGCGTTTCGGCCATTGTCAGCCTGATCGGCATCATCCTTGTCGGCTCGATGATGCTGTCGTCGAGCGAAGCCCCGAGCGCCGGGCTCGCGGCACTACAATGGATCCTGCTGATCGCCGGTGTCGTCGGCCTCGTCGGTTCGCTGCTGCGCATCGGCAGCAGCCGCTAGGCTAATTCATCAGCGCGGCGACGCCCGGCAGAACCTTGCCTTCCATCCATTCGAGGAAGGCGCCGCCGGCGGTCGACACATAGGTGAAATCGTCCTTCACACCGGCATGCGACAGCGCCGAGACGGTATCCCCGCCGCCGGCGACCGAAACCAGTTTTCCGGCCTTGGTACGGCTCGCGACATATCTGGCGATCTCGGTGGTGCCTTCGTCGAACGGCTGCGTCTCGAATGCCCCGAGCGGACCGTTCCACACCAGCGTCGCCGCCTCGTCGATGGCGCCCTTGATGCGCACCCGCGATTGGGGCCCGACATCGAGGATCATGCCCTCGGGGTCCATGGCGTCCAGCCCGTAATTCTGGTGCGGCGCATTGGCGGCGAAGTGCCAGGCGACCACGGCGTCCACCGGCACGATGATAGCGCAGTTGACCTTTTCGGCCTTGTCTAGAATGGCGTTCACGGTGTCGCCCATGTCGTGCTCGGCCAGCGACTTGCCGATGGCGATGCCCTGCGCCAGGAGGAACGTGTTGGCCATGGCCCCGCCGATCACCAGCGCGTCGACCTTGCTCACGAGGTTCTCGAGCAGGTCGATCTTGGTCGACACCTTGGCGCCGCCGACCACCGCGATCACCGGCTTTTTGGGCGTACCGAGCCCTGCCTCCAGCGCCTCGAGCTCGGCCTGCATGGCGAGCCCGGCCGCCGAGGGCAGCAGATGCGCCAGCCCTTCGGTCGAGGCATGCGCCCGATGCGCCGCCGAGAACGCGTCATTGATGTAGATATCGCCCAGCGACGCCATCTTCCTGGCGAGCTCGGGATCGTTGGCCTCTTCGCCCGGCGTGAAGCGCGTGTTCTCGAGCACCAGGATGGAGCCGTCGGGCGCCGTATCGATCGCCTTCTTGGCGTTGCTCACATCGACCCAGTCGGTGTCGACGAAACCGACGCGATGCCCGGTCGCTTCCGCCACCGCCGGCACCACCTGCTCCAGCGAGAAGGCCTTGTCGACCTTGCCCTTGGGGCGGCCAAAATGGCTGATCAGGATCGCCTTGCCGCCGGCCTTGACGATCTCGCGGATCGTCGGGACCACGCGCTCGATGCGCGTTGCATCGGTCACCTTGCCGTCCTTGACCGGCACGTTGAGATCAGCGCGCAGCAGTACCCGCTTGCCCTTGAAATCCATGCCCTCGATGGTCTTGAACGCCGCCATGTATCGTCTCCGCTGCTGTCGCTGTTCGACACGATAGCAAAAGGCCCCCGCATGGTGCGAGGGCCTTGAGGGTCAAAGCGTCTTGGCGAACGCCGCGGTGACGTCGCACATGCGGTTGGAGAAGCCCCATTCGTTGTCGTACCAGCCCATCACCGTGACGAAGTTGCCCTCGATCACCTTGGTCTGGTCGAGCAGGATGGTGGCCGAGTGCGGATCGTGGTTGAGGTCGGACGACACCAGCGGGTGGCGGGTGTAGGTCATGACGCCCTTGAGCGGACCCTCGGAGGCCGCGATCAGCGCTTCGTTGATTTCCTGCGCCGTGGTGTTGCGGCCGGCCATGAAGTTGAGGTCGACGAGCGACACATTCGGGGTCGGCACGCGGATCGAGATGCCGTCGAGCTTGCCCTTGAGCTCGGGCAGCACCAGGCCGATCGCCTTGGCGGCGCCGGTCGAGGTCGGGATCTGGCTCAGCGCCGCGGCACGGGCGCGATAGAGATCCTTGTGCATGGTGTCGAGCGTCGGCTGGTCACCCGTGTAGGAGTGAATGGTGGTCATCATGCCCTTCTCGATACCCACCAGTTCGTTCATCACCTTGGCCATTGGCGCGAGGCAGTTGGTGGTGCACGAGCCGTTCGAGATGACGATGTGATCCTTGCTCAGCTTCTTGTCGTTGATGCCGTAGACCACGGTGAAATCGGCGCCCTCCGCCGGCGCCGAGACGATCACCTTCCTGGCGCCCGCGGTGAGGTGCGCCGACGCCTTCTCCTTCGACGTGAAGATGCCGGTGCATTCGAGCACGATGTCGACGCCCAGCTCCTTGTGCGGCAGCTCGGCCGGGTTCTTGACCGCAGTCACCTTGAACGGCTTGCCGCCGACCGAGATGGTGTCCCCCGACACCGTTACTTCGTGCGGAAACTTGCCGTGCACGCTGTCGTAGCGCAGCAGGTGCGCGTTGGTCTCGACGGGACCCAGGTCGTTCACCGCCACCACTTCGATGTCGGTTCGGCCGGATTCGACGATGGCGCGCAGGATGTTGCGCCCGATGCGGCCAAAACCATTGATTGCGACGCGTACAGCCATGATGGCTCCTTGGATACCTTGCTATTCGGGGGTGAAAGTGGCTGCCTTACAACTGCAGCGTTACGGCTTCAACTACGCCATTAGGCGTGATGCCGAAATACTCATAGAGCTGCTCGGCCGGGCCGCTGGCGCCGAATGAATGCATGCCCACGAAGTGGCCCTTCTCGCCCAAGAGCTTCTGCCAGCTGAGGCCGACGCCGGCCTCCACCGCCACCCGGGCCTTCGGCGTGCCGATGAGCTTGGCCTTGTACTCGTCCGGCTGCGCCTCGAACAATTCGAGCGAGGGGACGGAGATGACCTTGCCCGAAATCCCCTTGGCCTTGAGCAGCGGCAGGGCGTCGACGGCAATGGCCACTTCCGAGCCGGTAGCAAAGATCACGGCGTCTGCGGCGTCGTCGCCGGCAATCTTGTAGGCGCCCTTGGCACTGAGGTTGTCCTTGACGTAGTCGGTGCGCAGCGCCGGCAGGTTCTGGCGCGAGAGCGCCAGGATGGTCGGCCGGTTGCGGCTCTTGAGCGCTATCTGCCAGCACTCGAGCGTCTCGACCGCATCGGCCGGGCGCAGCACCTGCAAATGCGGGATCGCCCTGAGCGCCGCCAGATGCTCGATCGGCTGGTGCGTCGGCCCGTCTTCGCCCAGGCCGATGGAATCGTGCGTCATCACGTAGATCACGCGCTGTTCCATGATGGCGCTGAGCCGGATCGCCGGCCGCGCGTAGTCGGTGAACACCAGGAACGTGCCGCCATAGGGGATCAGCCCCTTGTGCAGCGCCATGCCGTTCATGATCGCCGACATGCCGTGCTCGCGGATGCCGTAGCGCATGTAGCGGCCGAAGCGATCCTGGTCGGTGAACGGCTTGGTCTGCGGCGTATCGGTGAGGTTGCTGCCGGTGAGGTCGGCCGAGCCGCCGACTGTCTCGGGCACCACGGCGTTGATCACGTCGAGCGCCATCTGGCTCGATTTGCGCGTCGCGACCTTCGGCTTGTCGGCCGCAAGCTTCTGCTTGTAGGCGTCGAGCGCGGCGTCCAGCTCGGCCGGCAGGTCGCCAGCGAGGCGGCGTTCGAACTCGGTCCGGCGCGCGGCATCGAGGCCGGCCAGGCGTCCCTGCCAGGCGCCGAATTCGTTGGCCGACCGGGTGCCGGCAGCACGCCAGGCGTCGAGCGTTTCCTTCGGAATCTCAAAGGCGGGATAGGTGATGCCGAGATTCTTCTTTGCCGCCGCCAGCTCGTCCTTGCCAAGCGGGGAGCCGTGCACCTTGTTGGTGCCTTCCTTGTTCGGCGCGCCGAAGCCGATGGTGGTTCGCGCCGCGATCAACAGCGGCCGCGTGCTCTTTTTGGCATCGTTCAGCGCCCGCTCGATTGCCGACTGGTCGTGCCCATCGATTGCAATGGTGTTCCAGCCCGAGGCTTCGAAGCGCTTGAGCTGGTCAGTCGAGTCGGCGTTCGACACATGGCCGTCGATGGTGATGCCATTGTTGTCCCAGATCAGGGTCAGCTTGTTGAGGTTGAGGTGACCGGCGAGCGAGATCGCCTCCTGGCTGATCCCTTCCATCAGGCAGCCGTCGCCGCACAGGCACCACGTATGGTGGTCGACGACATCCTTGGTGAACTCGGCGGCGAGCTTGGCCTCGGCAATCGCCATTCCCACCGCGTTGGCGATGCCCTGCCCGAGCGGACCGGTGGTCGTCTCGATGCCCTTGAGAAACCCATGTTCGGGATGCCCGGCAGTCTTTGACCCGAGCTGGCGGAAATTCTTCACCTGCTCGATCGTCGCGTCCTCGTAGCCGAGCAGATAGAGCGAGGCGTAGAGCAGCATCGAGCCATGGCCGGCGCTGAGCACGAACCGATCGCGATCGGGCCATTCCGGGTGCTTGGGATCGAACTTCATGACCTTGGTGAACAGCACCGTCGCCAGGTCGGCACAGCCCATCGGCAGGCCGGGATGGCCGGAATTGGCTTTTTCCACCGCATCCATGGCGAGGGAGCGAATGGCATTGGCCATCTCGTCGGCGGTCTTTGAATTGGTCATGAAATCCGCTCTTTTGCTGATGATTCCGGATCGGAAAAGTGCCGGAAAACCGGCCTCCTCCTAAGCGGGGACTGGCTTAACAGGTTCGGTTTGCCTGTCAATGACAGGGCTCTATAGTGGTTCCGGCAACCCGGGTGATTTGCGGACGAGCCAATGAGCGACATCGAGGACACCATCGAGGCGGCATCGGACCGCCTGGACCGCGCCTTCCAGCGCCTCGAAGCCAGCGTGCGCAGCCTCAACGGCCGCATGCGCACGCATGCGCGTATCGAGGCGGACACGCAGAAGCTGCTGGCCGAGCGCGCCAAATTCGCCAGCGACCTCGACAAGGCCAGCGCTAAGGCCAAGCGTCTCGACGACGCATCAGCCGAAGTCGCCCGCCGTCTGGTGGTCGCCATGGATACCGTCAACGAGGTGCTGCGTAATGCCTGATGTCGTCGTCGAGATTGCCGGCAAGAAGTATCGGATGGGCTGCGAAGAGGGCCAGCAACAACATCTGCTTGACCTTGCCGCCGACTTCAACGCGCGCGTCGAAGCCATGAAGGGCGATTTCGGCGAGATCGGCGATACCCGGCTGACGGTGATGGCCGGGATTGCCGTGCTCGACGAGTTGGGCGAAGCCCACCGCACCATCGAAGGTCTCCGCAAGGACATCGCCGAACTTACCACCGCGGGACGCGAGCTGACCCTCGAGGCCGAGGAGATGGAGCAGAAATTCGCCCGCCGCTTGGCCGACGCTGCGCGCAAGGTCGAGGCCATCGCCACCGCCATCGACGAGACGGGCTCGCCCACCGCGCCGTAGCGGCG
>JAEWCE010000248.1 GCA_023390785.1 Pseudomonadota bacterium
TGGTCTCGCTCAATGCTGACTCGTGGTCTCGGGTTTTCGCGCTGGAAACTATTGTATTGGCTGGCAGTTCTCAATGCACAGAGAATGCGGCGAAAACGGCAGCGGTGGCTTGAGAACAAAATATGAACATTCTATATTGATGTGCAAAGGTCCCGTGGGGGCTGAGAGGGCATCGGGCGGTCGGATACAGTGCCGGCCGCATTCCACGGAAGCGGCGTAAGAGCGAAAGGACGAGCTATGGCTGGCAGTGTGAACAAGGTGATTTTGGTCGGCAATCTGGGGGCCGATCCCGAGGTGCGGACGCTGCCGAGCGGCAACAAGGTGGTGAACCTGTCCGTGGCGACGTCCGACAGCTGGCGCGACAAGAACAGCGGCGAGCGCAAGGAAAAGACCGAGTGGCACCGGGTGGTGATCTTCTCGGAGGGGCTCGCCCGCGTGGCCGAGCAATATCTGCGCAAGGGCAGCAAGGTCTATCTCGAGGGCGCGCTGCAGACGCGCAAATGGCAGGACCAGTCGGGCCAGGACAAGTATTCGACCGAGGTGGTGCTGCAGGGGTTCAACTCGAACCTGACCATGCTCGACGGCCGCGGCGAGAACGCCGGGGAGTCCGGGGGCTTCTCGAGCCCGCCCACCCGCTCGGAGGGCCGCCGTCCGTCCGCCAGCGCGCCGGCGTTCGAGTCCGGCGGCATGGACGACGACATTCCATTCTGAGCCGGGCATTCGGCAACAAAAAGGGCGGCCCGGAGCCGCCCTTTGCATCCTATGGGTCCGAAGGCTCAGGCCTTGGTGAAGGGGATGTTGGCGTCGACCTTGTCGCCGCTGTCGTTGAAGGTGGCGTGGAAATCGACCTTCAGCGAATTGCCGCCGGACAGGACGACCGTCGAGGCGATGGAGATGTCGTTGCCCTCGCTGTCGTCGGCGCGCTGGTGCAGGTCGAACACGATCTGGTCGCCCTTGCGCTGGCCGATGGCGACGCCGCGGAAGCCGCCGATGCCGGAGTTCATCACGGCTTCGTAGCGCTTGTTGGCGTCGGAATAGGCGATGGTGCCAGTCACTGAGAGCTGGGCGCCCCCCAGCGAGCAGCGGCCGGTGTAGTTGAGCTTGCCGCCATTGCCCGAGCTCAGCGCCATCTTGCAGCTCACCGGCTGGGTCTGCGAGCCCGAAAGCTGGCCTTTGCCGTTCCACGTGCCGAGGTACTTCTCGAGCGCGCCGATCTCAGCCGGGCCGGCCAGAGCGGGCACGACTCCGGCGACCAGCATGGCGCCGCCGAGCACAGCCGCCCGCATAAGGGGTCCGAACAGGTTCATTTTCAAAAGTTCCTCCAAGGGTGAAGACTCGCCCCCCGGCGACAGAAGGGGTGTGGGATCGATGACTCCATCGCCCACAATGCGAGGCGAGCGTTACCACAAAAAGCGCGGTAAACAAGGCCGCTCACGGCGTTTCGTGCGGGTAGCAGGGGGTTTGCATGAATTCCGGGACGCCTGTTGCAGTAAGACCGCGAGGATGGGGCAGTATTACTTGCTTTTCTGTGACCAGGAGCGGCCCAGGGGCCTCGAAATCGGCCCATTCGCGCCCTATATGCGATAGCAGTGGATTGCAGGTTCCCAATTCCCGCCAGAGGCCCGCGGAAGTAGGCTTTGCGGGGGGAATCGCATAGACCCATCGACAGTTCGAACGACCCCGAAAAAGCACCCCTTGGCCGACACTCCAGACGACGACGGCGTCGCCCCGCCGCCCTCCGACATCGCCCCGATTTCGATCACCGACGAGATGCGCCGGTCGTATCTCGACTACGCGATGAGCGTGATCGTGAGCCGCGCGCTGCCGGACGTGCGCGACGGCATGAAGCCGGTGCACCGCCGCATCCTGTTTTCGATGCACGAGCAGAACTTCACCTGGAACCGGCCGTACCACAAATCGGCGACCGTGGTGGGCGACGTCATCGGCAAGTATCACCCGCATGGCGACCAGGCGGTGTACATGTCGCTGGTGCGCATGGCGCAGGACTTCTCCATGCGCCAGCTACTGGTCGACGGACAGGGCAATTTCGGCTCGATCGACGGCGATATGCCGGCCGCCATGCGGTACACCGAAGTGCGCATGGAGAAGATCACCGGCTCGCTGCTCGATGACCTCGAGAACGACACGGTCGATTTTCGCGAGAACTATGACGGCTCGCGCGAGGAACCGACAGTGCTGCCGGCACGGTTCCCGAACCTTTTGGTCAACGGCGGCGGCGGCATCGCCGTGGGCATGGCCACCAACATTCCGAGCCACAATCTGGGCGAGGTGATCGACGCGACGCTGGCAGTGCTGGCCAATCCCGACATCACCGTGCCGGAGCTAATGCAGCACCTGCCGGGCCCGGATTTCCCGACCGCCGGCGTAATCCTCGGCCGTGCCGGCATCCGGCAGGCCTATGAGACAGGCCGTGGCTCGATCCTCATCCGCGGCAAGTCCAACACCGAAGAGATGCGCGGCGGGCGCGAAGCGATCATCATCACCGAGATTCCGTATCAGGTGAACAAGTCGCTGATGATCGAGAAGATGGCCGAGCTGGTGCGCGACAAGCGCATCGAGGGCATCTCGGACATCCGCGACGAGTCCGACCGCCACGGCATCCGCGTGGTCATCGAATTGAAGCGCGATGCGGTGCCGGACGTGGTACTCAACCAGCTCTACCGCTTCACCCCCCTGCAAAGCTCATTCGGCTGCAATTTCGTCGCCCTCAACGGCGGCAAGCCGGAGCTGATGGGCATCCAGCGCATCCTCCGGGCGTTCGTCGAATTCCGCGAGGAGGTGGTCACCCGCCGCACCCGGTTCCTGCTGGGCAAGGCACGCGACCGTGCCCACGTGCTGGTCGGCCTCGCGGTAGCGGTGGCCAATATCGATGAAGTCATCGCCGTCATTCGGCGTGCCGCCGATCCCACGGCTGCGCGCGAGGAACTGATGGCGCGCGACTGGCCCGCGAGCGACGTTGCGCCGCTGATGGCGCTGGTCGATGATCCGCGCCACAAGATCAGCGACAGCGGCACGTTCCGGCTGAGCGACGAGCAGGCGCGCGCCATCCTGGCGCTGACGCTCAGCCGCCTGACGGCGCTCGGCCGCGACGAGATCGGCGACGAGCTCAACGGGCTGGGCCAGGACATCGCCGAATATCTGTCGATCCTGCGGTCGCGCGAAAAGGTGCAAGGCATCGTCCGCGCCGAACTGCAGGCGATCAAGGACGAGTTCGCCACGCCGCGCCTGACGACTATCGACGAGGCGGCCGGCGATTTCGAGGACGAGGACCTGATCGCCCGCGAGGACATGGTGGTGACCGTCACGCATGGCGGCTACATCAAGCGCGTGCCGCTGAGCGCCTACCGGGCGCAAAAGCGCGGCGGCAAGGGCCGCTCGGGCATGGCGACGCGCGAGGAGGATTTCGTCACCCGACTGTTCGTGGCCAATACCCATACGCCGGTGCTGTTCTTCTCGTCGGCCGGGCAGGTCTACAAGCTCAAGGTCTGGCGCCTGCCGATCGCCGAGCCGCAGGGCCGGGGCCGGGCGCTGATCAACATGCTGCCGCTGGACGAGGGCGAGCGCATCACCTCGATCATGCCGCTGCCCGAGGACGAGGCGGACTGGCAGAAGCTCGACATCATGTTCGCGACCGTGCGCGGCAATGTGCGCCGCAACTCGCTTGCCGACTTTGTCGACATCAACAAAAACGGCAAGATCGCCATGAAGCTCAGTGACGGCGATCATTTGGTCGACGTCGCAACCTGCTCGGCCAGCGACGACGTGCTGCTGACGACGGCGCTGGGGCAGGCCATCCGCTTCCGGGTCGAGGACGTTCGCGTATTCAAGGGCCGCGATTCCGACGGCGTGCGCGGCATCGCATTGGGCAAAGGCGACCGCGTCATCTCGATGGCGATCATCCACCATTTCGAGGCGGACTCGGCGGAACGCGGGGCGTATCTCAAGATGAGCCGGGCGGTCCGCGGCGAAGGCGAGAGCGAGGAGACGGCGTCGGACGACCTCGAGGAAGCCGCGGCGGGCGAGCTCAGCCAGGAGCGCTACGCCGCCATGAGCGCCGCCGAGCAGTTCATCCTCACCATCTCCGAGAATGGTTACGGCAAGCGGACCTCGAGCCACGAATATCGGATCACCAATCGCGGCGGCAAAGGCATCGTGGCG
Organism: Pseudomonadota bacterium; assembly: GCA_023390785.1. Lineage (GTDB taxonomy): Bacteria > Pseudomonadota > Alphaproteobacteria > Rhizobiales > Devosiaceae > Devosia_A. The sequence continues at coordinate 4,180 of JAEWCE010000248.1, forward strand.
ATGGCGGTCAACGAGCGCAACGGCGCGCTGGTGGCGTCCTTCCCGGTGGCCGACGAGGACCAGATCATGCTGATCACCGATGGCGGGCAGACCATCCGCCTGCCGGTGGGCGGCGACAAGCCGATCCGCATCGTCGGCCGCTCGTCGCAAGGGGTGACCGTGCTCAATACCGCCGACGACGAGAAGGTGGTGTCGGTGGAGCGGATCAGCGAGCCGGACGCGGAAGACGACGAACCGGCAGGCGAGTAGGTCGCACGCTCCCCGCGGAATTCGGCATATGGTCGCCTGAGCCGTGATTGCGTTGCGTCATGACTCCTGCCTTTATGGAGTCATGTTCTCGCTCGCGACGCTCATCCCGTACCTCGGTGCCTGCTTCGTGCTCGCCATCGTGCCAGGGCCGACGGTCACCGTCATCCTGGCCAATTCGCTGCGGTCCGGCACCCTTGCCGGGCTGTCGATCATCGCCGGCACGCAGCTCGGCCTCGTCACCATGATCCTGGTGGTCGGGCTCGGGCTCCAGGCGGTGATGGGCTTCATGGCTTTCGCCTTCGACTGGATCAAGCTCGCCGGCGCCGCCTATCTGGTCTGGCTCGGCTTCAACATGCTGATGAGCAAGGGCGAACTCGGCACCGCGGCCACCGGGCCGGCGAAGTCGTACCGGCGGCTGATACTCGACGGCTTCATCGTCATCTGGTCGAACCCCAAGGCGCTGATCTTCCTCGGGGCGTTCCTGCCGCAATTCGTCAGCAGGGAAGGGGCGGCGCTGCCGCAGGTAGTGGTGCTCGGCCTCTTCTTCATGCTGATCGCCGGGGCGTCGGATTCAATGTACGCGGTCCTCGGCGGACGGGCGCGCGGCCTGCTGTCGGCGGCCCGCGTCAAGCTCCTCAGCCGGGTGTCGGGCGCGATCCTGATGGCGGGCGGCGTGTGGCTGGCGCTGGTCAAGAAGGCCTGAAGAAAACCGTTGCCACCTTTCCCGGAAACGTTTTAGAGGCGATGTCCCGCCGCGCGAGTTCGTCGCCATCCTCCACATTCCCGAGCTTTCCGTCCTGATCCCGTACACAATCGCGGCGTTCGTCGTCGTGGCCGTGCCGGGGATCACCGTGTCGACGGTGGTGAGCACGGCGCTCGCCCGGGGGCTGGTGGCCTCATACTGGTTCGAGCTGGGCGCGGCGCTGGGGCGGTTCTCGATGGTGCTGGTGGTTGCCGTGGCCCTGCAGGCGGTGACCGGGCTGGTTTCGACTCTGTTCGACATCATCAAGTATATCGGCGCGGCCTATCTGGTGTACCTGGGCATCGGCTACCTGACGTCGCGCGGCGGCATCCGGCTCGACGCCCAGCAGGAGCAGCGCTCTGGGCGGCGGCAGGTGATGGCCGGGTTCCTGACGTTGTGGGGCAACCCCAAGGCGATGCTGTTCTTCGGCGCCTTCATCCCGCAATTCGTCGACCCCGATTACACGGCCTGGCCGCAGGTGCTGCTGCTCGGGCTGATCGAGATCGGGGCGGCGTTCATCACCGACAGCGGCTATATCGCGCTGTCGGTGGGAGCACGCAGCCTGATGACCGGCGGCGCGCTGGTCTGGGTCAACCGCGTTGCCGGCGTGATCCTGATCGGTGCCGCGGTGTGGCTGGCGACGCTGAGCAGGTAAGGCGGCCGCACGCCTGGCCAACCTGCCGCGAGAGCGTCCGTTTGGCCAACCGCTGGTTTTGTCTGCGCTCTGGCCAATCGGCCGCGAGGGCGTCCGCTCGGCCAACCGCTGGTTTTGTTTGCGCTCTGGCCAACCGGCCGCGAGAGCGTCCGTTTGGCCAACCGCTGGTGGTCTTGCTTGCCTTGGCGACGGGGGCGTGACAGAACCCCCGCGCACACCGCGCGGGCATTGGGGAGGGCGGCGATATGAGCAAATTGATCGGATTCTACCCCGGTTCATTCGATCCGCTGACCAATGGCCACCTCGACGTCATCGAGCGGGCCTGCAAGCTGGTCGACACCCTGGTGGTGGCTGTGGGCACGCATGCCAGCAAGCAGCCGCTGTTCTCGCACGCCGACCGGCTGGCGCTGCTCGAGGCATCGCTGGAGCCGGTGGGCAAACGCACCGATACCGAGATGCGCATCGTCGATTTCGACGGCCTGGCGGTCACCGCAGCGCGCCAGCACGGCGCCAAGCTGATCATCCGCGGGCTCCGCGACACCACCGACTACAATTACGAGATGCAGATGGTCGGCATGAACGCCCAGATGGCGCCCGACCTGCAGACTGTGTTCCTGCCCTCGTCGCCGCCCGTCCGCCATATCTCGGCCACGCTCGTGCGCCAGATCGCACAGCTTGGGGGCGACATTTCCAAATTCGTCCCGGCCAACGTTCTGGAAGCACTCAAATCCAAATGAATTCACCGCTCAAGCGCGCCGGTGCCATTTTCGGCATCCTGGCCATCATTGCGGCTGCCGTGTTCGGCGCCTCGCTCGCAGCTCCCGCCAAGGCGGCGGACGGCACTCCGCACCTGATCCTGACGCTCAAGGATGGCGACGTCGACATCCAGCTGCTGCCCGACGTGGCGCCCAAGCATGTCGAGCGTATCGTCACCCTCACCAACCAGGGCTTCTACAACGGCCTGACCTTCCACCGGGTGATCGACGGCTTCATGGCGCAGACGGGCGACCCGACCGGCACGGGCATGGGCGGCTCGGACCTGCCGGACGTGAAGGCGGAGTTCTCGAGCATCCACTACGATCCGGGCACGGTGGGGGCGGCGCGCACCAGCGACCCGGACACCTTCAACTCGCAGTTCTTCATCACCTTCGCCGATGCCGGCTTCCTCGACGGGCAGTACACGGTGTTCGGCAAGGTCGTGTCCGGAATGGACGCGGTCAACAAGATCAAGAAGGGCGACCCGCAATCGGGCGAGGTCGAGGACCCGGACAAGATCATTTCTGCAAAGATCGTTTACCAGTAGGAAGGAGCCAGCGATTGGCTGACATCAAAGATCCCGAGAACACGCTGCTGATCGAAACCACCAAGGGACCGGTGGTCATCGAGATGCGTCCGGACCTCGCGCCCAACCACGTCGCCCATATCAAGAAGCTGGCGCGCGAGGGCTTTTACGACGGGATCGTGTTCCATCGCGTGATCGATGGCTTCATGGCGCAGACCGGCGATCCGACCGGCACCGGCACCGGATCGTCGAAGTACCCGAATTTGAAGCAGGAGTTCAACGCCGAGCCGCACGTGCGCGGCACCGCCTCGATGGCGCGGGCGCAGAACCCCGACAGCGCCAATTCGCAGTTCTTCATCTGCTTCGACGACGCCCGTTTCCTCGACCGGCAATACACCGTGTGGGGCAAGGTCATCGAGGGCATGGAGAATGTCGACAAGATCAAGCGCGGCGAGCCTGTGCGCGATCCCGACAAGATGCTGTCGGTGAAGGTGGCTGCCGACGCGCAGTAGCGGAGCGGACGGTGAAGCCGATGACTATCCTCTGGGTTCTCCTCGGCGTCATCTCGGGCGCCTGCGTTGCGGTGCAGGCGCCGATCAATGCCCAGCTCGGGCGCGACCTGGGGCTGCCGTTCGCGGCAGCCTTCGTCTCGTTCGCGGCCGGCACGGTGGTGCTGGCGGTGGTGACCTTTGCGGTGGCAGGGGCGCTGCAGACCCAGATCCACTGGGCGCAGCCGGCATGGTGGCTGTTCATCGCCGGCGGTGCACTGGGAACGGTGTTCGTGACCTCAACCATCGTGCTGACGCCGCAGATCGGCGCCGCCGCGGTGATGGGGCTCATCGTCACGGGCCAGCTCCTCGCCGGGCTGGTGATCGACAAGACCGGCTTTCTGGCCGCGCCGATGCACGACATCACGCCCGGCCGCATCGGCGGCGCGGCGCTGCTGGTGATCGGCGCGCTGATGATCCGGCTGATGTAGGACCGCTGATGCTGCGATCGATCGCATTTCTGGCCGTGCTTGCTGTCTCTCCGGCGATGGCGACGGAGTGGGTGCATTGCGCCGATGCCGGCGGCGCCGCGAGCTTCGACTATCTCGCCGGCGACGGCACCGGCGTGCTGCAGGTTTCGGCCGTCACCATCACCGCCGCCGAGAAGGTCTGGGCCAGCGATCCGGCGAACGGGCCGGGCGACCCGGTGTCGATCGGGCAGGCCTACGAAGACGGCGCCATGGTGCTGATCGATGCCATGGACAAGGATTTCGCCAAACTCGCCGAGCTCAAGCTGTTCAAGGCCAGCGAGGGGGACGCGGTGGCGCTGGGCGGCGTACTGCGGATCGTCGGGCAGGGCGCCTGGACCGTGAGCTGCGATCCCGGCTGATGCGCGTCGAGCTGTTCGATTTCGAGTTGCCGGAAGACCGGATCGCGCTGCATCCGGCCGAGCCGCGCGACAGCGCGCGGATGTTGGTGGTGCGGCCGGGCGAGCGGCTGGCCGACCGGCATGTCACCGACCTTGTCGACATCCTCCAGCCTGGCGACGTGCTGGTGGTCAACGACACCAAGGTGCTGCCGGCGGAGCTCAAGGGCACGCGCATCCGCGGCGAGGCGCGCGCGTCGGTGTCGTTCAACCTGCACAAGCGGGTCGATCGCCAGACCTGGCGTGCCTTTGCGCGGCCGGCGAAACGGCTGCACGTGCTCGACCGGCTGGAGCTGGGCGATGACGGCTCACTGCTGGCAACCGTCGCCGGGAAGGGCGAGACCGGCGAGGTGACGCTGGAATTCGACCTCGGCGGGGCCGAGCTCGACGAAGCGATCAAGGCGCACGGCGCCATGCCCCTGCCGCCCTATATCGAGGCCAAGCGCCATACCGAGGAGCGCGACAAGACCGACTACCAGACGGTCTATGCCGCTGTGGATGGTGCCGTGGCGGCGCCCACCGCCGGGCTGCATTTCACCGAGGGGCTGCTGCAGGCATTGAGCGACAAGGGCGTTTCCATCGAGCGGGTGACGCTGCATGTCGGCGCCGGAACCTTCCTGCCGATGAAGGCCGACGACACCGACGACCACGTCATGCACGCCGAATGGGGCGAGCTGACCGAAGCCTCGGTGCACCGGCTGGAGGCCGCCAGGGCCCGCGGCGGCCGCATCGTCGCCGTCGGTACCACGAGCCTGAGGTTGCTGGAGACGGCGGCGCGCGCGACGGGAGCGCTCAGGCCGTTCATCGGCGAGACCGACATTTTCATCACCCCGGGCTTCCGCTTTCGCGCCGTCGACGTGCTGATGACCAATTTCCACCTGCCGAAATCGACGCTGTTCATGCTGGTTTCGGCCTTCGCCGGCCTTGAGACCATGCAGGCCGCCTATGCGCACGCGATCCGGTTCAAATACCGGTTCTATTCCTATGGCGATGCGAGCCTGCTATTTCGCTCTGATATTCGACGGGATGAGGACTGACGCGATGGCCGAGCGCATGAGCCATACAGCTTGCTTTGAGCATTTCGACACCAAGCCGAGGAACGTGAACTGGAGTTGGTCTGCGAGGAATGAGGAAAAGAAGACCGTTGTTGTGACGCTATGGCGGGACGAGTTTACCAAAGGCCCCGAAGGCGATCTGATCTACGAGCGGGGGCCGGTCGAACCGGCAAGGAGTAACAAGCCCGGACACAAGGAGCTGATGGCAAACCTGCGCTTTTCCGTGGATGAGTGCGCCGGCGAAGTGAAAGTTATCATCGCAGTAGCAGTCGATCCCAAGGCTGATCCGAGAAAGATCAAGGATTGCCGTCCAACGAACATGAATGCCAAGGTTGTAGCACTTGATGAAAGATCCGGTTCCTTTCGGATCGTTGCGTCCTTGAAGCGTTAGTCGACGTGACCGACTTCTCCTTCACCGTTCTCGCCACCGATGGCATGGCGCGCCGCGGGCGGATCGACACGTCGCGCGGCGAGATCAACACACCGGCCTTCATGCCGGTGGGCACTGTCGGTACCGTCAAGGCGATGTATCCCGAGCAGGTACGCGA
>JAEWCE010000060.1 GCA_023390785.1 Pseudomonadota bacterium
ACATCGCACCCCACGGCCTGCGGATTGCCGCCGGCACGCGCGACAGCCGTACGCCGAACGTGCAGGTCGAGGAGGGCTACCTCAAGGGCTGGTTCGAGGTGCAGGACCAGGGCAGCCAGATTGTTGCGGCGCTGGCCGGCGCGACGGCCGGCGAGCAGGTGCTCGACCTGTGCGCCGGGGCCGGTGGCAAAACGCTGGCGCTGGCCGCCGACATGGCAAACAAGGGCCAGATCTTCGCCTACGACAGCGATCGGCACCGTCTCGCGCCGATCTACGACCGGCTGAAGCGCAACGGCGCACGAAACGTGCAGGTGCGGGCCCCGGGCGCCGGCGTGCTCGACGACCTGCTCGGACGGATGGACCGCGTGGTGATCGATGCGCCGTGCACCGGCTCGGGCACCTGGCGCCGGCGCCCTGACGCCAAGTGGAAGCTCACCGCCGAGCAGGTGCAGGCGCGCGCCACCGAGCAGGCCGCCATCCTCGCCGACGGCGCCCGCTACGTGCGGCCCGGCGGCGTGCTGGTCTACATCACCTGCTCGGTGCTCGACGAGGAGAATGGCCGCCAACTCGCCGCTTTCCTCGCCGCCAATCCCACGTTCGAGGCCGTCGCGATGCCGGCGCTCCTCGATGCGCTGTACCCGGGGGCGTCCAACCGGGCGCATGTCGACACCGCCGGCGGGGCGCTGCTGACGCCGTTGCGCACCGGCACCGACGGGTTCTTCATCGGCGTGCTCCGCCGCCGCTGAGCGGGGCGACTGAACCGAAATCCGGCTGCCGCGTTTATCGGCCCATGACAGACTCAGCCATTGATCTGCGCAGTCCGCGCACCTGGGGCACGACCGTCGCGTTCATCGCGGTCGTGTGCGTCGTCGGCGGCATCATCGGCGTGACCACGACACCGGACGCCTGGTATGATTCGCTGCGCAAGGCGCCGTGGAACCCACCGAACTGGTTGTTCGGACCGGTCTGGTTCACGCTCTACGTGCTGATCGGCATCGCGGGCGCGCGTACCTTCCTGCGCGCCGCCGGCAGCGGTGCGATGATGCTCTGGGGCCTGCAGATGGTTCTGAACTGGGCCTGGTCGCCGGTCTGGTTCCGGCTGCATCAGCCGTGGCCGGCCTTCGTGCTGATCGTGGTCATCCTGCTGCTGGCGCTTGGCTTTATCGCGGCCCGCTGGCGCGAGGATCGCGTCGCCGCCTGGCTGTTTGTCCCCTATGCGATGTGGGTGGCATTCGCCTCGAGCCTCAACCTTGCCATCGCCGTGCTGAACTAGCCTCGGCTGCTTGCGCAATCGGGCCGGCGCCTATATTTCCCGGCCATGACAGAGCCAGCCGTGACTGCCGTCGACTCCATCCTGATTATCGATTTCGGCTCCCAGGTGACGCAGCTCATTGCGCGCCGCCTGCGCGAGGCCGGGGTCTATTGCGAGATTCACCCGTTCAACAAGGCCGCCGAGGCGTTCCGCGCCATGCGCCCCAAGGGGGTGATCTTTTCCGGCGGCCCAGCCTCGGTGACCGACGAGGGCAGCCCGCGCGCGCCGCACGAGGTGCTTGAATCCGGCGTGCCGATTCTCGCCATCTGCTACGGCCAGCAGACCCTGGCGCTGCAGCTCGGCGGCAAGGTGGAGGGCGGCCACGCCCGAGAATTCGGTCGCGCCGACCTCGAGATCAGGGAGCCGTCCGCCCTGTACGAAGGCGTCTGGGAGATCGGCCAGCGCTATCCGGTATGGATGAGCCATGGCGACCGCGTCACCGAGCTGCCCGCCGGCTTCAAGGTGGTCGCCACCTCACCCAACGCGCCGTTCGCCATCGCGGTGAACGAGGAGGCAAAGCGCTACACCACCATGTTCCACCCCGAGGTGGTGCACACGCCGGACGGCGGCCGGTTGCTCGCCAATTTCGTGCACAATATCGTCGGGCTCAAATCCGACTGGACGATGTCGGCCTACCGCGCCCGCATGATCGAGAAGATCCGCGCGCAGGTCGGTAAGGGCAGGGTGCTGTGCGCCCTGTCGGGCGGCGTCGACTCTTCGGTGGCCGCGCTGCTGATCCACGAGGCGATCGGCGACCAACTGACCTGTGTCTTCGTCGACCACGGCCTGATGCGGCTCAACGAGGCCGACGAGGTCGTCTCGATGTTCCGCGACCACTACAACATCCCGCTCGTCCACGTGGACGCCGCCGATACCTTCATCGGCGCGCTCGAGGGCGAAGCCGACCCCGAAACCAAGCGCAAGACCATCGGCCGGCTGTTCATCGAGACCTTCGAGGCCGAGGCCAAGAAGATCGGCGGCGCGCAATTCCTGGCGCAGGGCACGCTTTACCCCGACGTGATCGAGAGCGTGAGCTTTACCGGCGGCCCTTCGGTCACCATCAAGTCGCACCACAATGTCGGCGGCCTGCCGGCGCGTATGAACATGCAGTTGGTCGAGCCGCTGCGAGAGCTGTTCAAGGACGAGGTGCGGGCGCTCGGCCGCGAGCTCGGCCTGCCCGACAAATTCGTCGGCCGCCATCCGTTCCCCGGCCCTGGTCTCGCCATCCGCCTGCCGGGCGGCGTGAGCCGCGACAAGCTCGACATCCTGCGCCGGGCCGATGCGATCTATCTCGACGAAATCCGCAAGGCCGGCCTCTACGACAAGATCTGGCAGGCCTTCGCCGTGCTGCTGCCGGTGCAGACGGTGGGGGTGATGGGCGACGGCCGCACCTACGAATTCGTCTGCGCGCTCCGCGCCGTGACCTCGGTCGACGGCATGACCGCCGACTTCTTCCCTTTCGACATGGGCTTCATAGGCAAGGTCGCGACCCGCATCATCAACGAAGTCCGCGGCATCAACCGCGTCGTCTACGACGTCACCAGCAAGCCCCCCGGCACCATCGAGTGGGAATGAGATGAGTTCGCGCAAGAACCATCTGGTGTCGCAGGAGCGGATCACCAAGCGGTTGCTGGGGCGGCACAATTACGACCTCCTGAAGCCGCAGAAGCTGACGCCCAAGATCATGGAGCGCGGCGGCTATAAGGTACGCGACGCGGCGACCGGCAAGATCGTGTTCGGCGAACAGGGCTACGAGTTCTCGGCGACGCTCGAGGATATCGAGGCCTGGCTCGAAACGGTCCGCGACGCCTAGTTGTCGGTCTCGGTCACGTCTTCCAGCCGCACGAATCTGTATCCCTTGGCCTTGAGCGCGAGCACGCCGGCGACGACCCCGGCGCCGGCGGCGCGGGTCGGCTGGTTCACATGCGAGATGATGACGTCGCCGCTTTTCGCTGAAGCAATTCGGGTTTCCGCCAGTTCTTTCGAAGCCGTGGCGCCGAGATCGCCGTTGAGCGAGAAGCCGCCGATGCGCAGCCCCATGGTGCCGATGAGGTCCATGGCGTCACGGCTGTAGAGTGCGGTGGCGCCGCGGAACCAGCGCGGCTTGATGCCGGTGGCCATCTCCACGGCCTGTGCCCCGCCCAGGACTTCGTTGAACACGCCGTTGGCGGTGCCGGCGGGGGCGATGCCGTACGGTTTTTCGGTGCCGATCACCGCCGGAACGTGCTCTGCGCCATGATCCTCGATCTCGAACAGGTCGGGGTGCGCGACCAGCAGGTGCACGACCTTGGGATTATGCAGCAGCCACCGGCGGGTGGCGAAGATCGTCGCCGGCACCTGATTGTCGATCAGCGCATCGATGATGCGCATGTCGGCGGCGCCCATGCAGGCATCGAGCGTCAGCGCCACCTCTGGGGCGTCGCCCTGCGGCACGATATGCATGTGCGGCTCGATCAGCCTGGTCTTGGCGATAGCCGGCGAGGCGAGAAGGGCGAGGGCGAGAAGCGGCAGCAGCAGGGGACGCATGGGAGACTCCTGCGTCCCAGTATAGCCGAAGCCGGCTATCCCCGCAGCAGGATCACGTCGGTGTTCTGCATGCCGTATTGCTTGACCAGCGCGTAGAGCATCTTGGCATTGGCCGGATCGAGCCGCACGCAGCCATGCGAGGCGACCTGGCCCAGATGCTTGACGTCGGTGGTACCGTGAATGGCGTAGCCGCCGTGAAAGAAGATCGAGTACGGCATCGGCGCATTCTCGTATTTCGACGAGTACCACATCTCGTGCATGCGGATCGGGTGGAACCTGCCCGTCGGGGTGGCGTGCCCCTTGCGGCCGGTCGATACGTCGAAGCTGTAGATGGTGTGCCAGCCGTCGGCGACGGTCATTTCCTGGCTGCTGATGTCGATGGTGATCGACAGCCGTCCGCCGGGTTTCTTGCTGGCGGGCGCCGCGGAAGGCCGCGCGTGCCTGGTGCCGATGGTCACCTGGCTGCCGCCGTCGCCGAAAAGATCGTCGAACAATGACGGGCTGGCGGCAAGGGCGGGAGAGGACAGACCGAAGACGAGCGCGGCCACTACTACAGACTTGAACATGGCAAACACCGAAGACCCCAAATAACGCCAGTGTCGCAATGCGCGCTTTCTGAGCAGTTAACGGGTCTGAGCAGGCCGGGGCGACTATGTTTGCCGCATTTGCAATCCCCCAAGCCGGACACTATGTTGCGCGCGCTTTTGACCCGCCGCCCATAGGTTTTCATGTCCAACGACGTCCTGATCCGCGAAGTCGACGAGGAGCTGCGGCGCGACCGCATGCGCAATTTCTGGCGGCAGTTCGGCCCCTGGGTGATCGGCGGTGCAGTGGCCGTGGTGCTGGGCGTGGCGGGCTACGAGGGCTGGATGTGGTTCACCAAGAATCAGGCCGCCAAGTCCTCCGATCAGTTCTATGCTGCCGCGCAGATTGCCGACGGCACCGATTTCGCCGCGGCCAAGACGGCGCTGGACGGCGTCATTGCCCAGGGCTCGGGCGGCTATCCGATGCTGGCGCAGTTCCGTGAGGCCTCGTTGCTCGCCGCGCAGGGCAAGACCGACGAAGCCGTCGCCGCCTACGATGCGCTCGGCTCCAGCGTCGCCAATACGCATCTGCGCGAACTGGCTCTCGTGCTGGGGGGCAGCCTGTTGATCGACAAGGGCGACGTCGCCGCGGTGGAGCAGCGCGTCGGTGGCTCGCTGACCCCGGCTTCGCCCATGCGCAACGCCGCACGCGAGGTCATGGGACTTGTGCAGTACAAGGCCGGCAAGCTCGATGACGCGATGAAGAGCTTCCAGGCCATCCTCGAGGATCCCAGCGCGTCGCGCGACACCCAGAGCCGCGTGCAGATCTACATGCTGCAATTGCAGGCCGAAGGCGCCAAGCCGATTGCGCCGCCGGCCGATACGGCCACGTCATCGACGCCACCCACCGACGCGTCGTCGGCCCCGGCGCCGGCGGATGCATCTTCTGCAGCCCCCGCTGCCGCGTCCGCTGCCGCCTCATCGGCGGCCTCGGCAGCGGTCGATGCCAGCACCGAGCTCGACGTGACGCCGCCGGTGGTGCTCGACAATTCGCTGCTGTCGATGGCCGCGCCCGACACCTCGGCAGCGCCGTCATCCGAGGTCACGGCATCGTCCGAGCCTGTCGCGGCGTCGTCGGCCCCGATCGCTTCGTCGTCCGCGCCCTGAGGCGCGGCAGGACCACATCATGAGCGCGCTCGTCGCCATTGTCGGCCGGCCCAATGTCGGCAAATCGACGCTGTTCAACCGGTTGGTCGGCCGGAAGATCGCGCTCGTCGACGACACGCCGGGCGTGACCCGCGACCGGCGCGAGGCCGAGGGCCGGATCGGCGACCTGAAGTTCCGCATCCTCGATACAGCCGGCTATGAGGACCGCTTTGACGGCTCGCTCGAGGACCGCATGCGGCAGGGCACCGAGGCGGCGATCCGCGACGCCGACGTCGTGCTGTTCATGATCGACGCTCGGGCGGGCGTTACCCCGCTTGACGAGCGCTTTGCGCAGGTGCTGCGCAAGTCCGGCAAGCAGGTGCACCTCATCGCCAACAAGGCGGAGGGCAAGGCGGCCGATGCCGGGCTGCTCGAAGCTTACAACCTCGGATTCGGCGAGCCGGTGGCGCTCTCGGCCGAACACGGCCAGGGATTGGCGGACCTCCATGCCATCGTCGCCAAGGCGGTCGACGCCAAGGACCCGCCGAAACGCGAGGACGAGTTCCTGCCCGAAGTCGACATCGAGCTGCCCGAGGACGACGGCTCGACGGAGGAGGGGCCGGCGCTGCGCTGGAACCCGCACCGGTACCTCAACATCGCCATCGTCGGCCGCCCCAATGCCGGCAAATCGACGCTGATCAACACCATGATCGGCGAGGAGCGGCTGCTGACCGGGCCGGAGGCCGGCATCACCCGCGACTCCATCATGGTGCCGTGGGAGTGGGAGGGCCGGACCATCAATCTCGTCGATACCGCCGGCATCCGGCGCAAGTCACGGGTTGAGACCAAGCTCGAGAAACTGGCGGTAACCGATTCCCTGCGCTCGATTCAGTACGCCGAGGTGGTGGTGCTGCTGCTCGACGCCACCCAGCCGTTCGAAAAGCAGGACCTGGCACTCGCCGACCTCGTCTATCGCGAAGGCCGGGCGATGGTGATAGCCGTCAACAAATGGGATCTGATCGAGGACAAGGCGGCCGCCCTCAACCGGCTGCGCGAACAGTGCGAGGAACTGCTGCCGCAGGTACGCGGCATCCCGCTGGTCACCATCAGCGGCCTCATGGGCCGCAACATCGACCGGCTGATGGCGGCAATCTTCAAAATCGAGCGGGCTTGGAACACGCATATTTCCACCGCCAAGCTCAACCGCTGGCTCGGCGCCGCCGTGGAGCGCCACCCGCCGCCGGCAGTCTCCGGCCGTCGTCTCAAGCTGCGCTACATGACGCAGGCCAAGATGCGGCCCCCGAGCTTCATCATTTTCGCCTCGCGTTCGGACGCGATGCCGACCTCTTATCTGCGCTATCTGATGAATTCGATGCGCGAGAGCTTCGAAATGCCAGGGACACCCATTCGCCTCTGGTTGCGCTCGGGCAAGAACCCTTATGCCAAAGAGCAATAGCCGCTAACATCTCGAAATGATCGTCGAACTGCTCATCGTTGTTGTGCTGGTGCTGTGCAACGGCCTGCTGTCGATGTCCGAGTTGGCGGTGGTGTCGTCGCGACCGGCCCGCCTCAAGGTCATGGCCGCCGACGGCAACAAGGGCGCCGCGGTGGCGCTGAAACTGGCGGAGGACCCCGGCAAGTTCCTTTCGTCGGCGCAGGTCGGCATCAGCCTCATCGGCGTCTTGTCGGGCGCCTTCTCCGGCGCCACGCTGGGCGATCGCTTCACCCTGTGGCTCGCGGCGCAGGGGCTGCCGGCGGCGGCGGCCTCGACGCTGGGCGTCGGCTCGGTGGTGGTGGTCATCACCTACGTCTCCCTGATTCTGGGCGAGCTTGTGCCCAAGCAACTGGCCCTGCGTGACGCCGAGCGCGTCGCCGCGCGGGTGGCGCCGACCATGCAGTTCATCGCCACAGTCGCCGCGCCGCTGGTCTGGCTGCTCGACGTGTCTAGCCGGCTGGTGATGGCGCTGCTGCGCCAGAACGGCGAGAGCGAGGACCGCGTCACCGACGAAGAGGTCAAAACCATCATCGCCGAGGCCGAGAGCCAAGGGGTGTTGGAAAGCGAAGAGAAGGCGATGATCTCGGGCGTCATGCGGCTTGCCGATCGCTCGGCGCGTGGACTCATGACACCACGCCTGGATGTGGAGGTGATCGACCTCTCCGACGCCGCTGAGGAGATAGAGCACACCCTGCGTGTCTCGCACCATTCGGTGTTGCCCGTACATGAGGGCGAGATCGACAAGATCATCGGCGTCCTGGTCCGCAAGGACCTGATCGACATCTTTGCCTCTGGCGCTCCGCTCGACGTCAGGGCCCTCGTCAAGCCCGCTCCCGTGGTGCTGGACCGGGCCGATGCCCTGTCGGTTCTGGCTGCCATCCGCGCCTCCGTGGTGCACCTGGCGCTGGTGTTCGACGAGTACGGGCACTTCGAGGGCATCGTCACCGAGGGCGACATCCTGGGGGCCATCACTGGTAGCTTCCAGGACGAGGAGGGCGAGGAGCTCGCCTTCACCGAACGCGACGACGGCTCGTATCTGGTGTCGGGCTGGATGCCGGTCGATGAGTTTGCCGACAAGATCGGCGTGCCGATCCCCAAGGACCCGCCCTACGAGACGGTGGCCGGCTACGTGCTGGCCGAGCTCAACCATCTGCCCAATGTCGGCGAGAGCTTCGAGCGCGGCGCCTGGAAATTCGAGGTGCTCGACCTCGACGGCCGCCGCATCGACAAGGTGCTGGTGGCCAAGCTCGCCTAGAGCGGCGTCGTCTCTTTGCTGAGAAAGTCGAACCGCTGGCCGTTGCCGGTGTAGGCGGGGACGATCATGTCGATCAGCGCCGGGGCCGCGACGGAGGGATGCGGCAGCGTCTCGGGGTCCTCGCCCGGATGCGACTTGGCCCGCATCTGCGTGCGCAGGCGGCCGGGATCGAAGACATTGGCGGTGGCGCGGCTGACGCTGAGCTCGTCGGCATAGGAGCGCACCATCACCTCGAGCGCCGCCTTGCTGGCGGCGTAGAGCCCCCAGAACGGTCGCACGCCGTGGACGGCCCCGGAGGAGAGGAATACCGCTCGACCAGCTTCGGCCTGCCGCAGCAGCGCGTCGAGCGAGCGGATCAGCCGGTAGTTGGCGGTGACGTTGAGCGCGAAGGTCTGCTCGAAATCCTTGGGGTCGAGATGGGCGAGGGGGGTGATGACCCCGAGCGCCGCCGCATTGCCCACCAGCCCGTCGAGCCGGCCCCAGCGCTGGAAGATGGAGAGGCCCAGCCGGTCGAGCGCCTCGAAATCGCGCAGGTCGAGCGGCACCAGCGTGGCCGAGCCGCCGAGTTTCTTGATGTCGTCATCGAGGTCTTCGAGGCCGCCGATGGTGCGGGCGATGGCGATGACGTGGGCGCCGCGCCGCGCCGCCTCCAGCGCCGCCTGATAGCCGAGCCCGCGGCTCGCCCCGGTGACGAGCACCACCTTTCCGTCGAGATGGCCCATGGAAGTCAGCTCGCCTCACGCATCAGCGAGATGGTCTTGGGGTCGGACTTGCCGCGCCCGGTGAGGTCGGTGAGCGTGGTCGGGTAGTCGCCGGTAAAATAATGGTCGGTGAACTGCGGCGCGGCGGCATTGCGCGGCTCCCCGCCGACGGCGCGGTAAAGCCCGTCGATCGACAGGAATTTGAGCGAGTCGGCGCCGATGAAGCGGCACATCTCCTCGAGCGAGCCGTACTGGTTGGCCAGCAGGTTGTCGCGATCGGGGGTGTCGATACCGTAATAGTCGGGGTGGTAGATCATCGGCGAGGCGACGCGGATATGCACCTCGCGCGCCCCGGCCTCGCGCATCATCTGCACGATCTTGACCGAGGTGGTGCCACGCACGATGGAATCGTCGACCAGCACCACGCGCTTGCCGTCGATCTCAGCGCGGTTGGCCGAATGCTTGAGCTTGACGCCGAAGGCGCGGATCTGCTGCGTCGGCTCGATGAAGGTGCGCCCCACATAGTGGTTGCGGATGATCCCGAGCTCGTAAGGGATGCCGCTCGCCTGGGCAAAGCCGATGGCCGCGGGCGTGCCGCCATCGGGAACGGGCACCACCACGTCGGCATCGACCGGCGCCTCGTGCGCGAGGTTCATGCCCATCTTCTTGCGCGCGGTATAGACCGAGCGGCCGCCGACCACCGAATCCGGGCGGGCGAAGTACACGTATTCGAACAGGCAGAGGCGCTCCCGCTGCGGCGCCTGCGGCATGAGTGAATCGATGCTGATGCTGCCGTCGGGCTGGATCTCGGCGATGACCACTTCGCCGTTCTTCACGTCGCGCACGAACCTGGCGCCGATGATGTCGAGGGCGCAGGTTTCCGACGCGAAGATCGGGTGGCCGTCGAGATCGCCCAGGACCAGCGGCCGGATGCCGTTGGGGTCGCGGGCGCCGATCAGCTTGGTGCGCGTCATGGCGACCATGGAATAGGCGCCTTCGAGCCGACTGAGCGCGTCGACGAAGCGCTCGCCCGACCCCTTGCGGCGGCTGCGTGCGATGAGGTGCAGCACCACTTCGGTGTCGGAGGTGGACTGGCATATGGCGCCGCCGGCGATGAGCTCGCGCCTGAGCGTCAGCCCGTTGGTGAAATTGCCGTTGTGACCGATGGCGATGCCGCCCACGTCGAGCTCGGCGAACAGCGGCTGCACGTTCCTGAGGATGGTCTCGCCGGTGGTCGAGTAGCGGACATGACCCATCGCCATGTTGCCGGGCAAGCGCTTGACCACCGCCGGGTCGGTGAAATGGTCGCCGACGAGCCCGAGCTGGCGCTCGGAGTGGAACTGCCGCCCGTCGAACGAGACGATGCCCGCCGCCTCCTGGCCGCGATGCTGCAGCGCGTGCAGGCCGAGCGCGGTGAGGGTGGCGGCTTCGGGGTGGCCCAGAATGCCGAACACGCCGCACTCTTCGCGCAGCGTGTCGCCGTAAAGGTCGAGATTTTCGGCCCGCCTGTCCATCATGCGGCGGGGGCCGCTTCGCTGGACGACACATCGGCCGGCGGCTGCGTGCTGTCGCCGTTAACGGTATCGTCGTTGCTGGTGGTGTCGTTCGGCCCGGTATCGTTGGGGTTCTGGTTCCGCTTCTGCAGGAAGTCGGTGAACTGCTTCTCGATGTCGTCGGGCAGCAGCGTGATCAGCCAGTCGCCGGCGCTGAGCAGCGGCGGATAGGATTTGGCGTTGGCCACCATGTCGGGCAGCTTCGGCGCCAGGAGGAAATTGGCGAACACGGCGGCGACGATGCAGATCAGCACACCGCGGGCGGCGCCGAACAGGAAGCCGAGGGTGCGGTCGAGCGGCCCGATACGGCTGTCGACCACCATGTCGCCGATCCACATGGTGAGCAGATGCAGCACGATCAGGGCCACGAGGAAGGTGCCGACCACCGTCACGCCGGTCGCGACCAGCGGGTTGTCGATGTACGTCTCGGCGATGTCCTTGTGGTAGAAATACATGTAGGCGGCGATGGCGGCGGCGCCGGCCCAGGTCGCCAGCGACAGGATTTCGCGAGTGAAACCCCGTGCCGTCGCCAGAATTGCGGAAATCAGAACGAGGACGGCGACGCCGACGTCGAAACCAGTGAAAACCATGCTCGATCCGTTCCCTGAGCCCTGTCGCGCCCCGTTTAGCCGCTAATATGGGCTGTGCCAAGGCGGTGAAACGGGTGGGCCAGCGATGTGCACGGAAAGCCGCAAGGGGGCAGTCGGCAATCGGCAGTCGGCAGTCGGGGCACTCTGGCCCGTCCGACTGCCCACTGCCGACTGCCGATTGCCGGCCCCTGGCCGCGATCTTGCCGATGAGCTCGGCCAGCTCGGAATATTCGCTGACCCGGAAGCCGCCGCCGTCGCCGGCGCCGAGCTTGCCGGTGACGGCCGACTTGAAGCCGAGCTTTTGCGCTTCGCGCAGGCGCAGCGCGGCGTGCACCACCGGGCGGACGCCGCCGGCGAGCGAGATTTCGCCGAAGAACACGGTTTCCGGCGGCAGCGGCGAATTGGTGAGCGAGGAGATGAGCGCCGCCGCCACCGCGAGGTCGGCAGCCGGCTCGTTGACCTTCAGCCCCCCGGCAACGTTGAGGTAGATGTCGTTGGCACCGATGCGCACGCCGCAGCGGGTTTCGAGCACCGCCAGCACCATCGACAGCCGCGACGCATCCCAGCCGACCACGGCGCGGCGCGGCGTGCCGAGCGGCGAGGGGGCGACCAGCGCCTGGATTTCGCACAGCACCGGGCGGGTGCCCTCCATGCCGGCGAACACGGCCGAGCCGGCCGCGTCGGTGTCGCGCTGGTCGAGGAACAGCGCCGACGGATTGGCGACTTCGCTGAGGCCCAGCGTGGTCATTTCGAACACACCGATCTCGTCGGTCGCCCCGTAGCGGTTCTTGACGCCGCGCAGGATGCGGAAGGTGTGGCTGGAATCGCCCTCGAAATAGAGCACCGCGTCGACCATGTGCTCGACGACGCGCGGCCCGGCGATCTGGCCGTCCTTGGTGACGTGGCCGACCAGGACGATCGCCGCGCCCGACTTCTTGGCGAAGCGGGTGAGCGCCTGTGCCGAGGTGCGCACCTGCGTCACCGTGCCGGGGGCGCTGTCGACCCGGTCGGTCCACAGCGTCTGGATGGAATCGATGATCACGAGGTCGGGCGCCTCGCCCGCCTGCAGCGTGGCGAGGATGATCTCGACATTGG
Source organism: Pseudomonadota bacterium (assembly GCA_023390785.1). GTDB lineage: Bacteria > Pseudomonadota > Alphaproteobacteria > Rhizobiales > Devosiaceae > Devosia_A. Next base: position 12,198 of record JAEWCE010000060.1, read on the forward strand.
TTTCCGCGGCGAGCTGGACATTGGCCTGGCCGAGGCCGAGCCGCTGTGCCCTGAGGCGGACCTGCGCCACCGCCTCTTCGCCGGAGACGTAGACGACGCGCTTGCCCTGGTTGGCGAGCGCTGCCGCCGCCTGCAGCAGCAGCGTCGACTTGCCGATTCCCGGATCGCCCCCCACCAGCACCGCCGAGCCCATGACAAAGCCGCCGCCGGTGACCCGGTCGAGCTCGCCGAGCCCGGTGGTGACCCGCGCGGCGGTTTCCGTCTCGCCCGAGAGCGGCACCAGCGCCACCGGCCGCCCGCCGGCGGTCGCCATCTTCGGGCCGGCGCCGACGCCCGAATCGACCAGCTCCTCGACCACCGAATTCCACTCGCCGCAGCCCTCGCAGCGCCCCTGCCAGCGCACATGCGCGGTGCCGCAGGACTGGCAGACATAGGCGGTCTTGGCTTTGGCCATGCTGGCTCCGAAAACGACGCAGCTCTTGTAGGGGAAGGCTAGCAGCCAGTAAAGAACGAAAAGTGAACAAGGCGAGCGGACGCGCCCGGTGGGCCGGGTGGGAGGCAGTCGCGCCGCATCGGTCTGCGGCATGGCGAGGCTCCGCTCCCGGAGCCGGTAGTCGGCGTGAAATGAGACCGGAGCCTC
>JAEWCE010000327.1 GCA_023390785.1 Pseudomonadota bacterium
GGCGGCGAGAGATTCGAACTCCCGACCCTCTCGGTGTAAACGAGATGCTCTAACCAGCTGAGCTAGCCGCCCTCGCCTCCTGTTTAGCGCTGCCGCGCTGGCATGCGCAAGCTTGCCGAACATTCAACGCAGAAACGGCGCCCCAAGGGGGAGCCGCTTCCGTCATATTTGCGTCGCTTTGTCACCCGGCATCGGAGATTTCTCCTCGTCACCTGCACCGATCTAGGGATGAAACGACCCACCGTTCAATCGCGCCGTGAATCGCCTATGGTTCCTCCATGCAAAGGAAATTAATTGGCGATGTTTCACTTCACATACCCAATGCAAAATCCATCTCTAAGACCCTGATTTGACGGCGAATCTTTCCCGCCAATCCGGAATGAAGCCGAACCCGAAATGTGATATGGGTGGGATCAGTTTCCGAGACTGCGAAGGTTGCGGGATCGTACCCCGTCGGCTCCACCACACTACCTGCGGGGCCGTAGCTCAATTGGGAGAGCGTTGCACTGTCATAACGCCGCTCCCTTCGGGTTGAGCGGCGTTTCTATTTGGATGGCTTCCGTGGCTTCACCACGGCCTTGAACGCCTTCTCCGCGCCCTTGTGCGTCTCATCCGCTTCAGCGGCCTTGGCGGCCTCTAGGAAGCGCTTCGACTGCTCGGGGTCATCCTGAGCATGTTCCTTCCGCTTACGGCGTTGCTTGTCCGAAGATGTCATTTTGCAGGTACTTTGCTGGCAGCAGATTTGTGGATGCTGGCGATATGATCCGGCAATTCCGCACATTGGATTTGCCAATGCGCTTCGCAAGTCGGCCATCAACACTAAGGAACTCGGTCGCATTCACAGTCAACGCCGTGGCAACGTGGATGCGATCCGCAACACGTTCCCAAAGGCCGTCAACTACCGCGAGGTCACGCGCTAGCAGCACTATCTGGGGCGTCGGCGCGGTAGCATAGATGCCGTCGCGACCTGACAAGATCAGTCTTTCGACTTGGGGCTTTAGGTCCGCTGGTGGCGGCTTTGTGCCAAGGTGCAGAACCTCGCCAACTGTGATGATTGACGTGTGAAGCTCTATTTCTTCGTCCCTAGCGGCCCGCATGATCCGCTCAATCATGTCTACTTCAGAAAGCGGATGAGTTAGCGGCAGCCCGCGCTGCTTCTTTAGGGCCTCGATGATGCAGCACGCATCAATGTAAATCTTCGGTGCCGTCATCACGAATCTTGTCGATAAAATCCGGGGTGCTCAAATCGCCCGTTAAGTCGGGCGCGAGACCGAAAAATCTGGAAAATTCTGCATCGGATAGCGGCGCGTAGGACTTGGCGGCGTTCACGCGGACCTCTTTAATCCGGCCCGTCGCACGATCAGCTAGAACGCGTCCCGACAGGTTTACAACCGCGTCCTTGTCCTCATAGAGGCGATAGATCTGATCGTACATGTCGGGTCTATAGAAGCACTTTACCAACTCGGAGGTGGCTAGTTCACGTAAATTGAAGTAGCTGGAATCCTTGTACCAAGTCCCCAGCCTTCCTTGCAGAGCGCCCTCATAGCGGTAATCCTGGTTATAGGCGGCGTCCACATTTAGCGTCGTGACCTTGGTGACGCTTTTCCATTCCGTGACCGCCGGCGCATCAGCGTCAATGATGCCAAGCCTCACGACTTCATCAGCATCAATAACCGTCCCAAGTTCGATGAATTGTCGAACGGTGGCGGGACTGAATTCGCCGTTGATATACTGGTGCGGGTCTTTGAACTCAGAGAAGAAACGAAGCCCGGAATTGAAATTAACAGCGGCGGCAGGATCAACGTTGTTGACGTACTCTACGACAGAGCCGAACGAGCCGTCATAGAATTCCTTCGCCACGAAGTCGCCAAGCTGCGGCTCCGCGCCAGCGTCTATCGCTAGCAGACGAATGAACTTCTCAATCTCCGTAGAAATTTTGGCGAGCTTATCCAAGCGGACGCCGACCCCGCCGGGATTAAGTTCGATTTTTAGCCGAATGCGGGTCACCACTAGACCTCTTCTTCGGCCGGGAATGAGTCCCGGTACATGAGACGCTTCCCAACCATACCACGGATTGCAACCCTTGCACGCGCCACGTCGTCGATGCCGAGCGCGATGCGAGTGTTCTGCCTGAAGTCGAATTCAGCCAGATAACGGTTAAGATGCTTTTTATCGACGTGCTGGTAGGTACCGATCAGGCCCCGCTTAAGGACCGAGAAGAAGCCTTCCAGCGTGTTAGTATATGCCACACCGCGCGTCCATTCGAACTTGGAATGGTCTACCGCCTGATGGTCCGCCACGGGCGCAAACTTATAGTGGCGGGCCTGATCGGTCGCCAGAGTGCTTGGCGGGATGCACATGCTTACGGATAACGCCGATGACCGTCGTATGATCCAGCGTCGTGGACCGAACGTCGCCGCCACGCTCGACGAGGCTCATTACGATCGGATTATGGGTCTTGCGGCGAAAGCCGAGCGGACGCTTGGTTTTCCGGGACCGCGCTAACTCAGTTTCGTCAGCCTCAACGACCTTGCCGCGACCGCCAAGCTGAGCCAGATCGCCGCCGGGAGCCATGGCGTGGCGAATGCGGTGGCCAAGGTGCCAAGCCGTCTTCATGCCGCAGCCGAGCGTCCGCTGAAGCTGGCGGGTGGAGATGCCTTTCTTGCTGCTGCAAAGCAGGTGGATGGCCTGAAGCCACAGGCGCAGGGGCAGATGGCTGTCCTCGAAAATCGTGCCAATGCGGACGGTGAACTGCTTCCGGCAGGCGTAGCACTTGCGGAGGCCAACGCGGGTCGTTTTGCCTTCAAGGCGGCCAATCTTGGCCTGATCCGCGTTCTCGCAATGAGGGCATACGGGGCCGTTCGGCCAAAGCTCCGCTTCAACGTAAGCGAAGGCCGCTATCTCATTGTGAAACCTAGCGTCGGAAAGGACAGACTTGGCCATGGCCGGTAGCTCCTATGGCCGGATAGAATCAAAATCTCTTGGGTGCGTCAAGTGAAACATCGCCAATTAATTGCAAGGCGCGGACATTATATGGTACATGAACCATATATAGTACGGTATGGCCGGTAAAACCCATCCCAAGACTCCGGTCGTCTTTTACCGGACGCGCAACGGAGCCGAACTGGTCCGGGACTGGCTGCGCGCGCTCGATGAACGGGACCGGAACGCAATCGGGCTCGACCTGATGCGGGTCCAGTTCCGCTGGCCGGTCGGCATGCCGCTCTGCCGGGCCATGGGGGATGGCCTGTGGGAGGTCCGGACCAGCCTGCCAAGCAACCGGATCGCGCGCGTGCTGTTTTGCGTGGTGCGGGATCGCATCGTGGTACTTCACGGCTTCATCAAGAAAACCCAGAAGACGCCCGACGGAGAACTGACCCTGGCACGCAAGCGCAAGAAGGAATTCGAAGCCTGAAGGAGGCTGCAATGACCAAGACCAAAAAAAAGAAATCGCCCCGCTCGCCGGCCAAGCTCAGTGCGCTCGACGATTTTCTGAAGGAAGACGGCAAGCTTGAAGAGTTTCAAGCCACCGCCATCAAGGAAGTCCTGGCGTGGCAAATCGCAGAAGCCATGAAGGCCAATAACATCTCCCGCAGCAGCCTGGCTACGCGCATGAAAACCAGCCGCAGCCAGATCGGCCGCTTGCTCGATCCCAAAGATGGCAACGTGACCCTTGCGACGTTGCAGCGGGCCGCGCGGATGGTGGGCCGTTCGCTGCGACTGGAACTGGTATGATACTGCGCGCTTAGGATGTTGGATTCGTCAAAATGAAAACGGCGCCCGATGGGCGCCGTTTCCTCATTTCAGTCTGTCGCCGCTAGTGCGCGGTCAGGCCGCCGGAAGCTTCATCGCCGCTCTCCGGGTTGACCGGCACCTTGGCGTTGTCCTCTTCCCAGACGATCGGCGCGGGCACGCGGACCAGTGCCTTGGCGACCACCTCGTCGAGGCGCGAGACCGGGATGATCTCCAGGCCGCCCTTGATCGCATCGGAAATCTCCGTGAGATCCTTGGCATTGTCCTCGGGGATCAGCACCGTCTTGATGCCGCCGCGGGCGGCAGCCAGGAGCTTTTCCTTGAGGCCGCCGATCGGCAGCACGCGTCCGCGCAGCGTGATCTCGCCGGTCATCGC
>JAEWCE010000329.1 GCA_023390785.1 Pseudomonadota bacterium
TGCGGCTGCACGCTCAACAATGCGGTGATGCAGCACATGTTCCTGGCGCTGCCTGTCATTCCGGAGTTGCGCCTCACCGATCTGGGGCTGGTGGATGTCACCAGGTTCGGCTTCGTCGATCTCTTCGTGAAATGAGGTGGCCGCCGGGCCCGCTTTCCGGGTGCCGCGTTGCAAAGCGGTAACTCTTCTTAACGGATTGTTGACGATGCGGTGGGATGAGTTCGGACCGGGAATGCACATACGGTCGGAGAGACGACCTTGAATGCCGCAGCTTACATCGTTGGCGCCCGCGATGGGAGCAGCGCAGCGCTCCAGGACCTCGCCCGCGCCGTCGGCTTCATGCCGGTCGAGCGCTATTCCGGGCTTGCGCGAGCCGAAAAGCAATTGCGGCTGACGCCGCTGATCTTCTTCCTGTGCGCCGAAGTGACGGACGTCGAAACGCTGAAGCCGATCGCCGACGCGATCCGCTTCTCGCCCAATGCCGACCTGCGCTTTTCGCCGCTGTTGTATTTCTCGCGCACGGCGTCGTTGGACACCATCAAGGCCTGCATCCGCATGGGGTTCGACGACATCATCGCCCTGCCCTACAGCGCCGGCGACCTCAGCGAGCGCATCCTCCGGCAGGTCGGCCGCACCCACACCTATTACGAGACGGCGACCTATTTCGGCCCCGACCGGCGCAACCGCACCGGCCACGAGCGCTCGACCGACAGCGACCATGGCGGCGGCCAGTTCCGCCGCATCGAGATCGTTCGCAACCCCGAAAGCGGGGTGGCGGTGCTGCGCGACGACTTCCAGGTGGTCGTGTAGCCCTTCCGCCGCACGCTGCCCGCTTGTTTCATCGGCGGACGCCGATTAAAGCTCGTTGCAACCTTCTGCGAGCTCTTCCCGATGAGATTCGGCCTCACCCTGCCCCCGCACTTCCGGGTCTTTGCGGCGTTCGCCGTGTACGCCTTCTGCATGGGCAACATCTTTCCACGCCTTCCCGACATCCAGCACCAGATGGGGGTCGCCGAGGGGGCTCTGGGCCTGGGGTTGATCGGCACGCCCGTCGGCACGCTGATCTCGCTGACCTTTGCGGCGCCGATCGTCGAGCGCATCGGCTTCCGCCGGCTGCTGCTCGGCGGCATCGTGCTGCTCGCCGTGCTCTACGCCATCGCGGTGCAGGCGCCGAGCCCGCTGGTGTTCTTCTTCCTGTTGGTGCCGGTGGGACTGGTCATCGGCGTCATTGAAATGATCGTCAACACCGAGGCCGACCGCGTCGAGCACCAGGTCGGCTTTCGCATCATGAACCGGTCGCATGCGTTCTGGAGCATCGGCTTTTTCGCCGCCGGGCTGTTCGGGGCGTGGATGGCGCAACTCGGCGTCTCGCCGCAGTTGCACCTGCTGCTGGTGATCCCGATCGGGCTTGTCGGCGTCATCGTGCTGCTCGGCCGGTTCGCGCCGGCGCCGCACCGGTCAGGCGGCAGCACCGACGCGCCGCCGCGCTTTGCCGCACCCACCGGGGCGATCATGGTGCTGGTGGCGGTGACGCTGAGCGCCATGCTGCTCGAAGGGGCCAGCATGGACTGGTCGGCGATCTACATGCGCAACATCTTCAATCCGGGCCCGTTCCTCACCGGCGTCGCCGTCGCCTGCTTCGCCTTCAGCCAGGCGACGACGCGCTTCTTCGCCGATGGCTTCGTCGAAAAGCATTCGCCCGAGATCGTGGCCCGCGGGCTGCTGGTGGTGCTGCTGGGCGGTACGCTGATCGTCTATTTCTCGCCGCTGCCGATCCTGTCGCTCGTCGGCTTTGCGCTCTGCGGCGTCGGCACCAGCGCCATCTTCCCGCTGGCGATGTCGGCGGCGGCGCAGCGCAGCGACCGGCCCGCCGTAATCAATGTCGCGGCGCTGGCGCAGAACTCGTTCGTGATCTTCCTGCTCGGACCGCCGCTGCTCGGCGGCATCGCGCAGGCGTTCGGCATCCGCTGGTCGTTCGGCATCGCCCTGCCGCTGATCGTGCTGAGCTTCATGCTGGCGGGAGCACTGGGCAAGAAGCCGGTGCGCGCCGCCCTGCCCGACCCCGTGCCGGGAGAATAGGTGGCAGCTCCGCCGCCCAGCCAGGATCCATCGATGCAGCAGCACTTTCGGCTCGCCGCCTGTTTCTTTCTGTACGCGCTGATCACCGGCGCGATGTATTCCCGCCTGCCCGACATCCAGTTGCGGCTCGGGGTCAACGAGGCCGAACTCGGTCTGGTCCTCATCGGCGGCGCCATCGGGTCGCTGATCTCACTGACGTTGTCGGCGCCGGTGATCGAGCGGCTGGGCGGCAGGACGACGGCGTTCATCACGGTGCTCGGCTCGACCGCCTGCTATGCCGGCGTGACGCTGATCGACAATCCGATAGTCGCCTTCGTGGTGCTGTTCGTGGCCGGCTTCCTGACCGGCGCGATGGAGCTCAACCTCAACGTGCAACTCGGCCGGCTGGAGGTGCAGCTCGGGCGGTCGCTGCTGAGCCAGGCGCATGGCTTCTGGAGCCTCGGCTTCTTCGTGACGTCGCTGGCGGCGGCGGCCATCCGCCAGGCCGGCGTGCCGGCGCCGCTGCATCTGGGCGGCGTCTACCTGCTGGTGCTGCTGGCGGGGGGCTTTGCCATTGCGGGGTTCGTGGCGCCGCCGGTGCCACCGGCACAACAGGACGAAAAGCCGCCGCTGATCGCCTTCCCGAACCTGGCGCTGCTGCCGCTTTGCCTGATCGGTCTTGTGGCGTTCCTGATCGAAGGGGCAGGCGTCGACTGGTCGGCGATCTATATGCGTGACGTCTTTGCGGCCGAACCGTTCATCGGCGGCCTGGGCCTGACGCTGTTCACGGCGGTGATGACCGTGGGACGCATCTTCCTCGGGCCGGTGATCGACCGCTTCGCGCCGCGCGCCGTCGTCGGGGTGCTGCTCAGCATCGCGGTGGTCGGGCTGCTGGCGGTGTGGCTGGCGCCGCATCCCTATGTGGCGATCGCGGGCTTCGGGTTGCTGGGGGGCGGCTGCAGCGCGGTGTACCCGATCGTGATCTCGGCCGCGGCGCAGCGGACCGACCGCCCCTCGGCGATCAATGTGGCGGCGGTGGCGCAGGCCTCGTTCGTGGTGTTCTTCCTGGCTCCGCCGATCCTGGGGTTCTTCGCCCACACATTCGGGATACGCTGGTCCTATGTGATCTGCCTGCCGCTGGTGATCGCCAGCCTGTTCGCCATCCGCGCCTTGCCGGCGCGCGGCAAGCCGGCAACACCGGGGCAGGTGCTGCCGGAGCCGCTGACGCCCAATGGTTGACCCGCAGATCGTCGATTTGAGGCAATCGCCGACCGCGCTCAGGGTGCAGCGCGGCGTGATGCGGCTGCTGCGCTCGGTGTACGATTTCTGCTGCTTCGCCGAAGTGCCGCTGGCCAATGGCCGGCGCGCCGACGTGCTGGGCGTCGGGCCCAGGGGCGAGATCTGGATCGTCGAGATCAAGTCGAGCCTGATCGACTATCGCGTCGACGCCAAATGGCCGCACTACAAGGACTATTGCGACCGCTTCTTCTTTGCCAAGCCGCCGGAGCTCGATGCGGCCATCTTCCCCGTCGATGAGGGGCTGATCGTCGCCGACGCGCATGGCGCCGAAATCCTGCGCCAAGCGGAGGCGGAACCGCTGGCCCCGGCGCGGCGCAAGGCACTGCTGCTGAAGCTCACCCGGCTGGGCGCCGACCGCGTGCATCAATTGATGGACCCGCAGACGGACGGCACTGCGTCCTGATGCTGCTCAGCCGATACAACCGCATCCGGGCGGTGTTCTTCCTCCATGCCCTGAGCTCGGGCGGGCTGTATTCGCACATCGCCGACATCCAGCACGCGCTCGGCGTCGATGCGGCGACGCTAGGGCTGGTGTTTCTCGGCTTTCCGATCGGCTCGATGCTGGTGTTCCTGTTCGGCAGCCAGGTGCTCGAAGCCATCGGCACGCGGCCGATCCTGGTGGTCGGGCTCACCGGCCTGCCGGTGGCCACGGCGCTGCTCGCGGCAATGCCGAATGCGATGGTGCTGTTTGCGGTCTTTATCGTCTATGCGCTGTTCTATTCGCTGCCCAACATGGCGATGAACATCGAGGCCGACCGCATCGAAGCGGCGGCGGCGCAGCGGGTGATGAACTCCTGCCACGGCCTGTGGAGCGTCGGCTACCTGCTGGCGACGCTGCTCGGCACGCTGGCAACGGGCCTGCACCTGAGCCCGCTGATGCATATGGGCCTGCTGGCGGCGCCGCTGGTGCCGATCGCACTGTGGGTGACGCTGGGGCTGGAGCCGGCGGCACCACGGCCACATACGGCGCAGACGGTGCGCCGGCTGTCGCTGCCGACGCTGCCCATCCTGCTGCTCGTCGCCTTCACCATCGGGCCCAACCTGCTCGAAGGCTCGCTGCGCAACTGGTCGGTGATCTACATGCGCGACAGCTTCGCGGCGCCGGGGTGGGTGGATACGCTGACGCTGCCGGTGTTCCTTCTGGCGCAGAGTGTCGGCCGGCTCAGCGCCGACGGTCTCGTCAGCCGGCACGGGCCGGTGCGGGTGGCGCGGGCGCTGAACATTGCGGCCTTCACCGGCTGCCTGCTGGTGACCCTGGCGCCCAACCTCTACGTGGCGCTCGCCGGCTTCCTGCTGGTCGGAGTGGGCGTGTGCGTCTCGTACCCGCTCACCACCTCGGCGGCGGCGCGGCTGGGCGACAGGCCGTCATCGCAGAACGTCGCCTCGCTGACGCTGGCGGTGCAGCTCATCATGCTGGCCTCGCCGGCGGCGCTGGGCTGGGTGGCGACCAATCTGGGCATCCGCACGACCTTCGGCGTGATCCTGCCGGCCATCGTGCTGTCGCAGTGGCTGGCGCGCTTCCTCAGGCCGCGAGGCTGAGGCGCGGCTCAGTCCTCGCCTGCCTCTTCGTGGACGATCGTTCCAGTCGCCTTGACCGGGGTGACCGGCGTCGGAGTGGGGACCACCGGCGGTACGCCGAGCTTGTCCTTCAGCCCGACCAGCAGGTTCATGCGCGCCGCGTCGGTGGGCGCATGCTGCAGCCGGTTGGAGAGGTCGATCATGAAGCTCGAATAGGCATTGTACCAATCGGCGTTGATCTGGTTGAGGTCCATGCGGCGCTGCTGCGGGGCGACCACGGTGCGCTGCCCGCCGGCGTGCAACTCCACCGCATCGTCGAGCAGCGGCATGATCACCTGGTCGCCGGCAACGCCGGAGGCGAGCAGGGCATTGCGCAGTGCCGTGCGCTCCTCGTCCTCGCCGTGGGTCAGGAAGATTGCGCCGTGGGCCGGCAGACGCTCGGTGATCCAGGCCATGAGCTCGGAATGGTCGGCGTGGGCGGAGTAATTGCCCATGGAGCGGATGCGGGCGCGCACCGGAATCTCGTCGCCGAAGATGCGCACCGCCCTGGAGCCCGACAGGATGATCTGGCCGAGCGTGCCCGGCGCCTGGTAGCCGACGAACAGCACCGTGGCGTTGCTGCGCGGCAAATTGTTGACGAGGTGGTGCTTGATGCGGCCGGCGTCGCACATGCCGGAGGCCGACATGATGATGGCGCCGCCCTTGACCTGGTTGATGGCCTTGCTTTCGTCGACCGCCTCGACGATGCGGAAGCTCGGATCGTTGAACAGCTCGGCGGCGTTGAGCTCGACGTCCTCGAACATCGACTCGTATTTGCGATAGACGGCGGTGACCTTACTGGCGAGGGGGCTGTCGAGGAAGACGCGCGAGGGGGCGATTTCCTTGTTCTTGATCAGCAGTCCAATGTCGTGCAGCAGCTCCTGGCTGCGCTCGACGGCGAAGGTGGGGATCACCAGGTTGCCGCCGCGGCCGAGCGCATCGTTGATCTCGGTCTTCAGCGCCTCGCGGCGCTGGTCGAGCGTATAGGGTGGCCGCTCGCGTCCGCCATAGGTGGATTCGCTCAGGATGTAGTCAAAGCCCGCCGGCGCGTTCGGGGCCTTGTAGAACACCTTTTCGTCCGGCCCGAGATCGCCGGAGAACAGGATGGTCACGCTCTTGCCGCCTTCGTCTTCGACCTCGACCTCGATCGAGGCGGAACCGAGGATGTGGCCGGCGTTCCAGTAGCGGGCCCGGACGCCCTGGCCGGGCTCGATCCACTGTTCGTAGTCCACCGCTTTGCGCAGATCCAGCGCCTGGCTGGCGTCCTCCAGCGTGTAGAGCGGCTCCAGCGGGGCATTGCCCTTGCGGCCGCGCTTGCGGGTTTCGTACTCGGCCTCGCTCTCCTGGATACCGGCGGCGTCGGGCAGCAGGTATTCCAGCAGTCCGCCGGTCGGCGCCGTGCTCCAGATCGGCTTGCGGTAGCCGAAGCGGGTGAGCTTGGGCAGCAGGCCAGCGTGGTCGATATGGGCATGCGTCAGCAGCAGGAAGTCGATGGCCCTGGGGTCGAAGGGCAGCGGCTTGTAGTTGAGGTCACGGACCGTCTTGTTGCCCTGGAACATGCCGCAATCGACGAGGAACTGCCCCTTGGGATGGACGATGCGGTAGCACGAGCCGGTCACGGTGCCGGAGGCGCCGTGGAAATGGATGGTGACGGTCATTGCGAGCAGCACTCCGGTAGCGAGTAGCGAGTAGCGAGTAGCGAGTAGCGAGTAGCGAGTAGCGAGTAGCGAGTAGCGAGTAGCGAGTAGCGAGTAGCGAGTAGCGAGTAGCGAAAACCGGGGCGCACCATCTGGC
>JAEWCE010000350.1 GCA_023390785.1 Pseudomonadota bacterium
CCCCGCCCGTCGCAGCTCCGGTGGCGCTGGATCCCCGCCTTCGCGGGGATGATTTGGTGGTTGGAAGCAACTGTTGAGGGTGTGGCCTGAATGCCCGATTTCCCCATCATCGACACGCACCTGCACATCTGGGACCAGACGCGGCTCAGATACTCGGCCTTTGAGGGCAGCCCGTTGTTCGGCCACCCCTATCATGTCGAGGACTACCAGCGCGACTGCGGCACGCTCGACGTCGAAGCCATGGTGTTTCTCGAGTGCTACGCCGATTTCTGGGAGGGGGGCGGCCAGTACATCGAGGAAGTCGAGTTCGTCGAGGACGAAGCTGCGCGCGATCCCCGTATCCGCCGCATCATCGCCATGGCGCCGCTCGAATGGGGCGCCCGGGTCGAACCCATGTTGACCGAGATGCGCGATCGCCATCCGCTCGTCGGCGGCATCCGCCGCATCATGGAATTCGATGCCAATCCGCGCGCGTTGACCCTCAGCCCCGGCTTCATCGACGGCGTGAACCTGCTGGAGAAGTTCGGCTGGACGTTCGACATCAACCCCAACTACACGCAGATGGACATCATCCGCGAGTGGGTGCCGAAGATCAGCTCCGGCGTGCCGATGATTCTCGACCATTGCGGCAAGCCCGGCATCAGGCAGGGCGCCATCGCGCAGTTTCGCGACGACATGTCCGACCTCGCGCGCTATCCGAACATGCGGGTCAAGCTTTCCGACCTGCCGCCTTATGCCGGCCCGAACTGGACGCGGGCCGATCTGCGTCCCTATATCGAAGCAACGCTCGACGCCTTCGGGCCCGAGCGCACCATCTATGCGGGCGATTATCCCATCCTGCTGCAGTCCACCAATCTGACCGAATGGGTCGACGTGCTCGACGAGGCTTTCGCCGATCTCGGCCTGACCGAGGCCGAGACGCGCCGCATCTATCGCGACAACGCCATCGACTTCTATCGCCTGGAGCTGTGAGGGCGTCGTGGCGGACAAGGCGAAGGCAGTGGTTCTGGATACGGCTGGTGGTACCGCCGATGCGTTCGCCGAGCTGATTGATTCGGCGCGCGCCGCCCGGAAGACCGATTTCGGCGGCGGCGCGCTCGAGCGTCGCTCGATCTCCGAGCAGGTCGCCAATCGCATTCTCGCCATGATCAAGTCGGGCAACCTCAAGTCGGGTGACCGTCTGCCGACCGAGGCGCAGATGGGCATCGCGTTCGGCATTTCGCGGCCGCCGTTGCGCGAGGCACTGAAGGCGCTGACCTTGATGGGCGTTCTGGAGAGCCGGCAGGGCGGCCGCTACACCGTCACCGACCTGTCGCCGAGCCGGCTGATCGCGCCGTTCAACGTCATGCTCTCGGTGAGCGATTATGACGTGCACGAGCATTTCGAGGCGCGCGCCGTGGTCGATTGCGAATTGGTGCGCCTATGCACCGAGCGCGCCACGCCCGAGCAGCGCGCCCGCATCATGCAGCACGCCGTCGACGGCCGGGCGTTCTTCCACGACGCGGTGGCCTTCCGCCTGCTCGACATCGAGTTCCACCAGTCGCTCAACGACGCGGCGCAGAACCGGCTGCTGAGTGCGCTGGCGCAGGGGTTGTACGACATTGGCCTCGACGTGCGACGCGTCGCAAGTGCGATCCCCGGCAACATTGAAATCTCGGTGAGCCAACACATCGAGGTCGCAACCGCGGTGTTGGAGCGCAATGCCGCCGCCGCCGTCGACGCCTATCGTCGCCATCTCGAACATGTGCGCGACACCACCATCACCGCCATGTCCACGGCACTGACCAAGGCCCGCACCGCATCCTGAGGAACCGACTATGTCCGAGCAGATCGCTTTCCGCATGAACCTGTTTCCCGGCCAGGCGCGCGAATACCGCAAGCGCCACGACGAGATCTTCCCCGAGCTCGTCAAGGCGCTGAAGGAGGCGGGCGTGTCCGACTATTCCATCTGGCTCGACCCCGAGGCCAACCATCTGTTCGGTATCCTGACCCGCACCGACGACCATGGCATGGACAAGCTGCCCGATACCGAGATCATGAAACGCTGGTGGGCGCATATGGCCGATATCATGGCGACCAATGCCGACAACGAGCCGGTACAGATTCCGCTGCAGCGCGTGTTCTATCTCAAGTGAGCGCCCCCTTCACCATCAAGGCGGTGCGCGTCCATACCATGGCCCCTTCGGCTCGGGCCGGCACCTATTTCAAGCCGGGCGAGGCCAGGCACTGGCTCGTCGACACGCTGATTTCCAACCCCATGTCGGGCTACGCGAAGTATCGCGAGCGCCGGTCGAGCTGGGGCATCGGCGTGCTGAGCTCGCTGGTGGTCGAGATCGAAGCCGAAGACGGCACGGTGGGCGTCGCCACCGGCTCGGGCGGCATGCCTGCGGCGTGGCTGATCAAGCACCATTTCAGCCGCTTCCTCGTCGGCGAGGATGCGCGCAACCTCAACCGCATCTGGGACCAGATGTACCGCGCCTCGCTGCCGTACGGCCGCAAGGGCCTGCCGATCATGGCCATCAGCGCTGTCGACCTCGCCCTGTGGGATCTGAACGGCAAGCTCCGCAACGAGCCGGTGTACAATCTGATCGGCGGATTGAGCCGCGACGAAATCACGTTCTACTGCACCGGCCCGGACGCCGGCGCCATCAAGTCCATGGGCTTCTGGGGCGCCAAGGTGCCGCTGCCGCACAGCCATTTCGACGGCGAGGCGGGCCTTCGCGCCAATATCGACTTCCTGCGCCAGCACCGCGCCGCCATCGGCCCGGAGTTCCCGCTGATGGTCGATTGCTACATGTCGCTCGATGCGCAATATGCCATCCGTCTGGCCGATGCCTGCCGCGATCTAGACATCAACTGGTGGGAGGAGGTGCTTTCGCCCGAGGATGTCGAGGGCTACCGCCAGATCAAGCAGGCGCACCCGACGCTGAAATGGACCACCGGCGAGCACGAATACACCCGCTACGGTTTCCGCCGGCTGATCGAGGAACGCACCATCGATATCCTCCAGCCCGACGTGATGTGGGTCGGCGGCATGACCGAGCTGCTGAAGATCGCCGCCCACGCTGCCGCCTACGACATTCCGGTGGTCCCCCACGGCAGCGGGCCGTACTCCTACCACTTCATCGCCAGCCAGACCGGCCCCGCCTTCTGCGAATACGTCGCGGCCAGCCCCGACGGCCAATCCATCATGCCCGTCTTCGGCGAGCTGTTTGTCGGCGAGGCGATGCCGGACCAGGGCAAGCTGAAACTCGGCACCCGCCCCGGATTCGGCATGGAGCTGCGCGATAGGGCCATGCTGGTGGAACTGGAGTAAGAGCCGGCTGGGTCGGGAAACTCGTGGGGGAACAGCACGCCAGATCCGCCGAATCGCGATCCCGATCGGGATCGGGATCGCCTGGCCGACGGCGCCACGGCCTCCGCCCCCTCCGACCAGTTGCTCCCGTCCGCCATCTCCAGTAAGAAGCAAACCGCTGCGGGTGTAGCTCAATGGCAGAGCAGAAGCTTCCCAAGCTTACGACGAGGGTTCGATTCCCTTCACCCGCTCCAGCACTTAGATAGTCCCTCCGCAAAATTTGGCACGGATTTGGCACGCTCAACGGTGGCGCGGCGGTGTAGCCGTTCACGAGTATTTGTATTAGGGGGATAGCGGGTAGAACGTGGGTCCGCTGTTGCCCCAAAGCAGACCTCCGAGTCATTCCTGGCTTGCAGCTTGAGGAGCAGCATATCGACAGTCTCGCCAAAGCTGGCGATGTCTGTGTCGACAATAAGATCGCTGAATGGACGATCCGCGTAACCTTGTTGGATCATTTCGGCAGCACGCCGCTCCTCGTCAGCGTCAAACAATCGCCCTCGTGATGGACCGAGGATCGATTTGATCGAGGCGCGCAGTGTAACGAACACCACGCGGTGACCTGCCTCTGTTACCCGTCGACGAAAATACACATAATTGGCTTGCCGTAGCGGATAGGCGACGACGGCTATTCGCTCCGTGCGCAACGCCGACAACACGGCATCGGCAATCCTTCTATTGGTACTAAGGCTAGAGGCGTACCAAGGCTTCGAATGGACTGCGTAATCGTCGCCATCAAAGAATTTACCGTCGAGCCGTGTTGCGACGGCACGTCCGAGTGTTGTTTTCCCAGCACCGATCGGCCCGGAAATGAAGATTGCCTGGCCCGTCATTCGAGGAAACGCTGCTCCATCGTGCTGCTCGCTATAACCGAACTGCGGTCGACGGCATATGGCGCAGCGCGATACGGTTGAACCTCATCAACGCGGTCGTTATCGTCGGCTAGCCGTGCCCGGCTAACGGACGCACTTGGTCGAATTCTTATGCCGTTATTCCGATACGCCCTGACTTGGGGCTCTTAAACGAAGTTTGTAGAGTTAACTCGGAGCAACCCTCAAGGGTGGCTTTATCAAGCGGTAGGTGAAGCCTTTCCAGAGATCGGGCGTAGCCGAGGGGGTGATCTCCTGAGGCTCCGCCTGGCACACATCGCTGACCGAGAGGAATGGCGAGCCACTTTGGCTGACGGCGCGCTAGGTGCCCTCACTGTGGCGCCTAAGCAGGCGGACGGCTCGACAGATGCAACATCGTCCCTCCCGGTCACGATTGGCTTCCGTTCTTCGACGCTCAGCAGCGGCGCGTTCAATCAGCGCAAGGTGACGGGGGCATTGTCGCTCACCGTCCCCAGCGGCGCGACATTGGGGCAGAGCAACGCCACGGCGGCGAACCTCTACCTCTACGCGCTGGACAATGCCGGAACTGTCGAGCTCGCGATCTCCGGCAAGGACTTCGGGGACAGCGACCGGCAGTCGACAACCGTTCTCGACACGGCCTCGGACGATGGCAGCACGCTCTATTCGACGACCGCACGCAGCAACGTCCCGATCCGCAAGATCGGTAAGCTGATCAATACGCAGGCGACGGCGGGGACATGGGCGACGGCACCGAGTACGATTCAGGTTCAGCCCAACAGCACCGAGTTTATCCGAGCGGCAGCGGGTGCTGTTGCGCGCTCTCTGAACAGCAAGCTCAGCGACTGGAACAGCCTCGTCGACTACGGCGGAGTTGGTGATGGCGTCACGAGCAACAACACGGCTGAGGCGGCGGCAGAGGCAGTTGGCGCCGCAATCTACGTGCCGACGGGAGCGTTCAAGGATACTCGGAGCCACCTCGCCCCAATCGGTCGATATTTTGGCAATGGCTACTCTGTCGATACGAATAGCCGTAAGCGGGCACGGTACTTTTCAACGATCTCTGCCCGCCCCGCGCGTGGCAACACTACCGCATTCGATCAGATTTTCGACGGAGATTGGAGCGGCTCTCAGCTTCCGATTTACCATCGCGTGACCGGATCAAATACGGCATGGGATACCGACGGCGCTTACCATCAGTACCGCGAGCTCAGCGCGATCTATACCTATTTGCGCAATGAGAGTGGGTACGGCGGGACCTTAGGCGGGGGTGCTGGCGCCGCCGTGATTGCTCACGCGATCGATGTAAACAATGCGTCAGCGCAGCCAAACTACACGGGCGCATTCTGGGGCGGGGCGACCATTAATGCCGCCGTCTCCGGTGTGACGGACTGCCTGTTAAACAACGCCGCTGGCATCTTTACGGGACAGGTCGACACCAACGTCGATGGCGTTTATCTCAACCCCGTTGAGATAAACATCGTGGACAATGGCCACGATGTTGCCGGGATCGGCGTGGTGCTGAACATGGCCCGTGCGCAGGCTGCTACCGGCTCGTATGCGAACAACTTCTGGGTAGGGTTCAGGCCGAACAGCTCTGGCGCGGCCGCCGCCGACGTAGCCTTCGAGCCGGTCGGAAGTTGGAAATTTGGGCTCGATCTTACCGCAGGCTCCTATTCGTCGGGGGCCATTGCCATGAAGGGCGGTCAGCGCGTTTATCTCAACGCCACAGCGGGTTCGCAGTTTGCATCCGCTGTTGGCTCATCCTACCTCGAGTACAACACCGGCGCGAGCAAAGTGATCTTGTCCTCGGGAGGATCGTTGTTCCAGTTCGGGGCCGACAATGGTCTCTACATCCCTTCGACGGGTAGCCTGAAGGTTGCCGGCGTGCAGGTGGTTCAGGGCCGGGACACCGGGTGGACCGCAATGACGGGATCCAGTGACAAGGCCACCTCATACGCGACCTCCACGGTCACTCTTGCACAGCTTGCCGGACGCGTTATGGCGCTTCAGGCAGCACTCACCAGTCACGGACTTATCGGAGCATAGAAATGGCAGACCACCAGAAGCAGACGGATGCTGAGCAACCGCTGATCCTCCCACGCGGGCTAGTCTCGGAGTTATTCGAGTACCTGAGTCAGCGCCCTTGGCGAGAGGTGGCGAACGTTATGCCAGTCCTACACTCGGCGCTCACGGCGCCCGCGCAGATGCAAGAGGATCATCTCAAGAGGTCGCAGCAGCCAAAGTAGGACGCCGAGAGGTCAGGCGGCGGAGCCAGTGCAGCAGTGGACGCTCGATTGCCACATGGACTGTCACGCCAACCAATAGCGTAGCGGGGAAAACGATAAAGATCGTCGCAGCGATACTGTTGTCAATGGCCCATCCGAACAGGCGGGCCGAGTAGAAGTGCACGGCCTGGATCACAGTGATGTGGGTTAGGTAGATCGAGTAACTTGCATCACCTAGCAGTATCGGAACGCGATGGTGGAAAAATCGGAGGCTCTCCATTCTGATGCATCCGAACACGATGAGCATCGCCGGCAGGCCCCAGCCAATCGGGCGCGCGGTGGCGGCGCTTGACCAGTTCGCAGCAAAGAGAAGCACACCGCAAATGCAGATGATAAGGCCGAGACCGGGTCGGTCGGCTTCGAAGCGCACGGTCATCCCGATGAAAATACCGAAGGCAAACTCTAACAACAGATTGGACGCTAAGTAGGCTTGCCCTCCTGGCGCCGTGATATTGACGCTTGCCAGAGCGATGAGCGCCACCAAGGAGAGAGTCTTGAAGTTGCGTGGCGCGATCAGAAGCAGCCCGGCGAACAGCACGTAGAACGCCACTTCGTAAACGAGCGTCCATGCAGGAAAGTAAATTGGGTGCCATTGGACGCCCAATTGCGGCAATAGTAGTGCGGAACGAACGGCGTCTTCTATAGCAGGGATGTCTCCCCAAGCGGCAAACTTGAACAGTATGTACGCCGCCGTTGCGAGCCAATATATGGGGTAAATCCGGATGAGGCGGCGCTTGAAGAAAGCTGCAGCAGAATCGCGGGAACTTGTCGTCACCGCCATGACGAACCCGGAGATTACGAAGAACACATCCACGCCGGCGGCAAATACGTTTATCGGACTGCCAAGGGCAGTTGAAAGATGATGCACAACAACTGCGGTCGCGGCGGCAAACCGCAAGAATTGCACTGAATCATAGCGGCCAAGGGCCTCGGTTCTCGCCACTATTCGGATGTCCATAAGCACCATTTGATGACGACAATAATAGTCGTTCTCAATAAATCCGCCAGCACCACAAGAACCGCGGCTCGCCTTCCCCAACCTCATCGGAGATCAACATATCACCTGC
The DNA here is from genome assembly GCA_023390785.1 of Pseudomonadota bacterium. Classification (GTDB taxonomy): domain Bacteria; phylum Pseudomonadota; class Alphaproteobacteria; order Rhizobiales; family Devosiaceae; genus Devosia_A. The sequence continues at coordinate 7,556 of JAEWCE010000350.1, forward strand.
ACTGGCACGGTGACCGCGAACTATACGCCGCATTGATCCTACATTCGGACGTTTCCAGCCCCACCCAGGAGGCAATATCCGTGCCCATCGTTCGTCAGGACAAAGAACGTTAGGCCGGAAACCGACGGAACTCTCGCGTAACCGAACCACCCCGCATGCGACGCGCTCTGCCCCAGCCACTCCTCAGCCCTGGAGCTTGAGCGAGAGAATGGTGCGACTCCATCGATGTGACCATTGGTGTCGACAGCGAGGACGAACGCGGGTTGCGAGTGACCATCGAGGACCGCCCAGCCCTCGGTCGTGACCAGCGTGCCATTCTCATTAAAGACGCCTGGATGCTCTCCTCCGGCCGGAGCCACGGTCTGAACTTCACCACGACATGTGACCTCGGTGCGCGAGCCTAGGATCTCGTTGGCTGGCTGGACGTAGCTGGCCGGAAAAATGCCGTACAGGCCTTTACCGTGGCTTCGCTCATGAAAAAGAAACTTCGCAAGCTGGGGCCAGTCTCGATAGAGGTCGCCAAGTGGTCCGGTCAAATCGCTGCTGGACCAGGCAGCCGATGCGGCTTCCCAATTTCTTCCAACCGCCTTCTCCCAGATGGAGGATTCAGAGGCGAAGCCAAGATAGGAGAGGGGAAGAATTATCGCCGCGAGACCGGCCACAAGCCAAGGCCTCCACGACTTGCCGATCAAGACCGCGTTGCAAGAGGCCCAGGCCATGACGAAGACTGCGATCCAGCCGAGCACAGCGAACGAAGCGTACTTTTTGCTGCCGCCTTCAAAGACGCCGAACTGCGCCCGCGAGATCGCCGCGGCGAGACCGGTAACAGCGACGATGCCGAAGAGCGATAGACCGAAGGTTCCAAGCCGGCCGCCAAAGCGTGGGCGGAACAGACGAACGACGAAGAACGCCGCCCCAGCCATCATAACAAAGCCGCCTATCAGTAGGACACGCCAAACGTGCGGCAGGTCAACGAGCAGTGGGGCCGGCCAAGCATCCAGGCGGGTCATCGGGGAGCCCAGGTAGACGGCAACGAACTCAGTAATCTCGACCGGCGAAAACGATCTACTTCCCGTCGTCGGTGTGGTCGCCAACGTAAAAGCCAGATGGGCGGCCGCAAGCACGCCCGTGAAGACAACTTCTTTCCATCCCCAGCGCTGGACGACAGCGATCACGAACATTGCCAGCAAAATCGAGGGGCCGCTTCCGACGGTGATCGACAGTAAGGCCGCGCACAGAAGAACGGGCAGGACACCTCGCGGGGATAATGTCTCGATCCGAGAGATCGCAAATGCGGAGATGGTGACGATCAACGCGGCAATCGCGTGCTGCACCTGGAACGGGATAAGGAAAGTGTACAGGAAATTGCCGTTCACGGCCGCAAGAAGCAGGATTCCAAGAGTGCCAGCGACCAGATACCTCGGCCGATCCTCCGGTGACCATAACTGCCAGGTTACAATGAAGGCGATTGCTGCCTGACAGGCGAAGGAGATCGCCACCTGCAAGCGCTCCTGACCATCAAAGAGAAAGTAGTCGATGGTCGAAACGAGGCGTGTCGTTGTGATGACGTGTTCGTTGTGGTGGGCAAAGAAATAGGCCCACGGGGACGTTTCTCCGTCGAGCCACGCGTTCATGCGGAGCTTGTCAAAGATGCCGTCGAAGATCGGAACGGCGTATTGATGGCCGGAGACAAAGACGATCGTCTGCGCGACCAAGGTAAGAGCCGCGGTGAATACGGCAGCTGAGATGGCAACCTCGACTGGCGGTGACGCCACATTGCGAGAGCTGCTGGGTAATCCTGTCAAAGTATCCATGCTAGCGCGACCAATGAACCATTAAGGGACCTCAATATACACCGCACTAGTCGGCTCAGTTCCAGGCTGCCAGTTGCACATTCCCCCTCGTAAAGGCAATACTAGTCCAACGCTGGGGCCCGGAGAGTAGTCCATGCAAGATTGGTCGGTGGAAGCAATCACAGATCCTGAATACCGTGTAAAATTCCTCGACGTGCCGAACATTATCCAGGATTGGACCAGTCCGTACGGAGGACTCGCGGGGAAGGACATACTGGATTTCGGCTGCGGCGAGGGGACGATGGCCATGGGAGTGGCCCTACGACATGGCGCCGCTCGTGTAGTCGGAGTGGAAATACAGCCGGAGATTGAAAAATTGTCTGCCATATGCGCAGCGTCAATTGAAACTGCAAAGTCTCCCAAGGAACCTGCAGCCTCTGCGCGTGGCTCCCGACGATAATCTCGCTGAGACCCTCGGAAAATTCGACGTCATCTATAACTGGTCGGTATTCGAG
>JAEWCE010000156.1 GCA_023390785.1 Pseudomonadota bacterium
CCGTACCGCCGCGGGCAGATGGAGAGACTATACACCCGCGGCAAAGCACGTGGATTTCGCTGCCACAACAAACCTCCAAAGGCGCCGGACCGCCTGGGATTTTGCGGCGCCACGCCGAGGATAGACGTGCCGGCGGGAGCGTGCAGGCGATTCGATGCGGGGGGCCGATCGACCAACGGCGCCGCGGGACGGCGTGGCGCAAACAAAGAGAGCGGCGAGGACGTCCCGCCGCTCTCGACCGAGGCCCGTGACGACCTCAATCCCGTGGCCCAGGGGCCTATTCGTTGTCGGCGGCTTCGTCGCCTTCGGGACCCGAGAGCAGAGCCTCGTTGAGCAGGCCCGAGCTTTCGCGCACCGAAGCCTCGATGGCGTCGGAAATCTGCGGGTTATCCTTGAGGAACTGGCGGGCGTTTTCGCGGCCCTGGCCGAGACGCTGGCTGTCGTAGGAGAACCAGGCGCCGGACTTCTCGACGACGCCGGACTTGACGCCGAGGTCGAGCAATTCGCCGGTCTTACTGATGCCTTCGCCATACATGATGTCGAACTCGACCTGGCGGAACGGCGGGGCGAGCTTGTTCTTGACCACCTTGACGCGGGTCTGGTTGCCGATGACCTCCTCGCGCTCCTTGATGGCGCCGATGCGGCGGATATCGAGGCGTACCGAGGAGTAGAACTTCAGGGCGTTGCCGCCGGTGGTGGTTTCCGGCGAGCCGTACATGACGCCGATCTTCATGCGGATCTGGTTGATGAAGATCACCATGGCCTTCGACTTGGAGATCGAGGCGGTGAGCTTGCGCATGGCCTGGCTCATCAGGCGGGCCTGCAGGCCGGGGAGCGCGTCGCCCATCTCGCCCTCGAGCTCGGCCTTGGGGGTGAGCGCGGCGACCGAATCGACCACCAGCACGTCGATGGCGCCGGAGCGCACCAGCGTGTCGGCGATCTCGAGCGCCTGCTCGCCCGAATCGGGCTGGCTGATCAGCAGCTCGTCGACCTTGACGCCGAGCTTTTTGGCATAGACCGGATCGAGCGCGTGCTCGGCATCGACGAAGGCGCAGATGCCGCCGTTCTTTTGCGCCTCGGCCACGACGTGCAGGGCCAGCGTGGTCTTGCCCGAGCTTTCCGGCCCGAACACTTCGATGATGCGGCCGCGCGGCAGGCCGCCGATGCCCAGCGCGATGTCGAGCCCGAGCGATCCGGTGGAGATGGCCTCGACCTGGACGATCGCGCCCTGGTCGAACTTCATCACGGTGCCCTTGCCGAAATTGCGCTCGATCTGGCTGAGCGCGGCGGCAAGCGCCTTGTCCTTGTCCATGGAACCCTCGATTACGCGAAGCGGTGCGGCTGCAGCAGCCATAGAGATTCTCCCTTATTCCATGCCAGGTGACAGGCGGAAAGCGCGTCGGCGCGTGCGGTGTATGTGCCTACTTTGTTCTCATTTTGTTTCCAAATCGTCAAGAGGCGAATTGGGGTAGTGTCTCAGTTCCTGCCGCGCTATTTTCCATTTGTGGGGGAAGTAGATGGCGTCAGCGCAAAGCGAACGGGCGAGGCTTCTTGCCGGGTCATTCGACCGCGCCTCAACATCCTGTCTCACGGTAGGTGTTTTCGCTCCTGTAGCCGGTGCGCTCTATCTTCCACCGGAACATCCAGCAACGGTATGGGTTTACGTCGCAGGCGCAATAATCTGGCTTTTGGTAGCGGTTGCGCTACATATACTGGCGAGGGTGGCGCTGGGAGGTGTTGAACATGACTGATCTCCAGCTGTTCGCGTTCTTCATTCTGCCGGTCTTGATCGTTGTAGGAGCGGGCATAATTTTGCTCGTGGAGCGTCGCGGCTGGCGTGTTCCGCAGCCCGAGCCCGATCTATTCGATTCGCCTCGCCCTCGTTCGCTAGCTAACACCGATGGCCTATCTAAGCCCTCTAAGCGTGGCCGCTAGTCGCGGGGCTTCCGGGTGTCGGCCATTTCCGATGTCACACTCTTGTTGAAGCAGTCGGCGGTATCAATCGCCTTTGGCTGCTTGTAGCGCCCCGGACGATTCGGCTTGGGCGCAACCGCGTCGATCATGCCGACCACCCATCCATCTCGTGAACAATCGTGTCGATCCCTGCCGCCATCGCGGGCGTGACGCGGAGCGTCTTATGGATGCGGCAGAAGTTGTAGAACGTGAAGTACAACGCCAGCATCGCGACGTGATTGTCGATCTTCTTTGAGAACGCATTGGTCACGCACGTGAACCGGCGGCCCATGCGGATCGAGAGATTGGACTCACACCAGGCCGCCGCTCATCACCGCCGTCACGCGGATGGCGATGCTGGTGACGAAGAGGACGAGGCCGAGGATGCCGAGGACGGAGTTGTCGCTGTCCTTGCGGCCGATGAGCGGCACGGCCGAGGGCAGGCCGAACCGCGCCATCAGCGCCGCCCCGCCGACATTGCCCAGCAGCACGACCACCGATGTTCCGAGCATTGTTCCGCCCTCGCCGCCGACCAATCATAGAGAGCCCGAGGGCGGGTCCGCCAGCCTTGATAAAAATCATACTAATGAGCCCTTGCGTAAAGGGGCAGCATTGGGGTTAGTGCCGTCACTCGGGAGGAGCGGACGATGAACCTGATCCAGTTCACCAAGGACAATGGTGGCCGCGCGGTGGGCGCGATCGACAAGGGCAAGGCGCATGTGGTGAAGGGCGCCGACAGCGTCTATCGGCTGGCGCTGAAGGCGGCCGCCGACGGCGTGAAGCTCAAGGCGCTGGTGGGCGACAAGGGGCTGGGCCGGGCGATCGATCCGGCGGCGCTGCTCAAGGAAGGCCGGCTGCTGCCGCCGATCGACCATCCCGACCCGGCGCATCTCTACGTGACCGGCACGGGCCTGACGCATCTGGGGTCGGCGTCGACGCGCGATGCCATGCACAAGGCGAACCAGCAGGCAGCCGAGGCGCCGCTCACCGATTCGATGAAGATGTTCCGCATGGGGCTGGAGGGCGGCAAGCCGGCCAAGGGCCAGGAGGGCGTGCAGCCCGAATGGTTCTACAAGGGCAACGGCACGATCGTGGCGGCGCCGGGCGCGCCGATCCCCTCCCCGGCCTTCGCCAAGGACGCGGGCGAAGAGCCCGAGATGGCGGGCATCTATGTGATCGACAAGAAGGGCCGGCCGTTCCGCGTCGGTTTTGCGCTGGGCAATGAGTTCTCCGACCACGTGACCGAGCGGGTGAACTATCTGTGGCTGGCGCATTCCAAGCTGCGCTGGTGCTCGTTCGGGCCGGAGCTGAGGCTCGGGCCGCTGCCCGGCAATGTCAGCGGCACCTCGCGCATCCTGCGCAAGGGCAAGGTGGTCTGGGAGAAGCCCTTCCTTTCGGGCGAAGACAACATGTCCCACACCATCGCCAATCTCGAGCACCACCATTTCAAGTACGCGCTGTTCCGGCAGCCGGGCGACGTGCACGTGCACATGTTCGGCACGGCGACGCTGAGCTTTGCCGACGGCATCACAACCCAAGCCGGCGACGTGTTCGAGATCTCCGAAAAGCAGTTCGGATTGCCGCTCACCAATTCGGTGGCGTGGGACAAAGCCGAGGCGGTGAAGATACACTCGCTGTGATGGCACAGAAGATTCTCTACGACACCGATCCCGGGGTCGACGACGCGATGGCGCTGCTGCTGCTGGCGCGGCACCCCGAGGTCGAGCTGGTCGGCATCACCGCGGTGTTCGGCAATGCCCCGATCGAGACCACGACGCGCAATGCGCTCTACCT
>JAEWCE010000177.1 GCA_023390785.1 Pseudomonadota bacterium
CCCCAGCACCTCGCTCACCTTCACCGCGCGGCCCTCTTTCACCGACTTCACCGCCGCGTCCGCCAGCGCCAGAGCGATCAGCCCGTCTTCGCCGCTCGGCGAGGCCTTGGCCTTGCCGCCGATGGCATCGATGAAGGTCGCGATCTCGTTGGCGTAGGCCTGCGTGTAGCGCGTCATGAAGAAATCGTAGAGCGGCGGCCGGGTGTAGCCGCGGGCGTTGGCGACCTCGATCGACACCGCCCGCTGGTTCTCCGCCGCGACCGAGCCGACCGAGCCGTGTACCTCGATGCGCTGGTCGTATCCATAAGTGGCGCGGCGCGAGTTGGAGATGGTGGCGTGCTTGCCCGACGCCGTCGACAGCATCACTGAAACGCTGTCGTAGTCGCCAGCCTCGCCGATCGCCTTGTCGACCAGCACCGAGGCCTGCGCCGACACCGTCTCGATGTCCTCGCCGAGCAGGAACCGCGCCATGTCGAAATCGTGGATGGTCATGTCGCGGAAAATGCCGCCCGAGCGCTTGACGTACTCGATCGGGGGCGCGCCCGGATCGCGCGACACGATCGTCACCATCTCAACCTCGCCGATCTCGCCGGCATCGATCGCCGCCCGTACCGCCATGAAATGCGGATCGAACCGGCGGTTGAACCCGACCATAAGCGTCGTCTTGTTGGTGGCCACCACCTTGAGGCAGTCCTTCACCCGCTTGACGCTGAGGTCGATCGGCTTTTCGCAGAAGATCGCCTTGCCGGCTTTGCTGAACTGCTCGATCAGATCGGCGTGCGTGTCGGTGGGCGTGCAGATCACCACCGCGTCGATGTCCCTGGCGGCAGCGATGGCGTCGATGCTGCGCACCTCGCAGCGATATTGCTCGGCGATCGCCTTGGCCGCCGCCTCCATGGCGTCGGCGACGGCGACCAGCCTGGCCGCGGAGTTCGAGGTGATCGCCTTGGCGTGAACCTTGCCGATGCGGCCGGCGCCCAGCAGGGCGAAACGGATGGTCATGATGTGAGCTCTTTTCGGTCGGTGGTCTGAGATCTGTCCGCTACGAAAGCCAGGCGCGGATGAATTGCATGCTGTCGGCGATGGCCCGCGCCGGATCGGGGAGCGTCCGCAGCTCGGCCGCGAACGGCTCGAACGACATCGGCCCATCATAGCCGGCGGCGCGCAGCGCCTTGAGCTGCGCGATATTGCCCAGCCGGTCCTTCGGCCCGACCAGCACGCGGTGGCTGTCGCGCATGTCGGACACCGGCAGCGCCGCATCCTCCACGCCGGAAATGTGCACCAGCCCGGTGCGCTCGGGGAACAGAGTGTCCTCGCCCGCGAGATGATGGTGGAAGGTATCGTGCGTCAGCCGGAACACATTGCGCCCGCCGGCGGCATCGATCGCTGCAACGGCCTCGCTCTTCTTGCGCAGCGAGCAGGCGTCGAAGCCGAGGCATTCGACCAACCCGGTGATCCCGGCTGCGGTAAGGATCGGCCCCAGGCCGCGCAGCGCTTCGGTGGCGTTGGGCACGCGCTCGCTCTCGCCGCGCCCCGTGCCGTCATTGGCGGCAACGAGGATCAGCGCCTCGGCCCCGCACGCCCGACAGTATGCCGCGAGCTCCGTGGCCTCCGCGGCGCGCGCCGCGCTCCAGTGGTTGAACTTCTGCAGCGCATTGATGGTGAGGATGCGGACACCCGCCTCGGCCGCCAGCCGCCTGACCTCGGCCGGATCGGGCAGTGCCTGCTCGGCGAGGTCGTTGCGGATCTCGACATCGGCCAGCCCCAGGCCCCGCGCCAGCGCGAAGAACTCGGCCAGCGGCAATTGTGGCGCCACCATGTGATTGAGCGCGAAACGCAGGCTGTGCTCGGCCAAGGCGACCCTCTCCCGCCGCCCTGCGGCGGCGCCGGGGCAGTCTCTTCGCTGCTCGATGAAACATCGGTTCCGTGCGTTGTCAACTCGGAATATCCGTTCCAGACGGTACCGTCACAGGTCCTTCTCGGCCAGTGCCCGGAACGCGTCGGGCACGCTGCGCGCCGTGTCGAACACCACTGCGCCGTAGCCGATGGCCTCCCAGCCGAAGCGGTCGCGAATCCGGTCGACGGCGCGGTCGGCGCTCCATCGCGCCGCGCCGGTGCGCGTCCCCGGCCGCCGCACCTCGTCGCCCCCACCGAAGCTGAGCTCGAGCTGCAGCAGCGGCTGCCGCTCGAGGTGCGATACCGAAATGGCGAGCAGCGTGATCACCCCTTCGTCCGGATTGTCGGCGAGCACCCCCATCGCCAGTTCCTCGGCCACTTCCGACAGCGTCGTGGTGGCGGCGATCGGCGCCGGCAGCGTCGCGGCGCGAGTGACGGCGGTGAAGTCGGCGAACCGCACCCGCACCGTCACCGTCCGCCCGGCCAACGCCTTGGCCCTGAGCCGCGAGCCGATGCGGTCGGCGAGGTGTCGCAGTGTCGGCCGCACCACCTTCAGCGTCGCCGGCTGTCGTCCCAGCGCCGATTGTGCCCCCGCCGAATGCGCCCGGCGTTGCGTCACGATCTCACGCGGATCGCGGTTCCACGCCAGCGCCGCCAGTCTGTCGCCCACCGCCGGCCCGAGCAGCCGCTGCAGCGCGTGCACCGAGGTCTGCGCCAACTGCCCGATGGTGAATACGCCCTGCTCGGCCAAACGCGCCTTGGTCGCCGGGCCCACGCCCCACATCAGATCGACCGGCAATTCGTGCAGGAATTCGAGCTCGCGCTCCGGCTCGACCACCACCAGCCCGTCGGGCTTCGCCACCTGCGAGCCGATTTTGGCGAGATGCTTGGTGCGCGCCACCCCCACCGAGATCGGCAGCCCGACCTCCGCCTTCACCCGCGCCCGCACCTGACGCGCGATCTCTGCCGGCGGCCCGAACAGATGCCCGGTGCCGGCCACGTCGGCGAACGCTTCGTCGATCGAGATCCGCTCGACCAGCGGCGTGTAGTCATCGAGAATCCGGATCGCCGCATCGCCGAGCTCCTGGTAGCGGTCGAAATGCCCGGTGACGAACACCAGCTCCGGGCATAGCTCCCTGGCCTGCCGCCCGCCCATGCCGCCACGCACGCCGAAGCGCTTGGCCTCGTACGAGGCTGCCAGCACCACCCCGCCGCCGACCGCGATCGGCCGGCCGCGTAGCCGCGGATCGAGCATCTGCTCAACCGACGCATAGAACGCATCGAGGTCGGCATGAAGGATGGTCGCAGCACCCATCGTAGCCTCGCGCTGAATGAGAACATAAAGAGAACATTCGGCGCGGGAGTCAAGTGGGTGGAGACGCTAGCTGAGCTTCCCCGCCTTGAGCGCCTCGACGATCCAGTCGCGATATTTCTGCTCCTTGCCGGGGATCTCGGGGATCACCCGCGAGGCCTCCTCGATGAACCAGCGATAGTCGCGCCCCATCTCGGCGCCGCGCCGCGTATGCATGTCGAGCGCGAAATCGGGAATCTCGGCCTGCCGCTCGCCCAGCGCCACCGACTGCTTGGCCCAGTTGACCATGTCGTCGGTGGTGCGGTCCTTCTGCCCCGAACCGAGCACCCGGATGGCATGCGCGGCAAACAGGAAGCGGTCGTGCTGCGGTCGCGGATAACGCTGGTGCTGCTGGAACAGCGTTTCAACCAGCACCGGCGCATGGAGATTGCCGTAGCCCACGTCCTCCACCGCAATGACGCAGAGGCGCGACCACAGCATCTCCTCCATCTCGGGGCTGGTGACATACATCTCCCAGCCGAGCAGCAGCGCGTTGTCCACGAGGCCGCGCCGGATCGACTTCTGCAGCGCCGAGATGACCTCGTCGGCGGCAAAACCGTGCTCGGTAGTGGTGCGTTGCCACGGGTCGGCCGGCTGCTTCACGGTGATCATCGCAATCCTCCTGCCCAGTCACAGATGCCGGCCCACAGCGGTGCGTAGCCGGCCCAGTCCAGAAACGGCGGCGGCGCCCAGTGCGGCGCGAGGTCCGAGGTGAACGCCACCGATCGGCCTTTGCCGAACACCCCTGCCACCAGCAGCGGATCGTCGCCGATCCGCGCAATCAGCCTTGCCTCGGGCCGCACCATGACCTGGTTGTAGCCCAGCAGCGCCGGCCACGCGCCCGCCGGCACGCCGTCGAGGATAGGGTGGCCCGCATCGGCTATTACCGGCGTGGCGCCCTCCGGCTTTTCCACGCGGTCGTCGTAGCGATGCAGCGTCACCGGCAGCACCGCCTCCACCGCGCTGCCGGCATATTGCCCCTTGGCGTCGATGCCCTGGAAGGTGAGATAACCGCCCGCCATCACCAGCCCGCCGCCGGCCTGCACATACTCCGCCAGCACATTCAGGCGATTGGGCAACACCTTGCTGCGGTTGAACGTCTCGGGATGCAGCAGCAGCGTGTTGGCGCCGATGTCGCTCAAGAGAACGACGTTGTACTGGCCAAGCGCCTCGGCGCTCCCGGGAAAGTCGCGCGCCGCATTGTGCGCCGGCAGGTGCTCGACGCTCCAGCCATTGGCTTCGAGCGCCGCCCGCACCCAATGGATGCCCTCATTGTATTCGGTGGTGGTGAAGCTGTCGAAGCCCTTCACATGGATCGAATGCGTGGTCCACGATTCTCCTGCGATGAGGATACGCTTGCTCATGATCTTCCCCTTGCTCGTGGACTGGCGACCGAGTCGCGTTCGATCAGGGTCACCGGCAGGCGTGTCAGCTTCGGCGCCCGCTTGCGCTGCATCAGCGCATACAGCGCCTGGAAACCATGCCGGCCGAGCGCCTCGATCGGCTGCTGGATGGCCGTCAGCGCCGGAGTCAGCATGGCGCTCAGCGGCGTATCGTCGAAGCTGACGAGGCTCATGTCGCGCGGCACCGCGAGGCCGGCGCGGCGCAGCCCGCGCATGGCGCCAATAGCGAGATAGTCCGACGAGGCGAAGATCGCGGTCGGGGGTGTCCGCGCTGCCGCCATCGCCATCACCGCCTGTTCGGCAAGATCGGCCGAGAAGCTGCCGCGATGCAGGTGCTGCTCCGCGAGACTGAGCCCGGCCTCGCGCATCACCGCGGCATATCCGGCGAAGCGTTCCTCCGAGGTGAACAGCCCCAGCGGCCCGCCGAGGAAAGCGATGGCCCGGTGCCCGCGCGCGATCAGGTGCTGCGTGGCGCGCTGCGCCCCTTCTGTGTTCTCGACGAACACCCGCGGTACCTTGACGCCGGGGATGTCCTCGTCGAGCAGCACCACGTTGCGCCGCCTGCCGATCTCTGCCGCCAGCGAGCCGTCGTCGGGCGTGTTGGTCAGCATGATCAGCCCGTCGACATGATGGTCGCGCAGCCGGTTGAGCGAGGCGATCTCGCGGGCGCGGTCCGAGCGGGTCGAGGAAATGAAGATGGTGTAGCCGTGCCGGTCTGCCTCGTCCTCCACGGCCGACGCCAGCTCGGCAAAGAACGGCTCGCGGATTTCCGGCACCACCAGCCCGATGGCGTCGGTCTTGCCTGTCGACAGCCGTCGCGCCAGGAGGTTCGGCCGATAATCGTGCTTGGCGATGGCGGCGTCGATGCGCGCCGAGGTGGCGGCCGGCAACTCGATGCGATTGTTGAGATAGCGCGACACCGTGGTCTTGCTGACCCCCGCTGCGAGCGCCACGTCCTGAATGGTCGCCACGCCCGCCCCCGCTACCAGACCACCGGGTGCGTCTCACCCGTCGCCACGTTGACGAAGCCGTCGGGTGCCAGCGGGGTCGGCGCCACCAGCACCCACGTCCACGGCGAGCAGGTGAGCGTCGCTGCCATCAGCCGCTCGGGAAATCCCGGATACCAGCGCGGCCGATAGGTCGGCTCGTAGATCCAGTCGACCTGGTCGGCGGCCCGATAGAGGTGCTGCATCTCCGCGTCGAGCACGTCCGGCGGGCGCGCCGTCATCAGCCCGCCCACCTCGAAGCGCACCGTCGCCGCAACCTTACCGCCGTGGACCAGCGCCCAGCCGCCCTGCTGCTCGATCAGCGCATTGACCGCCGTCGCCATGGCCGCATCCGACGAGCCGACGCACCAGATGTTGTGCTTGTCGTGCCCGACCGAACAGGCGAGAGCACTGTCGGCGTCGCGCGGCCCGCAGCCGCGCCAGAACATCTTCGACACCTTCCCCTCGCCCGAGAAGCGGTCGACGATGGCGAATTTGGTGAGGTTCTCGCTGTCGAGCCGCTGCACTGCGCCATCCTTGACCGGCAGCGTCATCTCGTAGAACACCGGGTGCCAGTGGAACGGCCGGATCACCGCCGCCTGCATGCTGTCGCGGCCAGGCGCCGCGGCGATGCGGAAATCGTCGGCGCCGAGCCGGCGCTTGATGTTGACCGTCTGCGTCGCCCACGACGGATAGTCGATCTTCGGCACCGGCCCGGTGTAGCGCGTGCCGTCCGACGCCGGTTTCCCGTCAGCCCACACCTTGGCGATCTTCACTCCCGGCACGTCGCTCAGCAGCACGATGTCGGCATAGCGGCCGGGTGCGATCGAGCCGACATAGGGCGTCAGCCGCATGTGCCGCGCCGGATTGATGGTCACGCACTGGATCGCCGTTTCAGGCGGCAGTCCGGCGGTGATGGCGGTGCGGACATTGTGGTCCATGCCGCCGTCCTTGAGCGTATTGCTGGCCGAGCGATCGTCGGTGGTGAGCGCCACCTGCGACCAGTCCTCGAGACCGCGCTCGATCAGCCCCTTGATGATCTCGGCCATGGTGTAGATGCGGATTTCGACGAACAGCCCGTGGCTGAGCTTGGTCCAGGCCTCGTCGGCCGACACCACCTCATGGTCCGAGGCAAGGCCCGCCGCCGCAAAGGCACTGACCTCGCCCACCGAGGTGATCCCCGAGGCATGCCCTTCGACCACGCCACGTCCGGCGAGCGTCGCGCCGATCATCCCCCAGAGCCGCTCGTGCGAGGCATTGTCGGGGTTCCACACCGCCGGCCAGTCCATCACCTCATCGAGCCCGGTGACCATGACGCTGTCGGCCATGAAGCCCGCCTGCGCCGGCCCGTCGTAATATCCCCCGCCCCATTCCCACGCCGTCGGCGGCACCGCCGAGCCCGGCTGCGGGAAGATCTTCAACGGCGAGCCTGCCCGCCGCGCCATTGTCCAGAACTCGAGATTGTGCGCACCATCGACATTGGAGAATTCGTGGCTCGCCTCGCATGTCCAGGTATTGCCGCGCGGGATCACCAGCGCCGCCTCGTATTCCGGCGTCAGGTGCGAGCTCTCGATGTGCTTGTGGACTTCGCCGAAGCCCGGCACAGCCGAGAGGGCGGGCTCGTGCACGCGCTCGCGCACCTCACCCGAATAGGCACCCGCCGGGCCGACCCAGGCAATGCGCCGGCCATGGATCACGATCTCCTGGTCCTCGAGCCAGGTGCGCGTATGCACGTCGAGCAGCCGGCCGACGCGCAGCGCCCGGTCGGCCGGTCTCCTGCCGAGCGCCACCAGCGTCAGCTCCTGCCGAATGGCAACTTCGCCGGCGCCGGAAATGAGGAGGTCGTCGATCATGATTGACGGTGGTGCAAGGTTCACCCGGACGCGACCCAAAGCATTTGACAAGGTCATAATGAGTGTTTTTAGTTGCCTCTGTAAACCGGTTTACTAACTGGGGTGTTATGAGGTCCTCGCTTTTCCACGGCGGCACCGTGCTGACTGTGGACCAGGACGATCGGGTGCTCGCGGGCGGCTGGATTGCCGTGCGCGACGGTCGCATAACCGCCACCGGCCCACGCGACAGCACGCCCTCCACGGCCGATTTCGACGAGGCCGTCGATCTCGCCGGCCACCTGGTCATGCCGGGACTGGTCAACGCCCACACCCACGCCGCAATGGTGCTGTTCCGCGGCCGCGCCGAAGGCCGGAGCCTGCTCACCATGGACGGGTGGTACAACTCCATCCGCGAGCCCGAGCTCTCCCTCGTCGGCTCCGACATCGGCCCCGCCGTCGCCCTGAGCTGCGCCGAGATGGCGCTGTCCGGCACCACGACCTTCTGCGACCAGTATTTCTTCGCCGAAGAGATCGCCGCGGCCGTCAAGGACGCCGGCCTTCGCGCCGTCATTGCCTACGGCATCGTGCAATTGGGGGACGAAGCCCGCGGCCGGCGCGAGCTTGCCGCCGCCACTGCCTTCCTTGAGCGGCAGCGCTCCGCCGACGGCCGGATCATTCCCTGGTTCGGCCCGCACGCCCCCTATGTCGACAACACCGAGGAGCTGCTGCTCGCAGAAGTGGCGGTCGCCCGCGAGCATGGCGCCGGGCTGCACCTGCACATGGCCGCCGGCTCCGAGGACAACGAGCTGACCCTGAGCCGCTACGGCCTCACCGCCACCGAGGCGCTGGAGCGCGCCGGCTTCTTTGCCGGCAGGGTGCACGCCGCCCATTGCCTCGACCTCAGCGACAACGACATCGCCATCTTCGCTGCCCATCCCGAGGTCTCGGTGGCCTATTGCGCCACCGCGGGCCTGCGCTCGGGCCGCGAAGGCATCTGTCCGGCCGTGACATTGCGCAACAGGGGCGTCACCGTGGCGCTCGGCACCGACAATGTCGCCGCCAACAATTCCTACGACATGGTGGCCGAGATGCGTGTCGCCGGCCTCGTCGCCTCGCACCGCGAGGGCCGGGCCCAGCCGTTGTCGAGCCGCGAGCTGGTGCGCATGGCCACCATCGACGGCGCCCGCGCCCTCGGCCTCGAGCACGAGATCGGCAGCCTCGAGCCCGGCAAGGCCGCCGACATCATTGCCCTCGACCTTTCCGGCCCCGGCTATTCCGAAACGCCGGAGGTCGAGACCCTGCTGGTCTATTCCGGCAGCGGCCGCGACGTGCGGCATGTCTGGATCGCAGGCGAACAGATCGTGCGCGACCGCGAGCTGCTGCGCCGGCCCTTCGCCGACATCCGCGCCGACTATTCCAGAACCTACGCGGCCTTCTGGGGGCGCGGCGACGGCCACAAGAACCCCAGGGA
>JAEWCE010000219.1 GCA_023390785.1 Pseudomonadota bacterium
CACGCCCTGCAGCTGCCCCTGCTTGTCGGCGTCGGCCTGCCGCGTCGTCAGCGACTGCAGCGCCGGCACGCCGACGCCACCCATCGCGTAGAGCGGCAGCACCGCGAACACCACCCAGCCCTGCGTCGCGATCGCCGTCAGCAGCAGCCCGGTGATCTCGCAGGCCATGCCGACCAGGAGCGCGTTGCGCTCGCCGAAGCGCCGCGAAACCGGTCCGGGCAGCAGCGCCTGCACCGCGGCATGGAACAGTCCATAACCGCCCAGCGACAGCCCGACCATAAGGCCGTTCCACTCGAACGCATCGGTGCCGAACAGCGCCCACACCGTGCCGTACATGTTGCCGACGAAATTGAGGATGAAGAACACAGCGATCAGTGGCAGCAGCCCCGTGAGCGAGAATGCCCAGGCGAGCGGCACCAGCGGATTGAGGCTGCGCAAATCGAACTTCACCTCGCGCCGGCCGGGCCGCGATTCCGGCAGCACCAGCAAGGCCAACAGGAAGTTGAGGCCATTGAGCCCGGCCGCGACGAGAAACGGCGCCCGGACCCAGATGTCGCCGAGCAGCCCGCCAAGCACCGGGCCGATGATGAAGCCGATGCCGAACATGGCATGGAACAGTCCGAAGCGCTGCGCCCGCTGCCCTTCGGGAGTGATGTCGGTGATGTAGGCGGTGGCGATCACCATGTTGGCGCTGGTCAGTCCGGCGATGGCCCGCCCGACCACCAGCATCCACAACTCCGGCGCGAACGCCATGAACAGGTAGTCGACGGCCGCACCGGCCAGCGACAACAGCAGCACCGGCCGGCGGCCGAAGCGGTCGCTCATCACCCCCAGCACCGGCGCGAACACGAACTGTATCGCCGCATAGAGCGCGTAGATCACCCCGACATAGGGGGCGACGTTGTCGGCGTGCGTGACGGTCTCGAGCAGCCGCGGCAGGATCGGAAAGATCAGGCCGATGCCGATGGCGTCGAGCGTCACGGCGCTCAGGATGATGACCAGAGGTTTGTTCACGCGGATGCCCTCAACGGCAACGAAGTGTCGGGGAGATGTCGTTCGACAAGCAGGGATTTCAACATCGGCTCGAACAAGCGAGACATCAATCTTTCCTTATCAACGATAAATTAGATTATCGGTGATAAAGTCCTTTATCGATGATAAGTCAAGTGCCATGGCGATAGAACGCGAAAAGATCCTCGAAGCCGCGCTCGCCCTCATCAATGAGGTGGGGCTCGACCAGTTCACGACGCGCAAGCTCGCCGACCGACTGGGCGTCCAGCAGCCCGCGCTCTATTGGCACTTCAGGAACAAGTCGGCGCTGCTCGACGAGCTCAACGACCTGATCCTCGCGCGCTTTCACAAGCATCGCTTCCCCGCCCCGGGCGAGTCCTGGGACGACTTCACCGCCGAGCATGCTCGCAGCTTTCGGCGGGCGCTGCTCTCGGTCCGCAACGGTGCCCGCATCAACGCCGGCACCCGGCCGAGCACGAGGCAGTTCGCCGAGGCCGAGCGTCAGCTCGAGCTGTACGTTGAAGCCGGGCTCACCCCCGAGCAGGCGCTTACGGTCGCCATCGGCGTTGCCCGCTACGTCGTCGGCTTCGTGATCGAAGAGCAGGACGAGCGCGACCGCATCGACGACGTGTCGAGTGGACGCGACGACGATCCGCTCGCCGCCGTGACCGCCTACCCCGTGCTGGCGGAGGCCCTGAAGCCGATGCTCAAAGACGGGGCGATCAACACCGAAAGCATCTTCGAGCGCGGTCTCGGCTACCTGATCGCCGGCATCCGCGCGAGCCTGCCGGTGACGAAGACGCCGTCACCGCGGCGAGCGCCGGCGCGAAAGGCGTCGCGCGCTGGCACCGCCCGCGCCTAGCGCAAGGGACGGCCGGTTTCAGTGCCGGGTGACTCCGCTCAGCGTCGCAGCGATCACGTCCCATTCCGCCTTGACGTTGGGGGCCGACCGCTTCTTGCCGGCACGGCGGTACCAGTAGTCGGCGTTGCCCATGTCGGCTTCGATCCAGTGCAGCAGCGCGTGCACCCAGTCGAACTCCATCGTGCCTTCCATCGCCTGCACGATGGCGTGCGCCTCTTCCCATTCCGGCCCGACGCGGAACTCGCCCTTGCGTATCCACCATAGCGCCTGCAGCGGCTTCGACATGTCCTTGGGAACGTCGCGCCAGTCGGCGGTCGAAAAGATGTCGGCTTCGGCCATGTTCACCACCAGCGCTCCGGCGCGAACGTCATTCCAGCCGAGCGTTCCAGCACTCGGCCTGCGGCGAACAGTGTCTCCTCGTCGAACGGCTTGCCGATGAGCTGCAACCCCAGCGGCAACCCGCTGGCATCCTTGCCTGCCGGCACCGCGATGCCTGGCAGCCCCGCCATGTTGACGGTCACGGTGAACACGTCGTTCAAATACATCTTCACCGGATCGGCGTTCATGTCCTCGTCGCCAACCCCGAAGGCGGCGCTCGGCGTCGCCGGGGTCAGGATGGCATCGACGCCGTCGTTGAAGGCGAGCTCGAAGTCGCGCTTGATCAACGTGCGGACCTTCTGCGCTCGCACGTAGTAGGCGTCGTAATAGCCGGCGCTGAGCACATAGGTGCCAATCATCAGCCGCCGCCGCACCTCCGCCCCGAACCCCTTGGCGCGTGTCAGCTCGTACATGTCGGTGATGTCCTTGCCGGTGACGCGCAGGCCATACTTGACCCCGTCATAGCGCGCGAGGTTCGAGGACGCTTCCGCCGGGGCGACAATGTAATAGGCGGGCAGCGCGTATTTGGTGTGCGGCAGCGAGATATCCTTGACGCTCGCGCCTTCCGCCTTGAGCCAGGCGATGCCCTGCTGCCACAGCGCCTCGATCTCATCGGGCATGCCGTCCATCCGGTATTCCTTCGGAATGCCGATCGTCAGCCCTTTGACGCCCCGTTGCACCGCGGCGGCGAAATCGGGGACGGCAAGGTCGACACTGGTCGAATCCTTGGGGTCGAACCCCGACATCGACGTCAGCATGATCGCCGCATCCTCGACGGTGCGCGCGATCGGTCCGGCCTGGTCCAGCGAGGAGGCGAAGGCCACAACGCCCCAGCGCGAGCAGCGCCCGTAAGTCGGCTTGATGCCCACGGTGCCGGTGAACGCCGCCGGCTGCCGGATCGAGCCGCCCGTATCGGTGGCCGTGGCCGCGGCGCACAGCCAAGCGCTCACCGCCGCCGCCGAGCCGCCCGAGGACCCGCCCGGGACCAGTTGGGCGTTGCTGCCGCTGCTCCGCCAGGGGTTGATTACCGGCCCGTAATACGAGGTCTCGTTGGACGAGCCCATGGCGAACTCGTCCATGTTGAGCTTGCCCAGCATCACCGCACCGTCGCGCCACAGATTGGCGGTGACGGTGGACTCGTACTCCGGCTTGAAGCCGTCGAGGATGTGGCTCGCCGCCTGGGTGTGCACGCCACGGGTTGCGAACAGATCCTTGATCCCGAGCGGGATGCCCTCGAGCGGCCCGCCCTGGCCCTTGCCGAGCTTTTCGTCCGATGCTTTCGCGCCGGCGCGCGCGGCCTCCGGCGTGGTCGCCACATAGGCATTGAGCTTGGGATTCGCCGCCTCGATGGCGCCGAGATAGGCGTCGGTCAGTTCGATCGCCGAAAAATCCTTGGCGGCGAGGCCCTGCCGGGCGGCGGCAAGCGTCAGCTTGGTCAGGTCAGTCAAATTCTGGGCTCACGGGTGAGGCGAAAACGATCGTGCGCCGTTCGTAGCGGGACGCTGCGATTATCGCAACATCGGGCCGAACGGCAGCCGGACAGGGCAAGGGCGACGCGAACCCGCGATAACCTGACACACCGTCACGGTCCCGAAACTACTCGATGACCTTGGGCACCATGAAGAAATTGTCCTCGGTCAGCGGCGCGTTCTTGACGATCCGCTCGGGATAGCCGCCGTCCGTCACCTTGTCCTCGCGGCGCCGAAGCTGCATCGGCGTCACTGAGGTCATCGGCTCGACGCCATCCACGTCGACCTCGCCCAGCTGTTCGACGAACCCCAGTATGGCGTTGATTTCGCCCTGGTATTTCTCGACCTCGTGCTCCTCGACCCGGATCCGGGCAAGACGGCCGATACGCTTGACGGTTGCAGCGTCGACGGACATGGCAAACTCCTGAACGGCCGGTTCTTAACCGCGCTCAGACCTCGACCGCAAGTCCCGGCTCCAACGATACCAGCCCGGCGCCGGCCAGATGCTCCGACAATTCCGCCACCGCCACGTCCAGCGTCTGCTCGTCCACCGCCAGCGCCAGCAGTCGTGGCCGCGCGCCGTGCAAA
>JAEWCE010000254.1 GCA_023390785.1 Pseudomonadota bacterium
AGCCGACACCGGCCCGCACCGCGGATGACGCCAGCGGCGGCTGGCTGCGCGACGTGCTGCGCAATGCCAACGGTCCGGCGGCCCCGGCTGCGGCACCCCAGCAGAACCTCACGGCCCTCACCGACGAGATCGCGCGATCGATCGACCCGACGGCCCTCGGCGATGCGTGGACCCGCTACCAGATGGGCGAGCAGAACGTGTTCTCGCGCCGCATCTACACGCTGACCGGCCAGTCGACTTTCGACCAGGTCAAACGCCGGCTGACGGCGGATGCCGAATTCGCCAAGAATGCGCAGAGCTACATGAGCGAATTCGAGCAGTTGCTGCAGCGCGCCGCGAGCGGCTCGGATCCGGTCAACGAGACCCGCGCCTACCTCACCTCCGACCGCGGCAAGGTCTACACCATGCTGGCCCATGCCAGCGGTCGCCTCGGCTGAGCGCCAGGCTTCAGAAGAGGATCTCCAAAGCAATTGGCCCCGCTCCGGCGGGGCCTTTCTTTTGGCCTCAGGCCCAGACGTCGTTGGCCGCGGTGCGCTCGCCACCCTGGTCGCCGGTGTTGACCGTGCCGCGTGGCTCGATCAGCAGCATCTTGACCTCGTGCTCGGCGAACGGCTTGTGCTCAACCCCCTTGGGCACGACGTAGAGCTCGCCCGGCCGGACGAACACCTCGCCGTCGCGCAAATCGATCCGGAGCTCTCCCTCCAGCACGAAGAACGCCTCGTCGGTCTCGGGATGGCTGTGCCAGATGAAATCGCCCTCGATGCGCACCACCTTGAACTGGTAGTCGTTGAGCTCCGCCACGACGCGCGGCTGCCAGTGCTGGGCGATGTGTTCGAGCTTCATCAGTAGATTGATCGATTCAGGCATGCGCTTGCGCTCCATGGCTCCTGGGCGCCATCAGGCGCATCGAGATGAAGATAAGCACGGCACCCAGCGCAGCAAACGCCGCCGAGGCAAAATAGGTATGCAGCCCCAGGGGGCCGGCGATCCAGCCGAAGGCGGTGAGCGCCACCACCGCCATGGCCTGCTGCAACACCTGGAAGAAGCTTTGCGCCTCAGCCGCGATGTCCTCGCTGGTCCAGTTGGCGATGAAATGCACGCAGCCCATGTAGCCCATGGCGAAGGTCACCGAGTGCAGCAATTGCAGCGGCACGAGGATGGCGACGTCGGCCGTCACCGCCATCGCCGCCCAGCGCAGCACCGCCACCACCGCCGACGCGAGGATCACCCGCCGCGCCGGAAAGCGGCCAACGAAGCGCTTGAACACGAACATCATGGCGGCCTCGCTGGCGGCGCCCAGCGCAATCAGGATGGCGATGGTCAGGTCGGGCATGCCCTCCCCCCGCCACAGCAGCGCCTGGAAGCTGTTAAGCACCAGGTGCGTCGCGAACACCATGGACCAGCCCACCAGCGGCAGCAGGAACCACGGCTTCATCACCTCGCGCAGCCGGCTCGCGCCGAGCTTGTGCGCCAACGTCTGTTCCTCTTTCGGGGCGCGGAAATTGGGCAGCTGCAGTGCGGCCGCGCCGCGCAGCAGGGCAAGTGCCACGAAGAATGGCAGGAAGATGCCGCCGCCGAACCAGGTGACGATCTGCCCTGTGGCAACGGTCATCGCCATATAGCCGACGGTGCCCCAGGCGCGGATAAAGCCGAAATCGGTGCCGTTGCGGTTGGTCATGCGCAGCGCCGCGGCATCGGCCACCGGCCCGATGGCGGCGACCGGCAGGGACGCCAGGGTCCACACCAGGAGGATGCCGACGAAGCCATGCACGAAGAACAGCCCGATCGGGATGAGGCCGCCGAGCATCGCACCGATGACGATGACCTGCCGCCAGTCCTGCGCCCGGTCCGCGATGCGCCCGACCAGCAGGTTCAGCACCAGCATGATGAACACCGGCACCGAGCCGATCAGGCCGATCTCACCCGAGCTCAGCCCCTGGTCCTGGAACCAGATGCCGCCATAGGCAGCCGTTGCTCCCGAGGTCATGAACACCGTGGAGTAGTAGAGCGTGGCCCGGAGCTCGGGCGACCACCAGCGGCGCGCCTCAGCCATCGCGCAACTCGTGGCCGCACGACAAGATGTGCAGGCAAGGCAATGCGCCCGTTGCCCGTTTCGTCCAGCTCATTCGGGAAGTGCTCCGAAAGCGAGAATCCGCTTCGCCACAAGGATGGCCGGAACCGTCCACGAAAACAAGAATGTTGGACCCGGCGGCGGCCCCGCTATGGCGCGGCTGTCCCGGCGTCGGTGGGCGCCTTGGCCCGCCGCAACAGCCCCGTCCGCTTCGGCTTGGGCGGCACCGGCGTCTGCTTGTCCCACTTGATCAGCTCGAACTGCCCTTCATGCGTCTCGCACACCGCCGTGCAGCTTTCGACCCAGTCGCCGGTGTTGATGTAGTGGATGCCCAGCCGGTCGTGCATGTCGGCAAAGTGGATATGCCCGCAGATGACGCCGTCGACGCCAGTATCGCGCGCCTCCAGCGTCAGCGCCTCCTCGAAGCGGCCAATGACGCTGACCGCGTTCTTGACCTTGTGCTTGGCCCAGGCACTCAGCGACCAGTACGGCCGGCGCAAGCGGCGGCGGACCCAGTTGATGAAGATGTTGACCCGCAACGCCATGCGATAGGCCCAG
The DNA here is from genome assembly GCA_023390785.1 of Pseudomonadota bacterium. Lineage (GTDB taxonomy): Bacteria > Pseudomonadota > Alphaproteobacteria > Rhizobiales > Devosiaceae > Devosia_A. The sequence continues at coordinate 2,630 of JAEWCE010000254.1, forward strand.
TCGCCGACATGGGCGAGCCATTTGGCGTGCGCCACGACCACGTCGAACTGGTCGCCATGCATCACCAGATAGGTCCGGCCGAGCGCCGTCGTATGCACCGTGCGGTCGACGAACTCGACCTCGCCGAAATAGGTACCGAGATATTCGCGCAGGAACTCGTCGTGGTTGCCCGGCAGCACCACCATGCGGGTGCCGCGCGCCGCCTTGTCCAGCAGTGCTTCGACGAATTCGGTGTAAATCGGCGGCCAGTACCAGGCCTTGGCCAGCCGCCAGCCGTCGAGGATGTCACCGATCAGGTAGATCGTGTCGGCCTCGTGGTGGCGCAGGAAATCCACGCACTGGGCAATTCGCGTCGGCCGCATGCCCAGATGCACGTCGGACATGAACAGGGTCCGCACGTATCGGCTTTCTGGGGGGACGACGGAATCAGCCATTGAACCTCCGGCCGCTGTGAAGGGAGGTCGAACTTACCCTCATCCGCTCACAGAAAGAAGAGAACCACCGAGGCGACGACCAGCACTGCCATGACGACGCCCAGATAGCGCTCGCCACCGGTGCGCTTGAGCAGCTTTTCGAGCCGCTCGCCGAACACCATCCAGGTCGGCGACGAGGCCGCCCCGATCACTAGGCAGCTGATGCCGAGGATGGCGATGCCCAGATAGCGGCCCGGCCCGGGATTGACCACCATCGCCACGAAACTGACTGCCAGCGCCCATGCCTTGGGGTTGATCCACTGGAATCCGGCGCCTTCGATGAAGCTCAGCGGGCGCTGCCCGGCCCCCTGGTCCTTGATCTTGAGCCCGACCAACGTCCACGCCAGATAGAGCAGATTGATCGCCGCCAGCACCTTCAGCACCGGTTCGAGCCACGGCAGATGGCGAAACACCTCGCCCAGCCCGAGCCCGACCAGCACCACCATCACCGCAAACCCGATGGTAACGCCCAAGCCGTGCGGCACCGTACGGCGAAAGCCGAATTTGGCACTCGAGGCCATCAGCATGAGATTGTTGGGTCCGGGCGTGAAGAAGCCGGGGATCGCGACAACGACGAAGGCCGCAAAGGTGGTCGTGTCCATGGTGCGCTCGATTTATGTCAGCACCACTGTCCCACTATCACCGCACCTGCCGACCGGCAACTACTTCCCGATGCGCGCCTTCATCGACACGATGCGAGCGTAGCTGGCCTCGATCCGCGCCTTGAACGCCGGATCGGCCGCGGCCTCCGCCACCAGGATGGCGCGCACCCTGTCCGAGAGCTTCGGATCGTAGGCCGCGGTGTTGGAGAACAGCAGGACGTCGACCCCCGCCTTCACTGCGCGCACCACCGTGTCGTGCAGGTCGAACTGCTTGCGGATGGCGCCCATCTCGAGATCGTCGCTGACCACGACGCCAGCGAACTTCAACTGTCCGCGCAGCACGCCCTCGATCCAGTCGGGGGAAAGCGAGGCCGGAAGCTTGGCTCCGCCGGTGCCGGTGTAGTCCTTGTGGTAGAGGTGTCCCACCATGACGAAGTCACTGTAGCCGTCGGCGAACAGCGCCTTGTACGGGTCGAGCTCGACAGGACTCCAGGTCTTGGAAATGTCCACGAAGCCAGCGTGGCTGTCGGCGGTGCTCGACCCGTGTCCCGGGAAATGTTTGAGCGCCGTCAGCAGGCCTGCGTCGTGATGCGCGTTGATGAAAGCCTCGTCATAGGCCGTGACGGTCTTGGCGCTCTTGCCGAACGACCGTCCATACTTGGCGATGATCTGGTTGTTCGGGTTGATATTGAGATCGGCCACCGGCCCGAAATTGACGGTAAAGCCCTCGTCCTTGATGGCCTGCGCCATCTTCGCGTAGGCGGCCTCGGCCTGTGCCGGACTATCCTTGGCGGCGATGGTTTGGGCGTTCGGCATCTCGGCGAACCCGACGGCCGACGTCAGCCGCTCCACCGCGCCCCCCTCCTGATCGAGCGTCAGGAATGGCGGCAGATCCGGCGAAGCGGCCCGCAGCGAGGCGTTCATCGCCTTCACCGCCGCGAGGCTCTTCACATTGGTCTTGAGATACATCACGCCACCCAGGGTCCCGGCCGCAATCTCGTCGCGGATCGCCTTGAACGACGCATCGCCCGCATCGTCGCCCTTGAAGCCGACGATGATCATCTGCCCGGCCATCTGGTCGAGCGATTGAGCCACCGCCGGGCCGGCGAGCAGGCCGGCCAGCAGGACGGAAACGACGAAACGGATCACGAAGCACCTCGGGCGGGAATCAGCCACGAGCCTTCTCACGCTATTGCGGCGAAACTGCAAACGCCGCTATAGACGCCGCTCCCCGCCAACCCCGAGCTCGCCATGCCCGACCCTTTGCGCCATTGCGGCCTCGACTTCGGCACGTCCAATACCACCCTCGCGGTCACCCGCGGCAACACCGCCTCGCGCCTGCTGCCGCTCGAGGACGGCAAGCCAACGATCCCCTCGACCATCTTCTTCGATTTCGACGAGGATCGGACGCTCTACGGCCGGGCGGCCATCGCCGAATACATCTCGGGCACCGACGGCCGCATGATGCGGTCCCTCAAATCCATCCTTGGTTCGTCACTGGCCGAGGAGAATGTTCGCATCAAGAAGCGGATCGTCTCCTACCTGCAGATCATCGGCGGGTTCGTCGGCGAACTGAAGGTTCGCGCCGAGACCGAGTTGGGCGACGCGCTCAACAGCGTCGTGGTCGGCCGGCCGGTGCATTACGTCGACGACGACCCCATTGCCGACCGCAAGGCCCAGGAGCAGATGGAGCGCACGGTGCGCGCCAAGGGGTTCCGTCACATCGCCTTCCAGTACGAGCCGATCGCCGCCGCGCTCGACTACGAGCAGCAGGTCACGGGCGAGGAGATCGGCCTCGTCGTCGATCTCGGCGGCGGCACCTCGGACTTTTCGGTGGTGCGCGTCTCGCCGCAGCGTGCGGCGGCGACCGATCGTCAGGGCGACATCCTGGCGACCGCCGGCGTCCACATCGGCGGCACCGACTTCGACCGCCTGCTGTCGCTGCGCGCGGTGATGCCTGAGCTCGGCTACCAGACCCCGACCGCCGACGGCAAACGGCCGCTGCCCTCGGCGCCCAATGTCGATCTCGCCACCTGGCACCGCATCAACCAGCTCTACGATCCGGCGATGCTGCGCCAGCTTCGCCATACCGAGCGCGAGGCCCGCGACCCCGAGCGCGTCGACAGCATGATCTCGATCGTCACCCACCGCGACGGCCATCGGCTGGCCGGCGCCGTCGAGGACGCGAAGATCGCGCTGACCGATGCCGACAGGGCCCGCCTGGAGTTCACGGGCGAAGAGGTCGAACTGCATCCGCTGATCACCCGCGCCGCACTCGCCGCGGCCATTGCCGGCAGCATCGACCGCATCGAGGACAAGCTGCGCGAGGTCGTTGCCGTCGCCGGCCTCACGGCCGACCGCATCGACACGCTAATCCTCACCGGCGGCTCGACGCGCATCCCGATGATCCTCGAGCGCCTGCGCGCCAACTTCGCCAACGCCCGCTTCGTCGAGACGGACGCCTTCGGCAGCGTGGGGCTCGGGCTCGCCCTCGATGCCAGACGCAAGTTCGCCTGACGCTAGCCGGCGATCCGCGCCGCCGCGGCGTTCTCGTCGAGGATGGCGTGCATTTCCGCGGCCGTCTTCGGCCGGCCGAAATGGTAGCCTTGCCCAACCTTGCATCCCATCATCTTGAGCATCCACGCCTGGTCGGCGGTTTCGATGCCTTCGGCGATGACGATCTTGTCGAGCGCTTCGCTCAGCATCATCACCGCGCGCACGATGACGCCGGCCTGCTGGTCGCCCGGCAGCCGCTTCACGAAGCTCTGGTCGATCTTGATCTTGTCGATCGGCAACCGCCCGATGTAGCTCAGCGACGAATAGCCGGTGCCGAAATCGTCGAGCGCGATGCCGACGCCGAGATTGCGCAGCCGCTGCAGCGCGTCGGTCACGGCCCGCGCATTCGACATGAAGATGCCTTCGGTGATCTCGATGTCGAGCCGGTGCGCCGGCAGGCCCGAGCGCTTCAGCGCCTCCGTCACCTCCTCGACCACATCGACCAGTTCAAACTGGATCGGCGAGACGTTGACCGAGAGTTTCAGATGCCCGGGCCAGCCGGCGACCTCGCGGCATGCCGCTTCGAGGATCCAGCGCCCGAGTTCGACGATCTTGCCCGTCTCCTCGGCCACCGGGATGAACCGCTCTGGCGAGACCGCCCCGAGCTCGGGATGCAGCCAGCGCATCAGCGCCTCGACGCCGATGATCGTGCCGTCATCAAGCGAGGCCTGCGGCTGGAACATCAGCGAAATCTCGCCGCGCTCCATCGCCTGCTGCATGGCCGTCTCGAGCTCTTGCCGCGCCCTGAGGCTGGCATCCATCTCGGGCGAGAACGAAGCATGCGCCCGCCCTGCCCCTTCGCGCGCAATCGACAGCGCCATGTCGGCATGGCTCAGCAATTGCTCCGGATCGTAGCCGGACACCTGCGAGTGGCTGATCCCGACCTCCGCGCCGATGATCGCCCGGTGCGGGCCGAGCTGGTAGGGGAGCACCAGCCGATCCTGCAGCAGTTCGCAGAACTGGACCGATTCCTCCGGATCGAGCCCCGGATGCGCCACGGCAAAGCCATGCCCGGCCAGCCGCGCCACGTACAGCGCACCGCTGGCCCTGAGGCGGCCGACGACCTGCTTGAGCAACATGTCGCCATGCGCATGCCCGAGCGCGTCGTTGACCGGCTTGAAGCGCGCCAGGTCGATGGCCAGCACCGACAGCCCCTCGGCGCGTCCACGCTCGGTGGCGAAGCGCTCGTGGATCGCGCTGCACAGGCCCGTGCGCGACAGCGCCCCGGTGAGCGGATCGTGCGAGGCGAGAAAGCTCAGCCGTTCTTCGGCCCGCCGGCGCTCGGTCACGTCCCAGAAATTGAGGCAGGCGACGCGGCCGGTATCCACGTCGCTGGCGGTCACGGCGTATTGCAGCACGAGGCGATCGTCCTCGCCCGGACCCTGCCGGATGACCGCCAGCGCCAGTTCGGTGCTGGGTGTCACGCCGGTGAGCACGTTCTCGATGGCGCGCCGCATCTCCTGCGGCAGGGCCGGCTTGATGGCGCGCCCTTCCAGGGGCGCCCCGCCATTCAGCAGATCCGAGGCGATGCGGCTGGCGGCGACGATGGTGCCGGCAGCGTCCACCACCACCATGCCGTTGAAATTGTCGCTGACCACCTGGGCCAGTGTCGCGGCCGGCGGCCGACGGCGCAGCGCCCGCCACCCGGCCCCGATCGCCGACGTCAATGACAGCGGCATACTCATCCTCACCAGCCCATCAGCCGCCATTATGCGAGGCGGCTGGTGAGGAAAGATTAACGCCGGGGCCCGGAAACTACTTGTTCTGCCGGTTCTCGATCAGATCCGAGACCACCGTGGGATCGGCCAGCGTGGTCGTATCACCCAACGAGCCGTACTCGTTCTCGGCGATCTTGCGCAGGATGCGGCGCATGATCTTGCCGGAGCGGGTCTTGGGCAGGCTGGGAGCGAACTGGATCAGATCGGGCACCGCATGGGCGCCGATCTCCTTGCGCACCCACGATTTGAGCTCGGCCTTGAGCGCGTCGTCGCCCTTTTCGCCCGCCATCAGCGTGACGTAGCAGTAGAGCGCCTGCCCCTTGATGTGGTGCGGATAGCCGACCACGGCTGCCTCGGCCACCTTCGGGTGCGCCACCAGCGCGCTCTCGACCTCGGCGGTGCCGATGCGGTGGCCGGAGACGTTGAGCACGTCGTCGACCCGCCCGGTGATCCAGTAGTAGCCGTCCTCGTCGCGACGGCAGCCGTCACCGCTGAAATAATAGCCCTTGTACTGGGTGAAGTAGGTGGCAACGAACCGGTCGTGGTCGCCATAGACGGTGCGCATCTGCCCCGGCCAGCTGTCCTTGATGGCCAGCACGCCTTCGGCCTTGGTCGATTCCTGCACCACGCCCTCGGGCGACAGCACTACCGGCTGCACCCCATAGAACGGGACCGTCGCCGACCCCGGCTTGGTGGCGATGGCGCCCGGGAACGGCGCAATCATGTGCCCGCCCGTCTCGGTCTGCCACCAGGCGTCGACGATCTCGCAGCGCTCCTTGCCGACATGCTTGTGGTACCAGAGCCAGGCCTCGGGATTGATCGGCTCGCCCACCGTGCCCAGCGTACGCAGCGTCGGCATGGCATATTTGTCGGGGAATTGCGGCCCGGCGCCCATCAGGGCGCGGATCGCCGTGGGCGCGGTGTGGAAGATGTTGACCTTGTGCTTTTCCACCACCTGCCAGCAGCGCCCGGCGTCCGGATAGCTCGGCACGCCCTCGAACATCAGCGTCGTTGCGCCGTTGGCGAGCGGACCGTAGACGATATAGGTGTGGCCGGTGACCCAGCCGACGTCGGCGGTGCACCAGAACACGTCGCCGTCACGGTAATCGAAGCTGCGCTCATGCGTGAGCGTGCCCCAGACAAGATAGCCGCCGGTGGTATGCAGCACGCCCTTCGGCTTGCCGGTCGAGCCCGAGGTGTAGAGGATGAACAGCGCGTCCTCGGCGTTCATGCGCTCGGGCGGGCACTCGGCGCTCACCTTGGCGGCGAGGTCGTGGTACCAGACGTCGCGGCCGGGCTTCATGTCGACCTTGTTGCCCGTGACCTTGCAGACGATGACGCGGGTGACGCCTTCGGCCTTGGCCAGCGCCTCGTCGACGTTCTTCTTGAGCGGGATCAGCTTGCCGCCGCGGCGCCCCTCATCGGCGGTGAGGACGATGGTGCTGGCGCAATCGTTGACGCGGCCGGCAATCGATTCCGGCGAGAAGCCGCCGAAGATGACCGAATGCACCGCCCCGATGCAGGCGCAGGCCAGCATCGCCACGGCGGTGTCGATGACCATGGGCATGTAGATGGTGACGCGGTCGCCCTTCTTGACGCCCTCGGCCTTGAGCACGTTGGCGAAGCGGCAGACGCGCTCGTAGAGCTGGCGATAGGTGACCCGCTCGTCGGTGCCCGGCTCGTCGCCTTCCCAGATGATCGCCGTCTGGTCGCCGCGGGTTTCGAGGTGCCGGTCGAGGCAGTTGTACGAGGCGTTCAGCTCGCCGTCCTCGTACCATTTGATCGAGATGTTGGGGTAGGCAAAGCTGGTGTTCTTGATCTTGGTGGGGAACTTGAACCAGTCGAGGCGCTTGGCCTGCTCCGCCCAGAAACCGTCGGGATCCTTGATCGAGCGCGCGTACAGCTCGTCATATTGCGCCTTGGTGGTCAGGGTTCGCGCCTTGGCCGCCTCGCTCGGTGGAAACAAAAGATTGTCCGACATTGGGCTCCTCCAATTCTTTTGCGAACCGGTTTAGCCACTGCCCCGCGTGTGGGCAAGGAGACCACTTGTCCCCCCGTTAACCCCACGCGCGCTCTGTCCTGTGGCCGCGCCGCCGCCGGGAGTATCCTTTGCGGCAAATTTCTGAAGCGAGCTTGACCGATGGCTGACCTGACGCTGACCTCCGCTGCTCCGACCCAGACCGACGCCAAGGCGATGCCGCGGTTTTCGACCCGCGCCGCCACCCCTGCCGATCTCGACATCATCCACCACGAGCTGATGCTGGTGATCGACGAGAGCCCCCATTACAACGCCGAGTTCAAGGCCTGGGAGAAGGCCCGGCTGACGAAGTCCTACCTGCGCATGCTGCAGCGCCAGGACCCCTGGCACGTGATTTCGCTGCTGTCCGAAGGCCGCGTCGGCGGCGCGCTGATCTCGGGGCCGGAATTCGGGGCCGTGTTCCGCTACTGGAGCTGGATCTTCCCGGCCTTCCGCCAGACCCGGCTGGGCATGCACGGCATGCGCGCCTTCGACGAGCACTTCGACAACGGCAAGTTCCACAAGGCCTATACGTTCGTGCGTCCCGAGAACGAGGTTGCCCTGGCCCTGCTCCGCCGCTACGGCTACGTCGAGACCGCGGTACTCAAGCAGCACATTTTCGGCCAGGACTATTGCGTGATGGAAAAGCCCTACACCAAGGTCACCGAGGGCTATGACCACGGCGTGTCGCAGGGCCGGATCGGCCGCGCCATCGCGCGGATCAACGAGCTGCTGGGGCGCTGAGCGCATCTCAAATTGAGGGCGAGCGGACGCGTCCACCGGCCCAACCGGCGATGTCAAAGAGCAGCGCCGCAGGTCTGCGGCATGGCGAGGCTCCGCTCCCGGAGCCGGTA
>JAEWCE010000259.1 GCA_023390785.1 Pseudomonadota bacterium
GCGCGACCTTGATGCCCCGCCGGCGGTGCTCGCCGGCATTGGCGCCACCCTTGCCACGGCGCCCACGGGGCTCGCGGCCGAATTGACCCGCGCCCTCGACGACGAACCGCCGCTGCTCAGCCGCGACGGTGGCTTCGTGCGCAGGGGCTATGACGATGCCCTCGATGCCGAACGGGCGCTGGCCTCCGAAACCCGCGCGGTCGTTGCCGCACTGCAGGCCCGGCTTGCCGCCGACACCGAGCTCAAATCGCTGAAGATCCGCCACAACGGCGTGCTCGGCTATTTCGTCGAAGTGCCGGCGGGGCAGGGCAACCGGCTGCTCGAAGAACCGCACCGGCAAAGCTTCATCCACCGCCAGACCCTGGCCTCGGCCATGCGCTTCACCACGCCCGAGCTGGCCGAGCTCGAAGGCCGCATCGCCCGCGCCCACGAAAAGGCGCTCGAGCTCGAGACCGCCATCTTCGCGCGCCTCGTCGCCGCGACGCTGGCCGCGACGGAAACGCTCCGTTCCGTCGCCGACGCGCTGGCCGAGCTCGACGTCACTGCCGGGCTCGCGCATCTCGCCGCAACGAGGGGATTTTGTGCCCCAGTAGTCGATTCATCGCTCGATTTTGCCATCGTCGGCGGCCGCCATCCGGTCGTCGAATCGACCGTCAAGGCCGACGGACAGCCCTTCGTCGCCAACGATACCGACCTGTCGGGCGGCGCGCTCTGGCTGGTGACCGGCCCCAATATGGGCGGCAAGTCCACCTTCCTGCGCCAGAACGCCCTGATCGCCATCCTCGCGCAGATGGGCAGCTTCGTGCCCGCCGACAGCGCCCGCATCGGCGTCATCGACCGCGTCTTTTCGCGCGTCGGCGCCTCCGACGACATCGCGCATGGCCGCTCGACCTTCATGGTCGAGATGGTCGAAACCGCCGCCATCCTCAACCGCGCCACCAGCAAGTCCCTGGTTATCCTGGATGAAATCGGCCGCGGCACCGCCACCTTCGATGGTCTGTCGATCGCCTGGGCCGCCGTCGAGGCGCTCCACAACGACACCCGGTGCCGTGGCCTGTTCGCCACCCACTTCCACGAAATGACGGCGCTGGCCAAGACGCTCACGCGCGTTCGCAACGTCACCATGGCGGTGCGCGAATGGGAGGGCGAGGTGGTGTTCCTGCACGAAGTCGTGCCGGGCGCCGCCGACCGCTCCTACGGGATCCAGGTCGCCCGCCTCGCCGGCCTGCCCGAAACCGTGCTCGCCCGCGCGCGGCAGGTGCTGGGTGTGCTCGAAAGCCGCTCTTCCGGCCATTCCGCGCCCATGCTAGACGATCTGCCGCTTTTCGCGGCGGCGCCGCCGCCAAAAAAGCCGGAAATTAATGCCCTCGATGCCATGCTCGACCAGGTGCGCCCCGACGATCTCTCCCCGCGCGAGGCGCTCGAGCTGGTCTACGAGCTGAAGAAAGCACGCGATGCCGGTCGCCGAAGCTGAGCTTCGCCCCAAAAAGGCGCAGTTCCACCTCAAATCCGCCGACGCCATCCTGGCCGAGGTGACGGCCGCGCTCGGCCAGGAATCGCCGAAATCGGCGGCCGCCCGCGCGATCGTGCTCGCCGCCATGCGCCGCACGCTGGCCGAGGCGCGCCAGTCTGCCATCGCCGAGCTTGAGGCGACCGGCAAAGGCACGCGCTGCGCCCAGAACTTGAGCGCGGCGGAGGACGAGATCATCCGCGCCATCCACCTGTTCGCCATCCGCCACGTCTATCCGGTCGACAACCCGTCCGGCGCCGAGGCGATCGCCCTGGCCGCCGTCGGCGGCTACGGCCGCGGCACCCTGGCGCCACGCTCCGACATCGACCTGTTGTTCATCCTGCCCTACAAGCAGACCCCCTGGGGCGAGCAGGTCACCGAATACATCCTCTATATGCTGTGGGATCTGGGCCAGAAGGTCGGCCACGCCGTCCGCTCGGTCGATGACTGCATCCGCATGGCCCGCGCCGACATGACCGTGCGTACCGCCACCCTTGAGGCGCGCTATCTCACCGGCGAAAAGGGGCTGTTCGACACGCTGGTCAGGCGCTTCGAGACCGAGATCATGCCCAAGACCGGGCCCGAGTTCATCGTCGCCAAGATGGCCGAGCGTGAGGAGCGCCACCGCCAGATGGGCAACACCCGTTACGTGGTCGAGCCCAATATCAAGGATGGCAAGGGCGGCCTGCGCGACCTGCACGCGCTGTTCTGGATCGGCAAATACGTCTATCGCGTCAAAACCGCCGCCGAGCTGGTCGACAAGGGCGTATTCCAGGCCGACGAGTACCGGCTGTTCCAGCGCGCAGAAAACTTCCTCTGGGCCATCCGCTGCAACCTGCACGCCCTCACCGGACGCGCCGACGAGAAGCTGACCTTCGAGGTGCAGCCCGAGCTCGCAGCACGCCTGCACTTCGCCGACCGGCCGGGCATGCTCGGGGTCGAGCGCATGATGAAGCGCTACTTCCTCGTCGCCAAGGACGTGGGTGACCTGACCCGCATCTTCTGCACCAGCCTCGAATTCGACCACGCCAAGCCGCTCGACATGCTCGGCCGCGTCACCGGCATCTTCAAGCGGGGGCGCGTCGCCATCAAGGGCGAGCCCGACTTCGTCATCGAGTCGGGCCGGCTCAATACGGCGCGCCCGGAAACTTTCGAGGCCGATCCGCGGGCCATCATCAAGAGCTTCCTCGTCGCCGGCCGTAACGACCTGCTCTTTCACCCCGACGCCATCAAACAGATCCGCCGCTCGCTGCACCTCGTCGATCGCGCCGTGCAGAACGACGCCGGGGCCAATGCCTGGTTCCTCGAAATCCTCACCAGCCCGCGCACCGTCGAGCGAATCCTGAGACAGATGAACGAGAGCGGCGTGCTCGGCAAATTCGTGCCCGAGTTCGGCAAGATCGTCGCCCTGATGCAATTCAACATGTACCACCATTACACGGTGGACGAGCACCTGATCCGCGCCGTCGGCGTCATGGCCGAGATCGCCAATGGCGGGTTGACGCACGAGCTGCCGCTGACCCACGAACTGCTGCCCTCGCTCAACGATACGCGGTTGCTGTTCGTCGCGCTGTTCCTGCATGATATCGCCAAGGGTCGCCCGGAAGATCATTCTATTGCCGGCGCCCGTATCGCCCGCAAGTTCTGTCCGCGCCTCGGCCTCGATGCCGCCGAGACCGATACCGTCGCCTGGCTGGTGCAATATCATTTGCTGATGAGTGAGGTGGCGCAGGCCCGCGACCTGCAGGACCCGGCCACCGCGCGGAGCTTCGCCGAAATCGTGCAGTCACCGCAGCGGCTTGCGCTGCTGATGATCCTTACCGCCTGCGACATTCGTGCGGTCGGGCCCGGCGTATGGACCGGTTGGAAAGGCTCGCTGCTGCGCACGCTCTATTACGCCACCGAGCCGCTGCTGTCGGGCGGCCATTCGCGCGTGACCCAGTCCGACCGCATTGCCGATGCCAGGGCCGATCTCGAGAAGGCCCTCGCCGCCTGGCCGCCCGCCGAGCTCGATGCCTACATGGCGCGGCACTACAACCACTACTGGCTGCGTGCCGAGCTCGAACTGCAACTCGAGCACGCCAAGATGATCCGCGCTGCCGACCAGGCGCACCAACCCTTCGCCGGCTCCATCCGCGTGCGCGCCTTCGAAGGCATCACTGAAGTCTCGTTCTACACACCCGACCACCCGCGGCTGCTGTCGTTGATCGCCGGCGCCTGCACCATGTGCGAAGCCTCGATCATCGGCGCGCAGATCTTTTCGACCCGCGACGGCCACGCGCTGGACACCTTCCGGCTGCGGCGCGCCTTCACCTCCGACGAAGACGAAAAGGTCCGTGCCAACCGCATCATCGAGACGGTCAGGCAATTGCTTCAGGGCAAGCGCCAGGTGCTGATCGATCTGGGCAAGGAGAGCCGCCACAACCGGCGCCTCAAGCCGTTCACGCTGCCGGCCTCGGTCGAGGTGTCCAACACGCTGTCCGACAAATTCACCGTTATCGAAGTGTCCGGCCTCGACCGCACTGGCCTGTTGCACCAGCTCACCCGGGCCATCGCCGACCTCAACCTCACCATCGGCTCGGCCCATATCGGCACCTACGGCGAAAAGGCGGTGGACGTCTTCTACGTTACTGATCTCACCGGTCATAAGATCGAAAGCAAGCCGCGCCAGAAGACCATCCGCGACGCCCTGCGCAAGGTGTTCGAGCCGCTCCGCCCACAGGGCGAAGCGCCGATGGCGAAAGTGGTCAATGGCTGATTTGGCGGCAGATGCCGGCAGCTCCTGCGTATCCTCTCCCGCGCAGCGGGGGAG
>JAEWCE010000334.1 GCA_023390785.1 Pseudomonadota bacterium
GCCTCGAGACGGGCGGCTTCGGTGTCCTCGTCGATGAATTCGGTGATGCCGTTGACCAGGGCGTGGCTGATGCGCTCGGCGACCGACTTGTCGCGCCAGCTCATGTCCTTTGCCTTGCCCTCCTGCGCAGCGCCGCCCTTGTATCGCTCGGCCAACTCGAGCAGGCGCTCGGTGGCCTCGGCATTGCGGTTGAGGATCACGTCCTCGCAGGCCTCGCGCAGCTCGGGGTCGATGCTCTCGTACACCGCGAGCTGGCCGGCATTGACGATGCCCATGTCCATGCCGGCCTGGATGGCGTGGTAGAGGAACACAGCGTGCATCGCTTCGCGCACCGGCTCGTTGCCGCGGAATGAGAAGCTGAGGTTGGAGACGCCGCCGGAGATGTGAACGAAGGGCAAAGTCTGCCGGATGGCCCGCGTCGCCTCGATGAAGTCGACGCCGTAATTCCGGTGCTCCTCGATGCCGGTGGCGACGGCAAAGATGTTGGGGTCGAAGACGATGTCCTCGGGCGGGAAACCCACCTCTTCCGTCAGGAGCTTATAGGCGCGGCTGCAGATGTCGATCTTGCGCTGCTGCGTGTCTGCCTGGCCCTGCTCGTCGAAGGCCATCACCACCACGGCGGCGCCGTAGGCGCGCACCAGGCGGGCGGCGTCGAGGAATTTATCGACCCCCTCCTTCATTGAGATGGAATTGACCAGGGCCTTGCCCTGCACGCATTTGAGGCCGGCCTCGATCACCTCGAATTTCGAGCTGTCGATCATCAGCGGCACGCGGGCGATGTCAGGCTCGGCGGCGAGCAGGTTGAGGAACTCGACCATCACCCTGGCGGAGTCGATCAGGCCCTCGTCCATGTTGACGTCGATCACCTGCGCGCCGTTCTGCACCTGGTCGCGGGCGACTTCGAGCGCGGCGGTGTAGTCGCCGGCGGTGATCAGCTTGCGGAAGCGGGCGGAGCCGGTGACGTTGGTGCGCTCGCCGACGTTGACGAACGGAATCTCTGGCGTCAGCGTGAACGGCTCGAGTCCCGACAGGCGGAGCTGGCGCGCCACCTCCGGCACCCGGCGCGGTTTGTGCCGCGCGGCGACTTCGGCGAAGGCGCGGATGTGGTCCGGCGTCGTGCCGCAGCACCCGCCAACGATGTTGACCAGCCCCTCGCGCGCGAAGGTCTCGATCTGGCGGGCCATGAACTCCGGCGTCTCGTCGTAGCCGCCGAACTCGTTCGGCAGGCCGGCATTGGGGTAGGCGCAGATGAAGGTGTCGGCGACGTCCGAGAGCTCGGCCACGTGCGGCCGCATGGCGTTGGCACCGAGCGCGCAATTGAGGCCGATGGTGAACGGGTGGGCGTGGCGTACCGAATACCAGAAGGCGGTGGGCGTCTGTCCGCTCAGCGTGCGGCCGGAAAGGTCGGTGATGGTGCCCGAGATCATGATCGGAAGCTCGAAGCCGCGCTCCTGGAAGATGCGCTGCGCCGCGAAGATGCCCGCCTTGGTGTTGAGCGTATCGGTGATGGTCTCGAACAGCAGCAGGTCGGCGCCGCCGTCGATCAGGCCGTTGATCGCCTCGGCGTAGGAGGCAGCGATCTGGTCGAAGGTGACGTTGCGGTGGCCTGGATTGTTGACGTCGGTCGACATCGACGCCGTCTTGTTGAGCGGCCCGAGGGCTCCGGCGACGAAACGGCGGCGGCCATCCGTGTCGAAAGCGAGCTGGGCGGCCTCGCGCGCCAGGGTCGCTCCGGCAAGGTTGAGCTCGTAGGCGAGCGCTTCCATGCCGTAGTCGGCCTGCACGATCGAGGTCGACGAGAAGGTGTTGGTCTCGCAGATGTCGGCGCCCGCGAGGAAGTATTTGAGATGAATGTCGCGGATGGCGTCGGGCAGGGTGAGGACCAGAAGATCATTGTTGCCGCGGACGTCCTTGATCCAGTCCTTGAAACGCTCGCCGCGATAGCCGGCCTCGTCCAGCCGGAGCTGCTGGATCATGGTACCCATCGCCCCGTCGAGCACGAGGATGCGCTCCTTCGCGGCGGCCGTGAGAGCGGCGCGGGCATCGGTATGGGGCGGCAGCGGCATGGTCATGGTGATATCTGTTTCCTTTGGCGGCCTCTTAAGCCCGACGTGCGCTGAAACGCTAGGACAAGGGATATAAAGATATCTTTATATCAATGCCAGAGACCGGACAAGCCACGGTTTTTTGCGCTAAGCGGAACGACGGAAACAGTCTTTTGTGTGAGCCCATGACCCCGTTCCTGCTTGTTCCCGGCCTCAATTGCGATGCGCGGGTCTATGCCCCCGTTGCGCCCGCCCTGTGGCAGTTCGGCCCGGTGACCATTGCCTGCCACCTCGAGGGGGCGGGCATGACGGATATCGCTGCCGCGATCCTGCGGGACGCGCCGCCGGCATTTGCGCTGGGTGGTTTCTCCATGGGCGGCTACCTCGCCTTGGAAATCCTGCGGCAGGCCCCCGAGCGGGTGCTGAAGCTGGCGCTGATCGATACACGGGCGGAAGCCGACCCCCCGGACCTGGTGGAGACCCGCCGGCGGCGGACGGCGCTTGCCGAGGGCGGCAAGTTCTCGCTGGTCGTCGAGCAATCTTTCCCCGACGCCGTGCACGACGACAATGTCGATGACTCGCGGCTCTATTCCCTGCATCGGACGATGGCCGAAGCCAACGGCCCGCAAGCCTATGTGCGGCACCAGGAGGCGATTATTGGCCGCCCGGATTCGCGGCCGATGCTCGGCTCCATCCGGGTGCCGACGCTGGTGGTCGTCGGGGAGGGCGACAAGATCACCCCGCCCGCCTCGGCCCGGACCATGCATCAGGGGATCGCCGGCAGCGTGCTCGAGGTCATTCCCCGCGCCGGGCACCTGGCGTTGCTGGAGCAGCCCGAACTGGTCAACGCCGCCCTCCGCATCTGGGCAGCCGCGTAGGTCGGTGCAATTCGACACAAATTAACCCGGCCGCAACCACGATCCCTGATGGTTCGCGAAAGCCTTGACGGTGTTGCTAAAATATCGCCTCGATCGGGCCTGAGGTGCGTTGTTGTTGTCGAGTTTGCGTGGCTGGCGCCTGCTGGCGCTGAT
Source organism: Pseudomonadota bacterium (assembly GCA_023390785.1). Lineage (GTDB taxonomy): Bacteria > Pseudomonadota > Alphaproteobacteria > Rhizobiales > Devosiaceae > Devosia_A. Next base: position 3,077 of record JAEWCE010000334.1, read on the forward strand.
TGTCGTGATGGCGCCGATGATCGCCGCATGCGCGACCAACCATAGCCATGTCAAACGGGCCGCCTTCACCTCCAAGGAATTCGGCGTCGCGGTGTCGCCGCGCGTGACCACGGCCAAGTATCCGCCACGCGGCGGCGGCCGCGTGATGCCGGCGACGCCCTACGTGGTGCGCGGCAAGACCTACAAGCCGGTGGACGGGCCAGGCTATGTCGAAACCGGCGAAGCCTCCTGGTACGGCCAGGATTTCCACGGCCGCCGCACGGCCAATGGCGAGATTTTTGGCGCGTACTACCTGACCGCGGCGAGCCCGGTGCTGCCGATCCCGAGCTATGCCCGGGTCACCAATCTCGAAAACGGGCGCTCGGTGATGGTGCGCATCAACGATCGTGGGCCGTACCTGCAGGGCCGCGTGGCCGACCTCAGCTACGAGGCGGCGTCGCTGCTGGGCTACGTCAACAAGGGCAGCGCGCAGGTGCAGATCCAGTATGTCGGACCGGCGCCGCTCAATGGCGACGACAACCGCATGCTGATGGCCTCGCTCAACACCACCTCGCCGATCGAGCAGCAGGGCGGCGGCGATATTCGCGTCGCCTATGCCGACACCGCGCCCCGGGCAAGCTCGCGCTCGGGGCCACGCGATCGCGATCCGTTGTCCGGCGGGCTGATCGGCGGCATCATCGGCTTGTTCGGCTATGCCGAGGCGCCGCAGAGCGGCCGGGACATCAACGCCGCGGTCGACGCGGCCAGCGCCATGGCGACACGGGCGAGGGCGCTCGACGACTGGAAGGCAGCGGTCGACGACGATGCCCGGGCGATCCGGCTCGAGCTCGGCACCTTCAGCGATCCCGTGGCGGCGCTCTCGGTCGAGGAATCGTTCGCCATGCTGGGCGCGGTGGACGAGGATATCGTCCAGACCGGCGCGCGGCCGGCCACACGCTTGACACTTACGCATCTTAAGCCCGGCGTGGCGCGCAGCGATGTCCTGTCGCTTGCACGGCAACTTGGCCTCACCGACATAGTTCTTTATTAGTCGGACCTGCGCCGCGGCGGCGCACAAGTGATTGGACTCATGCGGTTTCGCTTCGGCCTGACCCTGCTGGCATGGATATTGGCGATCGGCCTGGCCGCGCCCGCCTTGGCACAGGATTTCGACAGCAAGGCGAAATTCGCGGTTCTGATGGACTACGAGACCGGCTCCATCCTCTACGCCAAGAACGCCGACGAGCGGCTCGAACCGGCCAGCATGGCCAAGCTGATGACGCTGGCGGTGGTGTTCACTTACCTGCAGCAGAAAAAGCTCAGCCTAAACGACGAATTCTTCATCTCCGAGCATGCCTGGCGCGATGGCGGCGCCTCGTCGGGCGGTTCGACGATGTTTGCCGTGCTCAATTCCAAGGTCCGGGTCGAGGATCTGCTGAAGGGCGTCATCGTGCAATCGGGCAACGATGCGGCGATTGCCCTGGCCGAAGGCATCGGCGGCACCGAGCAGACCTTTGCCAAGATCGAGAACCAGCTGGCCAAGCAGATCGGACTCACCAACTCGAATTTCGTCAACGCCACCGGACTGCCGGACCCCGACCAATATTCGACGGCACACGACCTCGCGATCCTCAGCCGCTACATCATCAAGACCTTCCCCGAATACTATCCGATCTTTTCGATGCCGGAGTTCACCTGGAACAAGATCCGGCAGGCGAATCGCAATTCGCTGCTCGAGGTCGGGATCGGCGTCGATGGGCTCAAGACCGGCCACACCGAGGAATCGGGTTACGGCGAAGTGGTGTCGGCGCCCAACGACGGGCGGCGGCTGATCGCCGTGCTGCATGGGCTCAAGACCATGCGCGAACGCGCCGAGGAGGCGCGCAAGCTGATCACCTGGGGCATGCGCGGCTTCGAATTGCTGCCGGTCTATGGCGAGGGCAAGGTGGTCGCCTATGCCAATGTGTTCGGCGGCGAGAAATCGAGCGTCGGCCTAGTCGGCAAGGGCAAGATCGATCTGTTCGTGCCCAAGGGCTCGAGCAACTGCCCGGCCGCGACGGTGACCTACCGCGGTCCGCTGCGGCCTCCGGTGCAGCAGGGCCAGGAGATCGCCAAGCTGCATGTGTTCTGCGACGGCAAGGAAGTACAGACGACGCCGCTTTATGCCGAGGAGTCGGTGGAGCAGGGCGACCTGATCCGCCGCTCGACCGATGCGGCCAAGCATTTGCTGCTCGGCTGGCTGCCCTGATGCCAGATCGGATTTCGCACCAGGCGCGCTTCATCACCTTCGAAGGCGGTGAAGGGGTCGGCAAGTCGACCCAGGTGAAGCGCCTCGCGGCGGCGCTGGGCGGCCGCACGATCGAGACGGTGCGTACCCGCGAGCCGGGCGGTACCGACAAGGCCGAGGCGATCCGTGCCTTCATCCTGCAGGGCCGGTCGGAATCGTGGGGACCCGGAGCCGAGGCCGTACTGTTCGCGGCAGCGCGACTCGATCACGTCAACCAGCTCATTGCGCCCAATCTCGAGGCAGGCCGGTGGGTGATCTCGGACCGCTACTCGGACTCGACGCGCGCCTACCAGGGGCTGACCGGCGGCGTCGACGTGAAGCTCATCGACGCGCTGGAAGAGCTGGCGCTCAACGGCCACAAGCCGGACCTGACGGTAATCCTCGACATGGACCCCGAACTGGCGTTCCGCCGTGTGCTGGCCCGCGAGACCGAGGCTGTGCTGGCGGAGACCGGCGACCGCTTCGAGAAAGAGGATCTCGACTGGCACCGCCGGCTGCGCGATTCCTTCCTAGACATCGCGCGCCGCAACGCCGAGCGTTGCGTGGTGATCCCGGCAAACCAGTCCGAGGAGGCGCTGCACCAGGAGATCTGGGATCTGATGCTGCGGCGGTTTCCAGAGCTACAGGCCGAGCAGACGGCGTGAGCGGCGACGACGATCTTCGCGAGCCGGACCAACTCGCTGGCGTGCCGCTGCCCGAAACCCGGACCGCTGTCGTTGGGCATGAGGCCGCTCGGGCCAAGGTGCTGGCGGCGCTCGATGCCGCCCGGCTGCCGAGCGGCATCCTGCTGCACGGGCCGCGTGGTATCGGCAAGGCGACCTTCGCCTTCGACGTGGCGCGGGTGGTGTTCGGGCGCACCGGCGATGAGAGCCGGGAGCATATTGCAGCGCAGGTCGCCGCCGGTGCCTATCCGAACTTGCGCGTGCTGCGGAAGGCGCCGCGCGATACCGGCAAAGGCTTCTACACGGCAATCCGGGTGGAAGAGGTGCGCAGCCTGATCGAGGAAGCACGGATGACCCGCGGGCGGGCGGGCTTCCGCATCGTGATCGTCGACTCGATCGATGACTGCAACCCATCATCGGCCAACGCGCTCTTGAAAGTCCTCGAGGAGCCGCCGCGCGAGACGCTGTTCCTGCTGGTCTCGCACAAGCCCGGCGGGTTGCTGCCGACGATCCGCTCACGCTGCCAGCAGGTCGCGCTGCGGCCCCTGGCGGCTGCCGAGGTGCGCGCTGTGCTGGGGAAGGGGCCCGCCGTCGAGCATGCGGTGGAACTGGCGGCTGGCCGACCGCGGCGCGGCTTCGAGGCGCTGGCGCTGGGCGACAATGCCGGGCTCACCGCGCTGCAGGGCTGGCTGCGTGGCCCGGAAAACGGCGGCGCGGCGGTGTATCTGGGCATCGCCGACGCGCTGGCGGCAGACAAGGACGGCGCCGCCTACGCCTTTGGCCGCGAGATGCTGAGCGACTGGATCGCCACCGAAGCCCGCAATGCCGCCGGCGCGGGCCAAAAAGCCCGGCTTGCCTCGGCCACCGCGCTATGGGACAAGGCCACCGCCGCCTTTGCCGACGCCGACGAGTACAACCTCGACGCGCGGCAGACGCTGGTTTCGATCTTCGATGAGATCAGGCGGCACGCCCAGACACATTTCACTGCAGCACCCGTTCGATGACCCGCAACGCCTATTACGTCACCACCGCGATCGCCTATCCCAACGGGGACCCGCATATCGGGCACGCCTACGAGATGATCGCGACCGACGCGATCGCCCGCTGGCGTCGGCTCGAGGGGCGCGACGTGTTCTTCCTGACCGGCACCGACGAGCACGGGCTCAAGATGGTGCAGACGGCCCAGCGCGAGGGGCTATCGACGCGGGCGCTTGCCGACCGCAATTCGCAGCGCTTCCGCGACCTGGCGGCGACGCTCAACATCTCCAACACCGACTTCATCCGCACCACGGAAGAACGCCACTACAGATCGAGTCAGGAAATCTGGCGCCGCATGGCGGCGAGCAACAATGGCGACATCTACCAGTCCACCTACAAGGGCTGGTACTCGGTGCGGGACGAGGCCTATTTTGACGCCGACGAGTTGACCGACGGCGAGGGCGGCAAGAAGTTCGCGCCGTCGGGCGCCGAGGTGAAATGGGTAGAGGAGGACAGCTACTTCTTCCGCCTCTCTGCCTACCAGGACAAGCTGCTGCGGCTTTACGAGGAGCAGCCGGATTTCATCGCACCGGCGGAACGCCGCAACGAGATCATTTCCTTCGTCAAGCGCGGCCTGCAGGACGTTTCCATCTCCAGAACGACGTTCGACTGGGGTATTCCGGTGCCGGATGCACCCGGGCACGTGATGTATGTGTGGATCGATGCGCTCACCAACTACATCACCGGCGTCGGTTTCCCGGACGACAAGAGTGAGCAGTTCCAGAAATACTGGCCGGCCGACCTTCACGTGATCGGCAAGGACATCATCCGCTTCCATACCGTGTACTGGCCCGCCTTCCTGATGAGCGCCGGCCTGCCGGTGCAAAAGCGCGTCTTTGCCCACGGCTTCCTGACGTCGGAAGGCAAGAAGATGTCGAAGTCGCTGGGCAACGTCGTCGACCCGTTCGCAGTGGTGGACGAGTTCGGCGCCGATCCGGTGCGCTATTACCTCCTGCGCGAGGTGTCGTGGGGCCAGGACGGCGACTGGGGCCGCGACAAATTCGTGCTGCGCAACAACGCCGACCTCGCCAATAATTTCGGCAATCTTGCGCAGCGCTCGCTGAGCATGATCGCCAAGAATTTCGGTGGCGCGCTACCGCCGCGCCAGGTGGGTTCCGCCGAGGACGGCAAGATCGTGGCCGAGACCATTGCCGCCATTTCGCGCATGGAAGAGGCGATGGTCACCGAGCAATTGCACGAGGCGGCGAGCGAGCTGATCGGCGGGTTGAGCGCGGCGAACCTCTATTTTGCCGAGCAGGCGCCATGGGGCAAGAAGGACGATCTGGTGCGCATGGGTGCGATCCTTGCCACCACGGCCGACGTGGTGCGCCGGTGTGCCATCGCGGCCCAGCCCTTCGTGCCGCAGTCAGCCGCCAAGGTGCTCGACCTGCTGGCAGTGCCGGAAGACGAACGCTTGCTGCAGCATGCGCTCGATCCTGACCTCGCCGTTCCTGCCGGCACCGTGTTGCCGCCGCCCGAGCCGGTGTTCCGCAAATTCGAGCAGACCAAGGCCAGCTGAGGTGCTGATCGACAGCCACTGCCATCTGGACTTTCCTGATCTCGCGGCCGATCGCGCAGGCGTCCTGGCGCGCGCCAAGGCCAACGGAGTGGACGCGATGGTGACAATCTCGACGCGCGTACGGCGCTTCGACGAGGTCCGCGCGATCGCCGAGGAGCATGCGGAGGTGTGGTGCTCAGTCGGCACGCACCCGCATCATGCGCATGAGGAGCTCGACGTCACCACCGACGACCTGATCCGGCTGTCGGAACATCCGCGCTGCGTCGCCATTGGCGAGGTGGGTCTCGACTATCACTACGAGGGCGACCCGCAGGCACAGGCGACAGGCTTCCGTCGCCACATCGCCGCCAGCCGCGCGACCGGGCTGCCGCTGGTGATCCACGCCCGCGACGCCGACGACGACGTCGCAGCGATCCTCGAGGACGAAGCGGGGAAAGGGGCATTTCCCTTCGTGCTGCACTGCTTTTCGTCCGGCATGGAGTTAGCGCGGCGCGGACTTGCGCTCGGCGGCTACGTGTCGTTCTCGGGCATCCTGACCTTCAAGAACGCACCGGTGATCCAGGAGGTGGCGAAGATGGCCCCCGCCGACCGCATCCTGGTGGAAACCGATGCCCCCTATCTTGCGCCGGTGCCGCATCGTGGCCGGTCGAACGAGCCAGGTTTCGTGCGGCATACGGCCGAGAAACTCGCCGAGTTGCGCGGCGTGCCGCTCGAGGAGATCGGCAGACTGACGACGGACAATTTCTACCGGCTGTTTACCAGGGCGATGCCGGCATAATGGCGCGCGCAACCAGCATCACCGCCACCATCATGGGATGCGGCTCGTCGGGCGGCGTGCCGCGCATCGGCGGCGCCTGGGGCGCATGCGATCCGAACGATCCCAGGAACCGGCGTCGCCGTTGCTCCCTGCTGCTCGAGGGGCGGACCGGCGACAGCCCGCCGACGCGCATCGTCATCGACACCGGCTGCGACCTGCGCGAGCAATTGCTGGCCGCCGATGTCGACCGGATCGAGGCGGTCCTCTACACGCACGAGCACGCCGACCACACGCACGGCATCGACGATCTGCGCGTGCTGGCACTGAACAACGGCCGGCGGGTTGATGTGTATTTCAGTCACGAGGCGGGGCAGCGGATCGTGCAGTCGTTCAGCTACTGCTTCACGGCGCCGCCGGGGAGCGGCTACCCGCCTATCCTCAACCAGAACATCATTGCAGCCGGAGTGCCGCTGACGGTGGGCGGGCCGGGCGGCGACATCGAGGTGCTGCCCTTCCGGCAGGAGCACGGCGAAATCTCGTCGCTCGGCTTCCGGATCGGCAATTTCGCCTATTCCTGCGACCTGAGCGGCATTCCCCCGGAGTCCGACGCGGCGGTATCGGGCCTCGATGTCTGGGTGCTCGATGCCCTGCGGCCGGCGCCGCACCCGAGCCATCTGAGCCTGGGCGAGGCGCTCGAGCACGTCGATCGCTTCCGGCCCCGGCAAGCAGTGCTGACCAACCTCCATATCGATCTCGACTATGCCGAAACCGATCGCATCACGCCTGCCAACGTGCAGCCGGCGTTCGATGGCCTGAGGATCGACGTGACCTCCGGGCGGGTTTTGCAGGCAAACTGAGGTACGTGCACATTTTCGCCCGCCCCTGCGTTGCCGGCGGCAGTCGGCGACAATTCGATACTTTCAAGTAAAACTCATAATTTTCAAGGCGTTATCGCGTCGAACACGAAGATTTGTATCGATACAGATTTTTCCTTCCCACGCGTTGACATGCGCCGGGAGGAGCGCCGATAACAGCCTCGCTTTGTGGGCGGTCAAGGAGACCGAAATGCACAGAGCAGGGAGGAATTACTCATGCGTTACTTATCAACAGTTGCCACTATTGCCGTGATGGCGGCCACCATGTCGCTGGGCGCGGGCAGTGGGGCAGTTGCCGCCGGGCTCACGGCGGCGGATCTTGCCGCCGGTGGCGGGCAGGATGCGACGTTCGCCAAGCTCTCGGTGCTGGCCGACGTGGTGAAGGCCGGCAAGGGCAAGATCGCCGTGCTGCTGCCCGACACCCAGTCCAGCGCGCGCTGGGCCGGCGTCGACGCGCCCGGTTTCGAGGCTGCCTTCAAGGCTGCCGGTCTGAGCCCGGACGACTACATCATCAGCAACGCCCAGGGCTCGCCGCAGACGCAGCAGACCCAGGCCGAGCAGGCCATCACCCAGGGCGCCTCGGTCATCGTCATCGCCAACCTCGATTCCGGCTCGGCCGCTGCCATCCAGGCGACCGCGAAGGCCCAGGGCATCGTGTCGATCGACTATGACCGTCTGACCCTCAACGGCGATGCCGCCTACTACGTGTCGTTCGACAACGTGGCGGTCGGCAAGCTGCAGGGCGAGGGCCTGGTTGCCGCGATCAAGGATTGGGGCGTCAAGGACCCGCAGATCTTCGAGCTCGGCGGGTCCCCGACCGACAACAACGCGACGCTGTTCGAGCAGGGCTATGACTCGGTGCTGCAGCCGCTCTACGACGCCAAGACGGCGACGCTGGTGAGCCGCATCCGCGTTCCGAACTGGGACAACCAACAGGGCGCCACGATGTTCGAGCAGGGCCTGCAGGCTCACCCGGAGATCAACGCAGTTCTGGCCGCCAATGACGGCCTCGGCCAGTCGGCGATCTCGATCCTGAAGAACAACAAGGTTCCGCCCAAGACCGTGCCGGTCACCGGGCAGGACGCCACGCTTCAGGGCATCCAGAACATCCTCGCCGGCTATCAGTACATGACCGTGTACAAGCCGATCTACGAGGAAGTCGCCGGCGCGGCGACCCTCGCCATCCTCGCACGTGCCGGCCAGACGCCGGACCCGGCGCTGCTGAACGGCGAAGTCGACGCGCAGAACCACAAGACTCCGTCGCTGCTGCTGGTACCGCAGTCGGTGAATGCGTCCAACATCCAGGCTACCGTGATCGCCGACAAGTTCATCGATCCGGCGCAGCTCTGCTCGGGCGACTTCGCCAAGGCTTGTGCCGACGCCGGCATCAAGTAAGGCTCCGACCTGCAACCTCGTCGCCCGGCTGGTCACAAGC
>JAEWCE010000359.1 GCA_023390785.1 Pseudomonadota bacterium
GATCGAAGCCGATCGAGGCGTTGATCTCATCCAAGAAGGCGTCGGGACCGGACGAAAACCGGCCGCCCCACAAGCGATTGCTCATCGCCCAAATCCTTTGGAGTTCCGAGTGTCCGACCCCGCAGCGATCCGCCCGAGAATGACACCCCGCCGCCTGCTGGTTGCGGCCCTCGTGATTGCGGCGGTAGCTATAGCGATAACGTTTTGGGTGGGCAATGCCGGCTCGCCCAAGGCGTCCGACTGCGTGCCGCAGCCGGCCGCGGCCAAGAAGGTCGACGCTGCGGCGACCGGCCAGTTGGCCGCGCTCAACGGCACCGGCACCGGCCGCGGCTATGCCGACATGACCTTCACCGACAAGGACGGCAAGCCGGTCAAGCTCTCCGACTTCGCCGGCAAGTTCCTGCTGGTCAATTTCTGGGCGAGCTGGTGCATCCCCTGCCGCGCCGAAATGCCGGCCCTCGACAAGCTGGCCGCCGAGGAGAATGGCCCCGACTTCATGGTGCTGCCGATCAACCTCGACGTCGGCTCCAGTGGTCTCGACAAGGCGAGGAAGTTCCTCGCCGACGGCGGCTGGAAGAACCTGCCGCTCTATGCGGATTCGACCTTCGATGCGTTCAAGCGGCTGCAGACCGAAGCCGTTGCAGCCGGCCTGCCCTCCTCCTTGTTGCTCGACAAGAAGGGTTGCGAGATCGGCGTGCTGCAGGGCCCCGCCGAGTGGGACTCGCCCGACGGCAAGACCGTCATCGACGCGCTGAAGTCGATATGAGCGGCGTTGTGCTCTGCGTCGGCGCGCTGAGCCTCGATACGATCTTCCGCTTCGACACGCTGCCCACCGGCCCCGGCAAATATCTGCCGGGCGAGGCCCTGGACGTCGCCCAGGGCATGGCCACGGCACGGGCGGCCAGCATCGTCCGACTCGGCGGCAAGGCTCGCCTCTGGGCTTCGTGCGGCGATGACGCCAATGGCGATCGCATCGCGGCGCAGCTCGCCGACGCCGGGATCGATCTTTTGGCGCTGCGCCGGGTGCCCGGCGCCCGCTCGGGTTTCTCGTCCATCTTCATGGACGCGGCCGGAGAGCGCATGATCGTGCCGTTCTACGATCCGGCGATCCGCACACCGCCGGCGGCACTCCCACCGATGGATGACGTCGCCGTGGTGAGCGTCGACGCCCGCTGGCCCGATGCGGCGGCGATGGCGCTGCGCGCCGCGAGCGAGCGCGGCATCCCCGGCGTGCTCGACGCCGACGTGGCACCCGCCGAAACATTGACGCGCCTGGCCGGACTTGCCAGCCACGTCGTCGCCTCCGAAACGGTCTGCGCGGCGCTGTTCGGTGTCGACGATCCCGTTCGGGCGCTGGCGAGCGCCGGGGATCGCTTTGCTGCCATCACCTGCGGCGAGCGCGGCTGCTACTGGTCCGCCGGGGAGGGCGTGCACCATCTGCCGGCCTTCGCGGTCGAGGCCATCGACACCCTCGCCGCCGGCGATGTGTTCCATGGCGCGTTCGCCTTCGGCCTGGCCGAGCGCTGGGACATCGAGCGCAACCTGCGCTTCGCCGCCGCGGCCGCCGCGATCAAATGCACGCGGTTCGGGGGCCGGCTCGGCGCTCCGACGCGCGCCGAAGTCGAGGCCCTGCTCTAGGCGTCGTCGCCGCCGCCGTGCTCGCGCACCGGGCTCGCCACTTCGACATTGGTGTCGACCAGCGGCGCGGCGGTGCCTTCCGCCAGCGCCGTGCCGGATGGTCCGCTGATCGTCTGCACCGCGCCATGCGGACGTCCGAAATCGGGGGCCGCCGTCTCCTGCCCGGCGGTGATGATCGAGCGCCGGATCTTGCGCGTGCGCGTGAACAGCGCCTCCATCCCGGGCCCGTCCCCCACCCGCACCATGCGCTGCAGCTTGCTCAGATCCTCGAGGAAGCGGCCCAGCATCTCCAGCACCGCGTCGCGGTTGGTGAGGAACACGTCGCGCCACATGACCGGATCGCTGGCCGCAATACGGGTGAAATCGCGGAAGCCCGAGGCGGAGAACTTGATGACCTCCGACTGCGTGTCCTGCTCGAGGTCCGACACCGTTCCCACGATGTTGTAGGCGACCAGATGCGGAATATGGCTGGTGATCGCCAGTACCATGTCGTGGTGCCCGGGCTCCATCAGCTCGACATTGGAGCCGAGCGCCGTCCAGAAGGCGCTGAACTTGCTGACCGCGCCGGGATCGACCGATTTGCCCGGCGTCAGTACGCACCAGCGGTTGATGAACAGCTCCGGAAAGCCTGCCGACGGGCCGGAATGCTCGGTGCCCGCGATCGGATGGCCCGGGATCAGATGCACGCCGCGCGGAGTGTGCGGCTCCATCTGCCTGACCACATAGCTTTTGACCGATCCTACGTCGGAGAGGATCGCCCCGGGTTCGAGATGCCGCCCGATCTGCGCCATCACCGGCCCGTACGACTGGACCGGGATGCAGAGGATCACGAGGTCCGCGCCACGCACCGCCTCGACAGGGTCGAGCGTATAGATATCACCCAGTCCCAGCGCCCGGGCCTCATCCAGCGTCTCCTGCCGCCGTGTCGAAATGGCGATGGTCTTTGCCAGCCCGTTGCGCCGGCTGGCCCGTGCTATGGACGAACCGATGAGGCCGATGCCGATCAGCGTCAGTTTCTCGAACATGCTTCTAGTCCTTCGCCCCCGGCGCGCCGAACGCCTTCAACACCTCGACCAGCCGACGCATCGCCGGCTCGGGCCCGATCGAAATCCGTAGCCCGTTGTCGATGCCATAGACCCCAATCTCCCGCACGATCAGCCCCTCGTCGAACAGCGCCTGGAACGCGGCCTTGCTGGCCTCGGCGCTGTCGAACAGCGCCAGCACGAAATTGGCCTCGCTTGGCACGACGCGGATGGCGTTGCCGTCGAGCGCCCGCGTCAGCCAGTTGCGCCATTTCGCGTTGTACTGCCTGAGCCTCGCCGTGAAGTCGACGTCTCGTGCCGCGGCCGCGCCCGCATATTGCGCCGCCCGGTTGACGTTGAAAGGACCGCGAATGCGGTTGACGATATCGACCACGTGCTCCGGCGCATACATCCAGCCGATGCGCGAGGCGGCGAGCCCCATCTTCGAGAAGGTCCGCACCATCACCACATTCTGGTTGGCGCTGACCAGCGAGATGCCGACGTCGTAGTCCTCGGCCGTCACATATTCGGCATAGGCGCTGTCGAGCACGAACAGGATGTCCGGCCTGAGGCCGGCGTGCAGCCGCTCGAGCTCGGCTCCGCCCAGATACGTCCCGGTGGGGTTGTTCGGGTTGGCCAGGAACAGCATCTTGGTCGCCGGCGTCACCGCCCTGAGCAGGGCATCGACATCGGCGCTATAGTCCTTTTCGGGCGCCATGATGATCTCGGCCGAGGCCCCCATGGTGACGATCGGATAGACGTTAAAGCCATGCCGGCTCATCACCGCGTTGTCGCGCTCGCCGAGATAGCACTGCGCCAGCAGGTGCAGCAGGTCGTCCGAGCCGTTGCCGCACACGATGCGCTCCGGATCGAGCCCGTGCACCTCGCCCAGCGCCTGCCGTAGGATGCGCGAAGTGCCCTCGGGATAGACCTCCGGCGACCGGTCGGCCTCGGCCAGCGCCGCCAGCGCCGCCGGCGAGGCCCCGAGCGGCGACTCGTTGGCGCTGAGTTTGACCGGCGTCACCCCCGGCGCCGCCTGCGACTTGCCCGGCACATAAGGCGCAATGTTCAGGAGGCCGGGCTGCGGCTGCGGTCTGTCGGGCGTATCGGTCATTTGCGTCGGGGCCGGAAAATCGCCGGACCATAGAGACGCGGGGCGAAGAAAGAAAGTCGCGGCGCCACTTTCAAAACCGGGTCGATGTGAGTATTATCCGTATAATACGGAAAATGGAGAAAACCCGTGGTCCGCGTCAGCGCAGCACAACTCGCCAAGCAGTTCGGAGCGTATGCCGAACAGGCCCAGCGCGAGCCGGTAACGATCACTCGCCACGGCCGCGACAGCGTTGTCTTGCTGTCAATCGCTGACTACGAGCGGCTGAAATCGTTCGATACGCGCGAAGCATACTCGATTTTCGATCTGCCTGACGATCTTGCGGAAGCGATTCTGAACGCCAAGGCTCCGGACTGGACCGCAAAGTTCAACCATGAACTGGACGAGAAGTGAGACTGCCGGAGCCTGAGGTCGGTCAAGTCATTCGATACCGATATCTTTGGAACCGGGAAGACAGCGCCGGCCGGGAAGACGGAAGCAAAGACCGACCTTGTGCCATCGTCATCGCCCTACCCGCGAAGCGACCGGATGATGAGAGGCCAACGGTTGCCGTCGTGCCGATCACGCACACGCCGCCCCGCAGTACGACGCTCGCCCTCGAACTTCCGACAGCTGTCAAACAGCGACTGGGTCTGGACGATGAGCGGAGCTGGATCATTCTGGATGAGGTCAACCGCTTCGTCTGGCCGGGCCCTGACCTCGTCCCCGCGCGTGCTCGTCATCAGACATCGGAAATGATCTATGGCAGCCTGCCCCAGATGCTGATGAGCAGGGCGCTCGCAATTCTTGGGGTGGCCATTCGGGAAAGCAAGCTCCGGATCGTCACCCGTACCGAATAGCGTTTACCGCTCGGGCAGGCCCTGCATCGCCGTCTGCGGCGCCAGCCCCGGGACGCGCACATAGCGTTCGAGCTTCCTGCGGCGCGGCACCGCCGGGAACAGCTCCTTGCGCGCCGACACCACGATGACGCCGGCGAAGGCCGGGCCGAACAGCCTGAGGAAGCGCTCGAAGAAGCGCGCCAGCTTCAATGCCAGCCGGTGGCCTGACGGCGGCAGGTACAGCGCCTCGCGCCAGGCCTCGGGGACGAAGCTGTGGGCACGCAGTAGCCGCTCGACCTGGCCCCGGCTGAAAGGGTTGCCGTCCCCGAACGGCGTGTTGTCGAGCGCCGCCCACACGCCGCGGCGCCGCGGCACCACCACGATCAGCCGCGCATTGGGTGCCGCCACCCGCCACAGCTCGCGCATCAGTTCCTCGGCGTCGCTGACATGCTCGAAGGCATGCACGGCGATGATCAGGTCGACCGCGGCGTCGGTCAGCGGCATTTCGAGCGGATCGCACAGCACCGTGCGCGAGGGACCCTCCCGCGGCCAGGATGAGGCGCCCTGCCGCGCCGGCATGAACGCGAGCACCCGCTCGGCCGGCTCGAGGGCAAAGCGCAGGTAGGGCGAGGCAAAGCCGAGCCCCAGGACGCGCCGCTGCGCGACCGGTCCCGCCAGCCGGATGATCTCCTCGCGCAGCAGCGCGCGGGACACCTTCCCCAGCGGAGATTTGTAGAACCCGATCAGGCGTTTGACGTCTGGAGTCATGGCTTTGGCATCACGGAGCGGCTATGAGTCTGCAACGCTGGAGTGCGTTGGAGCAAGAGAACGTGGCCGTCCTCGTCGAAGTGTTCATCTGTCGGACCGACAACTATGGCTATCTCGTGCACGACGTCGAGACGCGCAAGACCGCAGCCATCGACGCGCCCGATGCCGGCGCCATCAAGTCGGCGCTGCACAACCGTGGCTGGACCCTCACCGACATCCTCATCACCCATCACCACCGCGACCACGTCGAGGGCCTGCCGGTGCTGAAGTCAGATTTCGACGTCACCGTCACCGGCCCCCGCGGCGAGGCCGAAAAAATTCTCGGCCTCGATTCCATGGTTGCGCCCGGCGAAATCGTCCTCATCGGCGCCACCGCCTTCGAGGTGCTGTCGACACCGGGCCACACCAATGGCCACATCAGCTATCACAATGCCGTCGACGGTCACGTCTTCACCGGCGATGCGCTGTTCTCCATGGGCTGCGGCCGCATGTTCGAGGGCAAGCCCGGCCCGATGTGGGAGGGCCTGAAGCTGCTGCGCAACCTGCCCGACGAGACGCTGATGTTCTGCGGCCATGAATATTCGGCCGACAATGCCCGCTTCGCCCTCAGCGTCGATCCACGCAACGCCGCTCTGAATATCCGCGCCGCCGAGGTTAGGCGCATGCGCGAAGCGGGCCGCTTCACCATTCCGGTCAGCCTGGGCATGGAAAAGGCCACCAACCCCTTCCTGCGCGCCGACCAGCCGGCGCTGGCGAAGGCGGTGGGGCTCGACCCCGACACCGATCCCTCGGTGGTGTTCGCGGCCCTGCGGGCCCGCAAGGACAGCTTCGCCTGAACCTGAACCCCTCGGCCACGTTGTAGCGGTAACGGCCGCGTCGCTAACCATGCGCCGCGAAACCGCCGCAAAACGTTAACAAAGCGTTGCGAACTGGCATGCCCATTGCGACGTTGCCGTCAGAACAAGAGCGCAGCTGTTTCATTTTGAGACGAATGCGCCGTTCCGAAACAGGGAAGCTCCGGCAATGCGTCCTTTTGAGACGATCGGCACAGTACCAGCGACCATCGGCAGCGGCTCGCCGTTCTCGAGCTATCGCGGCGCGCCAAAGGCGGACTTCCTGAGCCAGCTCATCGCCGAGCGCCATCACCTCGCCACGCAGCGCGCCCGCCGGCGCGCACCGCTCGCCGAAGTGCTGCGTACCTACGACGCCGGCGGCAGGATCGCCATCCGCCGCCTGCCGCCCGGCTACCGGATGGACGTGGACGCCTAGACCTCCAATCCTGTCAGTCAGGACTCCAGCGGTTGGCCAAGCGAGCGCTCTCGCGATCGCTTGGTCCAGAGCGCAGGAAAGACGTCCCTACTCCATCGTGACGTCGCGACCGGCGCCGGTGATGGAGATCGAGAAGCCCGCCACCACGTCGACAAGGCTCATCGCCATCAGCAGGAAGAAGGTCGAGCTGGCGGCCGCACCGGCGAGGATGAACTCGATCAGGAACACGATGAACAGCACCGTCGACAGCATGTGCTCGACCAGCGACGAGCGGCCGGTATTGGTCGATTTCAGCACTTCGAAGAACAGGCAGATAATGCCGATCAGCAGCATCAAATCGCCCCAGGTCAGCGACCATTCGGTGCCCGACACCATGCGAATCTGCAACAGCTGGTTGGTCCAGCCCGACGGCTGCCCGCCGAACATGGTGAATGCCAGCAGATTGTAGAGCACCCACGGGATGAACAGCAGCGGAAAGATGAACGGTCCGCGGCGACGGCGGATTCCGGCGGCCGGCGGCACAATCACGGTCTCGGACATGATCCTCTCCTTGCTGGAAGAGGCGACAATGGCAAAGAGGCGGACGCTTCGCCAGCCTTTCCCTTGCGCGGCCCCCGATTCGCCACAATATGCTCGAGCAACGACAGGAGGCGCCGATGGCCGATTTCGACAGCACGAGCAGCAATCCCGGCCCGCAAGCGGGTAACTCCGGAGGCACGGGCGCGTCGCCTGGTCCCGGCACGAGCTGGCGCCAGCAGCGCCGCGCCGAGCGCTGGGCACGGCGCGCCGAACGGCACGGCGACTGGGGCGGGCTGCCGATCGGCGGGCTCATCATCATCGCCGTGGGGCTCGTCTTCCTCGCCGGCAATTTCGGCCTGCACCTGCCCGAGCGCTGGTGGGCGATCCTGATCCTCATTCCCGGTGCCGCAGCGCTGGTTTCGGCGGTGCGCTTCTACCGGACGGACGGCAAGAGCCCGCGCGTCTTCGGCTCGGCCATCGGCGGCCTGGTGATGGTGTCGCTGGCGCTGGCCCTGTTCTTCGGGCTCAACTGGGGCGCGTTCTGGCCGATCATCCTGATCCTCGTCGGCGCCGGCATCGTTGCACGCGGCTACTGGCAGCGCTGACGCCGGCAGCTAGCGCTGGAGCTTCAGCGGCCCGACCATGTTTTCGGGCCGCACCTCGCGGTCAAATTCCTCGCCGCTCAGCAGGCCGAGCTCGATGGCGCTTTCGCGCAGCGTCGTGCCCTTCTTGTGCGCGTTCTTGGCGATCTTGGCGGCGTTGTCGTAGCCGATCCGCCGATTGAGCGCGGTCACCAGCATCAGCGACTGGTCGACCAGTTGCTGGATGCGTGCGCGATTGGGCTCGATGCCGATGGCGCAATGGTCGTTGAAGCTCTTGGCCGCATCGGCGAGCAGCCGCACCGCCTGCAGGAAATTGTAGGCAATCACCGGCTTGAACACGTTGAGCTCGAAATTGCCCTGGCTGGCGGCAAAGCCGATGGCGGCATCGTTGCCCATGACCTGCGCCACTACCATGGTCATGGCCTCCGACTGCGTCGGATTGACCTTGCCCGGCATGATCGACGAGCCGGGCTCATTCTCGGGGATGGAGATTTCGCCCAGGCCCGAGCGCGGACCCGAGGCCATCCAACGCACGTCGTTTGCGATCTTCATCAGTGCTACGGCAAGCTGCTTCAGTGCGCCCGAGGTGCCCACGAAAGCGTCGTGGCCGGCCATCACCGCATACTTGTTCGGCGCCGTCACGAACGGCCGCCCCGTCACCCGCGCGATCTCGGCGGCGACCGTCTCGCCATATTTCGGATGCGCGTTGAGCCCGGTGCCGACCGCCGTGCCGCCCAGCGCCAGTTCGTACAGCTGCGGCAGCGTGGCGCGCACCGCGTTGAGGGCCAGGTCGATCTGCGCCACCCAACCGCTCATCTCCTGCCCGAGCGTCAGCGGCGTTGCGTCCATCAGGTGCGTGCGGCCGATCTTGACCACGTCCATGAACTGCCTGGACTTGTCGGCCAGCGTGTCGCGCAACAGCTCGACGCGATGGAAGAGATAACCCTCGAGCGCCTCGACCGCCGCGATGTGCATGGCGGTGGGGAAGGTGTCGTTGGATGATTGGCTCATGTTGACGTGGTCGTTGGGATGGATCGGCTTTTTCGACCCCATCACCCCGCCCGCGAGCTCTATGGCGCGGTTGGAGATGACCTCGTTGACGTTCATGTTGGACTGCGTGCCCGAACCGGTCTGCCACACCACCAGCGGGAAGTGGTCCTTGAGCTTGCCCGAGATGACCTCGTCGGCCGCCTTGACGATCAGGTCGTGCGTCGTCTGGTCCATCAGGCCGAGCTTGAGATTGGCCCCGGCCGCCGCCTTCTTGAGGATGCCGAAGGCGCGGATGATTTCTTCGGGCATCTTCTGCCCGCCGATGTCGAAATTGGCGAGCGAGCGTGCCGTTTGGGCCCCGTAATATTTGTCCGCCGGCACATTGATGGTGCCCATCGAGTCCGATTCAACGCGGATGCTGCTCACCGAATTAACCCCCTAAACGAAACGGCCAGCCCTTTTGGGACTGGCCGGAAAATTGTGCAAGTCGACGAAAGCCCGAACTTAGGCCTTCTTGGGCTCAAGGATCTGCCGGCCGCGATACATGCCGGTCTTGAGGTCGACGTGGTGCGGACGGCGCAGCTCACCCGAATCCTTGTCCTCGACATAAGCCGGGGCGGCAAGGGCATCGGCGGAGCGGCGGAACCCGCGCTTCATCGGCGAGGTCTTGCGCTTTGGAACGGCCATTTCGGTCTCCGTAAATTGGGCGGTCGCCGGGCGGGCGGGCGTCGACAGATCGGGGGCTGCCGGAAAGTTGGCGGCTCTATAGAGAAGAAAACCGGCTTTGGCTAGGGGTATTGCCACCTCGACGCTTCCCTGCCCCCGCCCATCGCGTGTCATGCCCGCGAAAGCGGAACCCAGCCCGCACCTGGCGCCAGCGGATCGATGGGTCCCCGCTTTCGCGGGGATGACACCTGGTGTATGGGGG
>JAEWCE010000102.1 GCA_023390785.1 Pseudomonadota bacterium
GGGTGGGGTTGGGGTGGGGGCCACAGCCACCGGCGGATTTGGTAGCGGGGGAGCGATTTGGTCCGCCAGTCTACCACCAGTCCCCGCGATGTCGTTGCTCAGACCCCCCGCGTGGCTTCCTTCAGCCACGCCTTCGGCGCGCCCTTCAGCGACGGCCCGATCTCGCGCCAAACGCGCCGGTGGTAGGCGTTGAGCCAGTCGCGCTCGTGCGGCAGCAGCAGGCTGTCGTCAATCAGCCGCAGGTCGATGGGGCAGAGGGTCAGCGTCTCGAGCTCGAGGAACTTGCCCTCGCCGATCTCGCTCTCCACCACCAGCACCAGATTCTCGATACGGATGCCGTAGCCGCCGGCCTTGTAGTAGCCGGGCTCGTTGGAAATGATCTGGCCCGGCTCGAGCGGCTGCGGATAGCGCGGCGAAAAGCCGATCGGGCCCTCGTGCACGCCGAGGAAGGCGCCGACGCCGTGGCCGGTGCCGTGATTGTAGGTGACGCCGTCCTGCCACAGGAACTGCCGCGCCAGCACGTCGAGCTGTGCACCCGAAGTGCCGCGCGGAAAGCGTTGCATCGACAGCGCGATCATGCCTTTGAGCACTCGGGTAAAGCGGTCCTTCTGCTCGGCCGTGGCCTTGCCGGTGAACAGCGTGCGGGTGATGTCGGTCGTGCCGCTCAGATATTGCGCTCCGGAATCGAGCAGCATCAACTCGCCGGGCTTCAGCGTGCGGTTGGAGCGCTCGTCGACGCTGTAGTGGACGATGGCGCCGTTCGGCCCGGCGCCGGAGATGGTGTCGAAGCTGGCGTCGACGCAGCTCGGCTCCTCGCGGCGGAAATGCTCCAGCGCCTCGACGATGCCGATCTCGGTCAGCCTGCCCTTGGGCGCCTCGGCGTCGAACCAGGCGAGGAACTTCGCCAGCGCGATGCCGTCGAGCTTGTGCGCCTCCTTCATGCCGCCGATCTCGGCGTCGTTCTTGCGGCTCTTGGGCAGCAGCACCGGGTCGCGCTTTTCGATCAGCACTGCATCGGAGACGCCCTTGATCGCCGACACCAGGGCCAGCGGCGCCGTGGCCGGGTCGAGCCAGACGCGCTTGTCGGCGGCGCCCAGCTTGCGCAACTCGGCCATCAGCGTCGCGGTGTCGGCCACCCGGGCGATGCCGCTCAACCCCTGCTTCAAATCCGGCGTAATCTTGGCCCTGTCGACGAACAGCGTCGGCTGGCCCTTCAGCGGCACCAGCGCAAAGCCCAGCACCACCGGCACGTTGGGCACGTCGCGGCCGCGCATGTTGAACAGCCAGTTGATGGATTCGGGCAGGGTCAGCACCACCACGTCGGCCTTCTCCTCGGCCAGCGTGCGGCGCAGCTCCGCCAGCTTGTCCTCTGCGGTGCGGCCGGCGCGGTTGTGACCGAGGAATTCGACTGGCGTCACCGGCGGTGGCGGCCGGTCGTCCCAGATGCGGTCGACCAGATTGGGGCTTGGCACCAGCGTCAGTTTGCCGGCGAGCCTGTCGCCCAGATCCTTGATCTCGCCCGGAGTGTGCAGCCACGGATCGAAGCCGAGCTTGCCGCCCTTTGGCAGGAAGTCGGCGATACGCGGATCGGTGCCGCCCTGGGCGCTTTCGAGCACCGTCACCAGTTTCGTGTCGGTCTCGAGCGGCGCCTGCAGCGTGTAGCGGGAATCGACGAAGAGGCCGGCCTTCTTCGGGCCGACCACGGCGAGGCCGGCGGAGCCGGTGAAGCTCGTTACATAGGCCAGCCGTGCCTCGCTCGCCGGCACCGACTCGCCGCGATGGGCATCGGCCCGCGGTACGAGGAAGCCGTCGAGGCCGGCGGCGGCGATCGCGGCGCGCAGGGCCTTCAGCCGGGCGGCGACGGTCGTCGGGCTGGTCAGCGGGGCGAAGCTCTGGAAGCGGGCAGGGGCAAATTCAGGGTTCGGCATGGTTCATCTGCTGTTAAGCCGGGTTGCGGCATTGGCATGGCTGGTTTGCCGGGCGTCGCCTTCTCGGGCGACGGCAGGGCGACTATCTACACATCGACCGCAGAAAGCGGCCAGATTCTCGACTCCGAATAGAAACACGACTGAAATGACCACGAGCAGACCCGATTTTCGTAGAGCCCTGGACGGTATCGTTGGCGCGCGGACCCGCGAAGCCACCCGCCAGCTCGAGCGCCGCAATGAGCACTTGCTGCTCGGCGCGCTGACCAAGCGGCCGAACTAGTTCCTCCACGTCCCATGCAGACGTCACGAAGTCCCCGGATCGTCTCCGGGGATTTTGTTTTTCCGGGCTAGGGTTTCTCAAGGATCAACGTCGCCCAGTCGCCGCGCTCGAGCTTGCGGCGCAGCACGATCCCCTGGCTGGCATAGACCGCCACGATGCGCGCCGCCTGCGCCCGCAGCAGCCCCGACAGGATGATGGTGGCGCGCCTGGCGGCGGCATGGGCGATGGCGGGTGCAATCGCCGCCAACGGGCCCGCGAGGATATTGGCGACGATCAGGTCATAGGGGCCGGAGCGCGCGATCACCGGATGGGCGAGGCCGGCGGCCGTCACCGCCTCGATCAGCGGGCCGACGCCATTGTCCCGGGCGTTCTGCTGCGTCGTGCGCGTCGCGATCGGGTCGATGTCGCTCGCCAGCACATGCAGGTGCGTGCGCTTGGCCAGCGCAATGGCAAGCACGCCCGTGCCGGTGCCGACGTCGAGCATCTTCCTGAGCCGCCGGCGTTTGAGCGTCATGGTGATGGCTTCGAGGCAGCCGGTGGTGGTCTCGTGATGGCCGGTGCCGAAGGCCTGCGCCGCGTCGATGCGAAGGGGGATGGTGCCGGGCGGCGGCACCGCGTCTTCATGGCTGCCGTAAATATAGAAGCCGCCGGCCTCCACCGGTTGCAGCCCCTCCAGCGACTTCGCCACCCAGTTCACCTCGGGATCGATCGGGGTGATGGCGAAATCGACCTCTCCGCCCAGCGTCGCGCGCGCCAGGTCCTCGAAGGCATAGAGATCGGGCAGCATCTCGGTCGTTGCCTCGAATACCCATTCGCCGGTGTCGGCATCCTCGTGCGCGGAGGCGGTGAGAGCGAGGTCGTCGCGCTCCATCACGGCGTCGACCAGCGCATAGGCCTGCTCGCGGCTCAACGGTGCGGATATCTGACTGAGGCTCATGGCGGTTTGTTGCCGGGGCAAGGGCGGTTGTCAATTCTTGCCGCGGCGACAACAGGGTTGACAGCTTTCGCCGGCGGGGCGTAGCTTCGCGCCACTTTTCTGGGAGCAGCTCGTGCGGAGCATTCTCGTAGTAGTGGGGCGCATCGGTCACGTGGGGTAGGTCCCCGCGGGAATAGGCTGATGCGCGCAAACAGGTCCCGAATGGGGCCTTTTTTATTGCCCGAAATTCCCGGGCGCCGGGTTGGTGAGGAAGGACTAGAAAAATGCCGCAGCAGATGACGGGCGCCGAAATGGTGGTCGAAGCCCTGAAGGACCAGGGCGTCACCGATATCTTCGGTTACCCCGGCGGCGCCGTGCTGCCGATGTACGACGCGATCTTCCAGCAGGACAAGGTGCGCCACATTCTCGTCCGGCACGAGCAGGGCGCCACCCACATGGCCGAGGGCTATGCCCGCTCGACCGGCAAGGTCGGCGTGGTTCTGGTCACCTCGGGACCGGGGGCGACGAACGCCGTCACCGGCCTCACCGATGCGTTGATGGATTCGATCCCGATCGTCTGCCTCACCGGCCAGGTCGCGACGCCCCTCATCGGCTCGGACGCGTTCCAGGAATGCGACACCGTCGGCATCACCCGCTCCTGCACCAAGCACAACTACCTGGTGAAGAACGTGGCCGACCTGCCGCGCATCCTGCACGAGGCGTTCTACATCGCGCGCTCGGGTCGGCCCGGCCCCGTGTTGATCGACATCCCCAAGGACGTGCAGTTCGCGATGGGCACCTATTACGGCCCGACCGAGATCGAGGCCACCCGGCACAAGAGCTACCGGCCGCAGGTCGAGGGCGATATGCGCCTGATCGAGGCGGCGGTCGACATGATGCTGCGGGCCGAGCGCCCCGTGTTCTATACCGGCGGCGGCATCATCAATGCCGGGCCGGAGGCGAGCCAGCACTTGCGCGAGCTGGCCGAGCTCAGCGGCTTCCCCGTCACCTCGACGCTGATGGGCCTCGGCGCCTTCCCGGGCTCGTCGAAGCAATGGCTCGGCATGCTCGGCATGCACGGCAGCTACGAGGCCAACATGGCCATGCACGACTGCGACC
>JAEWCE010000054.1 GCA_023390785.1 Pseudomonadota bacterium
GCGGTGCATCGACCTTGGTGGCCAGCGTCGGCTGGGAATCGTCCATGGTCGGGCTGGTGTCGGCCATCGTTGCTTCCGACGGCGTCGCGACGGTCACGTCGGCGCTGGGCGTGTCCCCGTCCGCGGCCATGACAGCCGCAGGCCCCGTGAGCACGTAGCCGCCATTGGTGACGAGCCCGATCCCCTTGAAGACCAGGAGCGCCAGCGCGGCGAAAATGACAACCGGCAGGAGGCGGATCGATCTCAAGCGGCCTTGCCTCCGATGCCCGGACGCATGGCGAGTTGCTGCAGCGCCGAATGCAGCCGGCTCTGCGGCTCGACCGCGACCGCCGGCTTGACCGGCTCCGGCTTGCTCACCGTTGCCTCGGGCAGGGGCTGCGTCTTCGCCGCCGCGGTGATGCGGGCGATCTTTTCGATGAGCTGCGACCCGCTCGACACCTGCGCGTGCAGTTCTGCTTCGAGCTCTTTGGCCTGCTCCAGCCGGTCGTTGAGCTTGGTATCGGCTTCGAGCGCGGCGCTCTTGAGCTCAGTGACCGCGGCATTGGCGAGTCCCGTCGCCTGCACCAGGTCGGCAACCATCCTGGCCAGCGTTTCCCGGTCGGAGTGCAGGCGCTTCAACCGCTGGTTGAGGATGGCGCAATAGCCGATGGTCACCACCAGCAGCACTGCCACCGAGCCTTCCACCAGCATCCCAAGGTTGAAGCCCACGATCACCGACCCTCCTCAGGTTTGTCCAGCGCCTCGAACGCCGCCATGGTCACCTTGGGCGGGTTGAGCGGGCGCGTCACACGCACCGACACATGGTTGCCGATATGGCCCATCAGGGCCTCGGTCAGCTCGACGTCCCCACAGCGCAGCTTCACCGGATCGTGCGGCGTGTGGTCGAACATGATGGTTTCGCCAGGCGCCAGCGCCAGCGCTTTGCTGAGCGGCAGGTCGAACTCGTGCAGCACCGCATCGAGCGTCACGTCGGCGGCGTAGATTTCGGTGGCGAGGTGGCCTTCCCAGATCGGGTCGCGGCCAAACTTCTCGCCCATATACATCTGCAGCAACTGCTCGCGGATGGGTTCGATGGTGGCGTAGGGCAGCAGAATCTCGATCTTGCCGCCGCGATCGTCCATCTCGATCCGAAGCTCGATCAGGATGGCGGCATTGGCGGGACGCGAGATGGCGGCAAAGCGCGGATTGGTCTCGAGCCGTTCCAGCCGGAAATTGACCTCGGTCACCGGCGCGAACGCCTTATGCGTGTCCTCGAGGATCACTTCGATCATGCGTCGCGCCAGCGCCATCTCGATGGTGGTGTAGGGCCGGCCCTCGACACGGATCTGGCCGCCGACGCGGCGTCCGCCCAGCAGCACGTCGATCATCGAATAGATGAGGTTGCTGTCGACGGTCAGCAGGCCGAAATTGTCCCACTCTTCGGCTTTGATGACGCTGAGGATCGCGGGCAGCGGGATGGAATTGAGATAGTCGCCGAAGCGCACCGACGAGATCGACTCCATCGACACTTCGACATTGTCGGAGGTGAAATTCCTGAGGCTCGTCGTCGCCAGCCGCACCAGCCGGTCGAACACGATTTCGAGCATCGGCAGGCGCTCGTACGAAACCAGCGCCGAATTGATCAGCGCCTGGACGCCGGTGAGCTCCACATTGCTGGTCGTGTTGGCGTCGAAGCCGAGCAGGCTGTCGATCTCGTCCTGGTTGAGCACGCGGTCGGTGCTGTCAGACGACGAACCGCCCGCCGCATCGTTCTCCAGCATCGCCGCCCAATCGGCCGAAATGCCGTCGCCGTCGGCCCCGACATTGGGGTTCCAGCTTTCGGCGAGCTTGTCCTGGTCTCCGGGTCCGGCCATTACTGCACCAGGATTTCCTTGAACAGGATGCCGTCGATCTGCGCCGGGAAGATCG
Source organism: Pseudomonadota bacterium (assembly GCA_023390785.1). Classification (GTDB taxonomy): domain Bacteria; phylum Pseudomonadota; class Alphaproteobacteria; order Rhizobiales; family Devosiaceae; genus Devosia_A. The sequence continues at coordinate 1,909 of JAEWCE010000054.1, forward strand.
CGACGTTGATGCGGCGCCTCAGCTCTTCCTTCAGCCGGTAGACACCCTCCGAGCCCTCGAGGTCGCTCTTGCGCAATTCGCGCAGATACACCTGGAAGGCGTCGATGACCTTGGCCATGCGCGGCTGAATATCCTTCATCACGCCCTCATTGGCGACCTCGAGCGCCACTGTGAGCTTGAGGAACTGGTCGGTCTTGGAGCCCTCGTCCGGCGCGAGGTTCACGGTCATCGTCGGCAGGTTGAAGATGAAGCTGTCGGGCACGGCCGCGGCCTGCATTCGTGCCGCATCGCTCGCCGCGCGCCCCGCGAACACGAAGAAATAGAGTGCCGCTCCAGCGAGCAGCAGGACGATCAGTCCGGCAGCACCGATGATGAGGAGCCGGCGGGGAATGCCGCGCCTGGCGACAACCTGGCCTTCGCCTTCCCCATCTTCCGCCTCGGCTTCTACAGCCATGGCAAACCCCCGAAAATCCGGACGATTCCGCTTTCCGATCCAGCTAAGCGTCCGTTGGTTAACGATCCCTTACCAACTGTGCCAAAGCGGCAGAATTTGCCGGGTCGTTCTTGCCGCCGGGCACAGCCGATGCTGCCGCCGTGAACCGGGCGAATGTTGGACAGCGCTGAAATCGTTTAGGTTTTTGCTCTGGCACGGTTTCTGCACTGTTAACGCCGAGGCGACCCGCCTGGGGAGGTGGAGCGCTTCGGGGACAGACGACGGGGATATGCGCGAATGGAAAATGCGCAGCTAGTTTCGCTCTCGCGGCAGATCGCGCTGCAGCGCCAGATGGATGTCGTGGCCAACAACATGGCCAACATCAACACCACCGGCTTCAAGTCCGAGAGCATGTTGTTCCAGGACTATCTGATGCCGGTCGCCCGCGACAACGACTTCGCCGGCAGCGACGACATCGTCCACTATACCGAGGACTGGTCGACCATTCACGACATGTCGACCGGCTCGATCGAGCAGACCGGCAACCCGCTCGACGTCGCGCTCAGCGGCGACGGCTTCCTCACGGTACAGACGCCCGCGGGACCGCGCTACAGCAAGAACGGTTCGCTGCAGATCGACGCCAACGGCACGCTCGTCGACCTCGCCGGCAACCCGGTGCTCGGCAGCTCCGGCCCCATCACCTTCGACAGCGCCGACACCGATATCGCCATCGACAGGAACGGCAACATCAGCACCAGCCAGGGCAGCAAGGGCAAGCTGGCGCTGGTCGAGTTCAGCGATCCGCAGGTGCTCGCCCGCGAGGGCAACAACTACTATTCCGGCCCCGCCGGGACGCCGGCCACCAACACTGTGGTGGTGCAGGGCGCCATCGAACGCTCCAACGTCTCGGGCGTCGCCTCGATGGTCGACATGATCCGCATCGAACGCGCCTACCAGACCCTCGCCGGCATCATGCAGCGCCAGGACGAGCTGCGCTCGACCGCCGTGCAGAAGCTCGGCGACATGACCGCCTGACCCGGAGGAAAAGATGAAAGCACTCTACATCGCGTCCACCGGCATGGCGGCCCAGGAGCGCAACGTCGAAATCATTTCAAACAACATCGCCAACATGCGCACCACTGGCTTCAAGCGCCAGCGCGCCGAGTTCCAGGACCTGCTGTACCAGCAATACGCCCGCGCCGGCGCCAGCACTTCCGATGCCGGCACGACGGCGCCGGTCGGCATCGAGGTGGGCTCTGGCGTCAAGACCGCCGCAACGCCGCGCGTGATGAGCCAGGGGACCGTCAACCCGACCGAAAAGGATCTCGACCTCGCGGTCTCAGGCGAAGGCTACTTCGCCATCCAGTTGCCCGACGGCCGCACCGGCTACACCCGCGACGGCTCGTTCGACCGCAGCCCCGATGGCCTGCTGGTCAATGTCGACGGCTACCAGGTGCAACCCGGCATCACCATTCCCGACAACGCCAACTCGATCTCGATCAGCGCCGACGGCATCGTCCAGGCATACGTCGGCACGGCCAGCACGCCAACGCAGCTCGGCCAGCTCCAGCTCTACCGCTTCGTCAATCCCACGGGCCTGCAATCCGTTGGCGACAACAATTTCGTCGAGACCGCCGCCAGCGGCGCGGCGCAGGCCGGCACGCCAAACTCTGACGGCATGGGCCATCTGATGCAGGGTTACCTCGAGCAGGCCAACGTCAACCCCGTGACCGAGATCGCCGACCTGATCGCCGCGCAGCGCGCCTACGAGATGAACGCCCGCGTCATCACCGGCGCAGACGAGATGCTCTCGTCGGTGAGCCAGATGCGCTGAGGAGGCTGACCGATGAAATCCCTCACCCTCGCCCTCATGATCGGCCTGCTCTCGACCGCTGCCGCGCTGGCCCAGCCCTCGCTCAAGGGCGACATCACCGTCAACGCCGATCTCGTCACCGTCGGAGACATGTTCGACAACCCCGGCGAATTGTCCGAGACCGCCATTTTCCGCGCCCCGGCGCCGGGCACCACCGGCATCGTGCCGATCGCCAGTGTCGCCAGCGCGGCCAAGCTGGTGGGCATCACCGGCTTCGACAATGTCGGATACACCCGCATCCGCGTCACACGGCTGACCACGGTGGTCGATGCGCCGGCGCTGTCGAGCCTGATCACGGCCGAGCTCGAGCGGCGCGGCGCGCTCGCCGGCGGTGTCACAGCCGAAACGCATTTCGACCTCGCCAATGTGAGCTTCAACGCCTGCCAGGTGCCGGTGCCCGCAACCCTGTCTGATCTGCGCTATAC
>JAEWCE010000130.1 GCA_023390785.1 Pseudomonadota bacterium
CGCTTGCGCGGGAACGGCCCTGTGGCGGGCAGGGCAACCGCACGCCGGTGCGGCGGCCGTCCCCGCCACCTTTCCAACCTCAACAAAGCTTCATCCTGCCGCAATCTCGCCGGTAGCTTTGCTCGGCTAGCCTCTGTCGTCGTCCGGGATCGTCACGATCCCCTTCGCCAAAGGGAGCCCCCATGAAGACCCCAACAGCCATCGCCGCCCTCATCGTCGCCTCGATCGGCCTTGCCGCCCTTCCGGCCCTGGCCCAGGACACCGGCAGCAGCAGCACCCCGCCGCCGCCCGCCTCGCCCTCGGCCGCCGCTCCCGCCACGCCGGACCACGGTCCGGGCGGCCGCGGCCATATGCGCCTGCGCGGCCCGATGGCCGGCGACAGCGCCAGCCGTCCCTTCGCCATGCTGGCGCTCGCCTGCTCCGACAGGGGCGCCGGCGCCCTCGAAAAGATGCTCGACCGCAGCGCCAGGCGCCTCGATCTCAGCGCCGACCAGCAGAAGCTGTTCGACGCCTTCCGCACCAAGGCGCTGACCGCCCAGACCGGCTTCGCCGACGCCTGCAAGGCCGCCCGGCCCGACCGCACCGCCCAGACCCGTCCCGACCTGCTTGACCGCGTCAGGGCCGGCCTCGCCGTCGACCAGACCCGCCTCACCGCCCTCAACGAGGTCTTTCCGGATTTCGAGGCTCTCTACAACAGCCTTTCCGACCAGCAGAAGCGCCACCTCGTGCCGCGGCTGAACCACTGGAACATGCATCGTGCCGGCCCCGGCATGCATGGTGGCAAGGCTGGCCCGCACCGGCATGGACCGATGCCCGCGCCGCAGAATTCCTGAGTCCCCGGGCCGGCTCTCCCTCTCGCCGGCCCAAGGCGAGCCCGCCCCTCGCCGCCTGAGCTCCCGCCGCCCCAACGGCGGGAGCTTTCTTTCGCCGCCCCGAACCGCTACGAGAGGTCGTTACGAAAGGCCTCCCTCCATGTCCCTGCCCCTCGATCCCGCGCGCATCCGGGCCGAGTTCCCCTCCTTCCGGCAGCCCGACCTCAAGGAGTTCGCCTTTTTCGAAAATGCCGGCGGCTCCTACACCTCCGCTTCTGTGCTCAACCGCATGCGCGCCTACTACTGGAACACCAAGGTCCAGCCCTACGGCGCCTATCCTGCCTCCCGCGCCGCGGGCGACGCCATGGACGAGGCGCACCGCCGCATGGCGCTGGCTCTGAACGTCGCCGCCGACTGGATCCATTTCGGCCCCTCGACCTCGGCCAACACCTACAGCCTCGGCCGCGCCTTCGAGTCGTGGCTCAAGCCCGCCGACGCCATCGTCGTCACCAACCAGGATCACGAGGCCAATTCCGGCGCCTGGCGTCACCTGGTTTCGCGCGGCGTCGAGCTGCGCGAATGGAAGGTCAATCCCGACACCGGCCACCTCGATCTCGCCGAGCTCGACAGGCTGCTCGATTCCAAGGTCCGGCTGCTCGCCTTCCCGCATGTCTCCAACATCGTCGGCGAGATCAATCCGGTGGCCGACATCGTCAAGCGGGCCAAGGCTTTCGGCGCCGTCACCGTCGTCGATGGCGTCTCCTACGCGCCCCACGGCCTGCCCGACCTGCTGCAGCTGGGTTGCGACATCTACCTGTTCTCGGCCTACAAGGTGTACGGCCCGCATCAGGGCATCATGGCCGTCCGCCCCTCGCTCGCGGCCGAACTGCCCAACCAGGGGCATTTCTTCAACGAGACCAACCCGCGCAAGCGCCTCGTCCCCGCCGGTCCCGACCACGCCCAGATCGCCGCCTGTGCCGGCATCGTCGACTATCTCGAAAAGGTCGCCGACATCGCCGGCATCGGCGTGCAGGGTGCCGGCCCGTTCCGCATCGCCCACAACGCCATGCGCGTGCAGGAGCAGACATTGCTGGCGCCGCTGCTGGACTATCTGCGCCACAAGAACGGCATTCGCCTGCTCGGTCCCGATGATCCGGTCAAGCGGGCGCCCACCGTGTCCATCGTCCTCGATCGGCCTGCCGCGCACGTCGCCGGCATGATCTCGCGCCACAATGTCGGCGTCGGCGGCGGCCATTTCTACGGCTGGCGCGTGCTCGAGGCGATGGGCGTCAACCCGCTGCACGGCGTCTTGCGCATGTCCTTTGTCCACTACACCACGCCTGATGAAGTCACGCGCCTGATTGCCGCCCTCGACGCCGAGCTCTAGCTCTCCGAACCCACACCGATGTCGCGCACCGTTGCCGCCCTGCTGCTGTTGCTGTGCACCCTGTTGTGGGGCATCGCCTTCCTCTTTCAGAAGGGCGCCATGGCGCATATGGGGCCGCTGGTCTTCACCGCCATCCGCTATGCCATCGGCAGCGTGCTCGTCGGCCCGCTGGCCATCGCCGAATACCGGCGCCAGGTGCGCAGGGTCGGGCCTCTCACGCGCCGCCAGCGCTGGCAGCTCGTGGTGCTGCTGCTCTCCTTCTTCGCCGGCGTCTGGGCCCAGCAGGCAGCGCTGCAGACCACCACCGTCACCAATGGCGGCTTCCTCACCGCCCTTTACGTGATCTTCACGCCGCTGGTGACCTTCCTTTTCGCCCGCGTCCGCCCGCACCCCATCGTGTACCTGGGCGCACCCATGGCGCTGGTCGGCATCTATTTCCTCACTGGCGCCAATCTTGGCGCCTTCAGCTTCGGCGATGGCCTGCTGGTCGTCTGCGCCCTCTCCTGGGCCATCCAGATCGCGGTCCTCGCGCCGCTGGTGCAGCAAACCGGCATGCCGGTAACGCTCTCGGCCCTGTGTTTTGCCGCAACAGCCATCTTCGCGCTGGCGGGCACCGCGGTGCTGGAACAGCCAACCTGGGACGCCGTCTCTGCCGGCTGGGTCGAGATCCTTTACACCGGCGTCATGTCGACCGCGATCGCCTTCACGCTGCAGGCCATCGGCCAGCAATACGTGCCGTCGGCCAACGCCGCGATCATCCTGTCGGCGGAATCGCTGTTTGCCGCCCTCGGCGGCGCCATTGCGCTCGGCGAGCGCCTGCCGCCCCTCGGCTATTTCGGGGCGGCCCTCATCTTCGTGGCCATCGTCCTGGTCGAGGCCATTCCGGCCCTCAGGTCGCGCCGGCCTATTGTAACGCCGGGATCAGCGTGAAGTCGTTGCAGACGACCACGTAAGCGCACCCATGCATCACGAAATTGACGCCGGGCTTCAGCGTCAGCGTACCGTTCATGGTGTAGCCCTGCACCGTCATCGAGCCCTTCCAGACATTCTTGCCCGCTGGCTTGGCATGATCGACCACGTATTTGCCGATGAACGGATGCGTCTGCGGCGTGTCGGCATCGCCGCGCGCGGCCGCCAGCGTCACGCACAACTCCTTGCCGCTGTTGCCGCACAGCGCCAGGGCGAAATCCATCTTCCGGTCGGTCGTCTGGTAGGTGCCCAGCGACTGTGCCGTTGCCGCATGGGACGCGACCGGCGTCAGCCCGACCAGCGCCGCGACGCCGAGGCTCGAAATGGTGCGCAACATATTGCTCATCGAATGATCCCTTGTGTGCTCATTTGGTGCCCCCCGGCAGGTCCATCAGCCCGGCCGAATAGGACTGAAGTAAGGCCGTCATTCCTAGAGCGTTTCCAGCAAGAGTGACAACGGGTTTTCCGGTTCGGAAACGCGATAGCCAGAGCCTGGAGCGCGTCGCCGAAGCCGGCGCCCTCGCAACGCGCCGGACCGCCACCGGCCACCGCTCCGATCCGGCGAGCCTCGCGCCCCCCATCGGCCGTCGGCCGCTTGCCGGGGGCGTTTTTTGTTCGCCGTCCACGCCCCAGCCTTGTGCCCGCGCCCCCGCCTCGGGCATGAAGGATCCTCGTTTCGCGGGACGCCGATGGCCAAGCTCTACTTTTCGTACTCGACCATGAATGCCGGCAAGTCGACCTTGCTGCTGCAGGCCTCCTACAACTATCGCGAGCGCGGCATGCGCACGCTGCTGTTCACCTCCGGCCTCTATGCCGAGCCTGGCCGCACCACCGGCCTCATCGAATCCCGCATCGGTATTTCCGCCGAGGCCGATCTGTTCAACGCCGGCGACGATCTGTTCGACCGCGTGCGCGAAGCACAGCAGGCCGGCAAGGTCGATTGCGTCCTCGTCGACGAGGCGCAGTTTTTGACCGAAGAGCAGGTCTGGCAGCTCGCCCGCGTCGCCGACCGCCTGCGCATCCCGGTGATGGCGTTCGGCCTGCGCGTCGATTTCCAGGGCAAGCTGTTCCCCGGCTCCGAGGCGCTGCTCGCCATCGCCGACAGCCTGCGCGAGATCCGCACCATCTGCTATTGCGGCGCCAAGGCTACCATGGTGGTGCGCAAGGACGCCGAGGGCCGCGTCATCACCGAGGGCAGCCAGGTGTCGATCGAAAAGTCGATTTATGTCTCGCTCTGCCGCAAGCACTGGGAAGAAGAAATCGGCCGCTGGCCACCGCTGGGACCTGCACCATGACCGACCTGTCCGAGCCGAAAGGCACCCTCACCGTCCGCACCCTCGCCATGCCCGCCGACACCAACCCGGCCGGCGACATCTTCGGCGGCTGGGTGATGAGCCAGATGGACATTGCCGGCGCCATCGCCGCGGTGGAGCGCGCCCAGGGCCGCGTCGTGACCGTCGCTGTCGAGGCCATGACCTTCATCTCGCCGGTCAAGGTCGGCGACATCCTGTGCGTGTACACCTCGATCGAACGCGTTGGCACCACATCGGTTACCGTCGCCATCGAGGCGTGGGCCCGACGCAATCGCCTCGATGACCGCGTCAAGGTCACCGCCGGCCGCTTCGTCTATGTCGCGCTCGGCGACGACGGCAGGAAGCGCCCGGTGCCGCCCGCCTGACCCTGCGCTCCAACGGAACCCCCCCTGCACGACCGGCGTTTGTGTACTGCCGGCCTGCTCAATTCCCGAGGAATATCCCAATGCACAATCGGACCAAGCGTCACCTGCTCCGTGCCGCAACCACCGCTGCTGTCGCCTGCACGGCGGCCCTGATCTTCCTGCCCGCCGCCGCCTCTGCGGCCTCTGCCACCACCAGTGGCGCGACCGACGTCTACTCCCGCCCCGGCGGCCGCGTCGTCGACCATCTGGCCGCGGGGACCACCGTCGATGTCGGCGGCTGTCGGCAGGGTTGGTGCTACATCACCAGCCCCGAACGCGGCTTCGTCGGCGCCAACGCTCTGCGCTCCGGCGGCGCGGCGCTACAGCCGAACTTCAACCTCAACTTCAACTTCCCGCAGGGCTCGTTCTCGATCGGCACTGGCGGTGTCTCGATCGGCGTCGGCACGCCGCCGCCGCCCCCGCCGCCTCCCGGCCACGGCCCTGGCGGTCCGGGCGGTCCCGGACACGGCGGTCCCGGACATGGCGGCCCTGGCGATCATGACCATGGCGGCCCTGGGCCCGGCGGCAGCAACGTCGGCGACGTCTGCTTCTACACCCAGAGCGGCTATGACGGCATGCGGCTGTGCGTCGATCGCGGCGACCGCATCGCCAACCTGCCGCGCGGTTTCGACAACCGCATCTCCTCGATCCGCAATCGCCGCGGCCTCGAAGTGACGGTCTGTCGCGACCCCGGCTATCGCAACTGCCGCGTCTACACCACCAGCGCCTCGTCGCTGGGGTCCTTCAGCAACGCCATCTCGTCCATCCGCGTCAGGTAGGGACCTCCACACCCGGCGTCGGATGACGAGATGGGGCGCTGCGCGACTGCGCGGCGCCCCTCTGGTTTTTGGGAAGTGTGGCAACTGGGCCCTTCCGGCCTCCGGCCCGAGCCGCTAGGGTTGCCGCGATTGCGGTTACCGAGGGTCCGATGTCCGTTCTTGCCCGTCTCATCGCCGGCGCCATTCTGGCGCTTTCGCTCGCTCTGCCGGCCGCGGCTGTTCAGCCCCGCGGCAGCGCCGGCTGGACCACCGAGGGGTGGACCAATTACAGCGGCATCCTCTACCACGGCCCCGGCGTCAAATACCCCGTCACCGGCCACGTCGACGCCGGTGTCCGCATCCGCGTCGACCGCTGCAGCCAGCTGTGGTGCCTCATCCACACCCGGTCGGACATCGGCTGGATGTCGCTCGACAACATCAGCTTCGGCCAGGGCCCGTGGCGCCCCTTCGTCAACGTCCCGAAATTCCCCGTCACCTATGGCGGCGGCGTCTGCTTCTACACCGGCAGCAACTACACCGGGGCCGCCTTCTGCTATGGGGCCGGCCACACCGTGAAGGACCTCTATCTCGCCGGGGTCGACAATGCCTTCCGCTCGGTCAGGATCACCGGCACCGGCAGCGCGCTCGCCTGCCGCGACCGCAACTTCCGCAGCTATTGCGTCATCCTCAACGAATCGAAGCCCCGCCTCGAAGGCCTCCTCAGCGGCGCCATCTCCTCGATCCGCGTGTACTGACCACGCCCTCCCTCCCCTCCCCCTCGCGGGGAGGGCAGTGCAGCTTGACAAGGCGGAGCCGAGGCTAGCGGAACTAGGGTGGGGCGCGCAGTCAGCACTCGCTCCTGTTCACCGCCACCTCCCGACATCCTGAACCGCCGTGTTCGCCGCACGGCGTTTTTATTTCCGCCCGGACTGCCTACATTGGGAGCAACCGAAAGGGAGATTCCATGATGGACGCCAAGACCTATCCCGTCACCCACACCGATGCCGAGTGGCGCGCCCGCCTGACCCCCGAGCAGTACTACATCATGCGCGAGCACGGCACCGAGCGTCCCGGCACCTGCGCCCTGCTGGTCGAGAAGCGTCCCGGCACCTTCTCCTGCGCCGGCTGCGATACGCCGCTTTTCGAGGGCAAGGTGAAGTTCGAGAGTGGCACCGGCTGGCCCAGCTTCAACGAGCCCATCCCCGGCGCCACCGAGACGAGCACCGACCGCAGCCACGGCATGCTGCGCACCGAAGTCCATTGCGCCACCTGCGGCAGCCACCTCGGCCACATCTTCAACGACGGCCCGCCGCCCACCGGCCTGCGCTACTGCATCAACGGCGTCGCCCTGAACTTCACCCCGGCCACGACGAACTGATGCCGCAGTCGGCGTCCTCCCCTCGGGCGCGGCCGCGGGGGAGGTGACGGCGGGGCAGCGCTCTCGAGTCAAGCGTCGTGAGGGGGCCTTTCGCCGCCCCCTCAGAACTGGCGGAACCCCAGCATCCCCAGCACATTGATCGCAACCAGGGCGCAGAAGATCGAGCCGATGAAGGCCTGCCCGGCCACCACCCATGCGGCGGTGGCGGCGAGCAGCATGGCGATCTTGAACACCAGCAGCGCCGGCATCTTCAGCCGCCGCTTGCCGGCCCGCGGCGCCGCCCATACCGCCCACAGCACGATGGCGATGACGGGCAGTCCCACCGCCAGCGCGAGCTTCAGCCACAGCACGGTGCCCAGATTCCAGCCGGCGAAACAGAACGCCGCCAGCATGCCCAATTCGAGTATGAAGGCCAGCAGCAGATTGCCCTGGCGCAGCGATCGCAGCATCGACGCCCCTCCGACGCGCCCTGCTTAGCAGAGCCGACCGGCCGGCTCTATCGCTTCTTCGCCCGCGCCTGCCCCCGCCCTCAGTGCCCCGCCCCCTCGCCCACCGCCTCCGGCCTCTGCATCAGCATCGTGCCGAACGCCAGCACCGCAAACAGCAGCGTCAGCAGCATGAACACGTCGATGAAGCTCAGCACATAGGCCTGCTTGCTCACCATCTGCCCGAGCTGCTTGATCGCCGCCGCGGCGCCGTCGAGCCCGTGCATGGTGTTGTTGGCCGTCATCGAATCGAGCTGCGCCACCGCCGCCGGATTGTTCCAGGTGATGCTCTCGCTCAGCCGTTCGTGGTGCCAGGTCGTGCGGTTGCTCAGCACCGTGTTGATGATCGCCAGCCCAACTGCGCCGCCGAGGTTGCGCATCAGGTTGAACAGCCCCGAGGCGCCCTTGACCCGCTCCTTCGGCAGCGTTCCCAGCGCCAAATTGCTGATCGGCACCATGCAGAACATCATCGAGGCGCCGCGCAGGATTTGCGGCCACACCAGCTCGTTGAAGCTCCAGTCGTCGGTGAGCTGCATCATGATGAAAGTGCCGCCGGCAAAGCCGATGAACCCCGCGAACAGCATGGCGCGCAGATCCACCTTCTCGCTCAGCATCCCCGCGATCGGCGCCGCGATGAATTGCGCCAGCCCGCTGAGGAACAGCGTCTCGCCGATCATCATCGAATCGTAGCCGCGGATGCGTCCCAGATAGAGCGGATAGAGATAGGTCAGCCCGTAGAGCCCGACGCCCAGCACGAACGAGAACAGCGAGCCGAACGAGAAATTGACATTGCTGAACGCCCTGAGGTCGACGATCGGGAACTCCGCCCTGAACGCCCGCCAGAAAAACAGCACTGCGCCCGCGACCATGGTGATCGTCAGCAGCAGCACCGTCTGGTCGTTCAGCCAGTCATGGCCCGGCCCCTCCTCCAGCACATATTCGAGCGAGCCGAGGAACGTCCCGAGCCCGAGCAGGCCCCACCAGTCGAACTTCTTCATCAGCCCCAGCTCGGGCTGGTCGAAGTCGATCAGCAGCCACGCCGTCAGCGCCACCACCACGCCCGGCCCGACATTGATCAGGAACAGCCAGTGCCAGCTCAGCGAGCTGGTCAGCCACCCGCCCACCGTCGGCCCTATGGTGGGCGCCAGCGTCGCTGTCAGCCCGATGATCGGCGACACGATAGCCCGCTTGCTCGGCGGGAACAGCGTGAACGCCACCGCGAACACCGACGGGATCATGCCGCCGCCGATGAAGCCCTGCAGCGCCCGATAGACGATCATCTGGTCCATGTTGGTGGCCGTGGCGCACAGCGCCGAGGCCAGCGTGAAACCCGCTGCGGCGATGGTGAACAGCACCCGCGTCGACAGCACCCGCGCCAGCGTTCCCGACAGCGGGATCATGATCACTTCGGCGATCAGGTACGCCGTCTGCACCCAGCCGATTTCGTCCGATCCGGCGCTGAGCCCGGCCTGGATCTCGCTCAGCGACGCCGACACCACCTGGATGTCGAGGATCGCCATGAACATGCCCACCACCATGAAGAAGAACGCCACGATGCGCCGCACCGGCACCTCGTCCGCCTTCCCCTGGACCAGCATCCCACTGTCCATCGTCAGATCGGCCATCTCGATCTCCGCGCGGCCCCTGCCGCCACATCGCCAGCCCACCTCCCTTCTCCTCTCCCGGCAGAAGGTGCCCGAAGAGCGGATGAGGGGGCCTTGCCCTAACCACCAAGCTCAGCCCTGCGGCGCGGTCCGCGTATCCGCCTCGACCACCACGCTGAGCCCCGCTTTCAGCGTGCCGCTCGCCAGCACGTCCGCCGGCAGCGCGATGCGCACCGGCACGCGCTGCACCACCTTGGTGAAATTGCCCGTGGCGTTCTCGGCCGGCAGCAGCGAGAACACCGAGCCCGAGGCCGGCGCCAGCGACTCCACCGTGCCGGTGATGGGCGGCCCGTCCATTGCGTCGACGCGGATCGTCACCGTCTCGCCCGGCACCAGCCGCGCCAGTTGCGTCTCCTTGAAATTGGCATCGACATAGAGCGCCTTGGTCGGCACCAGCGCTGCGAGCCGCGCCCCCGCCGACACCAGGTCGCCCGTCTGCACCGCGAGATTGCCCACCACGCCGTCATAGGGCGCGCGCAACACGGTGAAGCCGAGATCGCGGTTGGCCTTGTCGAGCGCCAGCCGCAACGATTTGAGCTGGCTCTCGGCCTCGGCGCGCTGTCCCTCGAGCACCGCAATCTGCGACTGCGCCAGCGCGATCTGCGCGTCGCCCGCCGCCACCTGCGCGGTCGCCTGCTCCAGCGCCGCGTTGGCCGTATCGAGGCTCGATTGCGACGCCACGTTGGTCGAGGCCAGTGACGCCGCCCGCTGCTGCGCCGCCTGTGCGTTCTTCTGTGCGGCCAGCAGCGCCTGCTTCTGGGCATTGGCCTGCGCCAAGCTCGCGCCCGCGCCGGTAATCTGCGCATCGATGCGCTTCAGCGTCAGGTTGGCGGTATCGATCTGCGCCTGCGCCTGGTCGCGTGCGATGCGGTAGTCGCCGTCGTCCAGCGTCACCAGCGGGTCGCCCGCCCTGACCGTCTGGTTGGCGACCACGTTTACCGCCGCCACATACCCCGGCAGCTTCGACGAGATCGTTGCGATGTCGCCGCCGATATAGGCGTCGTCCGTCGACACCATGTAGCGGCCGGTGGTGAACCAGTCGTAGCCATAATACCCCGCAGCCGCGAGCGCGATGATGCCGATGGCGGCAAACACCAGCGGCCGCCGCGACCGCCGCGCCTTGGCCGGAGCCGCCTGCGGCACCGCATCGTTGGCAGGCGTCGGTGCCGGGGGCGCGATGGCCGGAGCTTCATCCAGCAGCGGAATCGCGACACTCTCCTCCTTCGTCGCCTGTGGGAAACGACGAACCGTCTGGGAACTGGTAGATTGCGACATCTGGCGCTCCGGGCGAAAACAATGAACCGAACCGTTCGGTTCGATTGACATAGACGACCCCGCACGCCATATCAAGGCAAATCGAACTGAACGGTTCGGTTTATTTCGGAGCAGCAGCCATGCAGATTTCGCCAGATGACGAGGCCCGGTCCGGCCGCCGTGTCGCCGGGCAGGACCCTGTGAAGCGCAACCAGATTCTCGACGGTGCCAAGCGCTGCTTCCTCGAGGTCGGTTTTGACGCCGCCAGCATGAACGATCTCACTGCCGCCGCCGGTGTCAGCAAGGGCACGCTGTATGTCTACTTCCAGGACAAGGCCGCCATCCTGTCCGAGCTGATCGAGCGCGAAAAGCTGGCCGCCCTTTCGGCCGCGGCCGACGCCCTCAACGCCGGCGGCACCACGCGCGAGGCCCTCACCCGCTTCGGCATTGGCCTAACCACCCGCCTCACCTCCACCGAGGTCATCCGCGCCCAGCGTATGGTGCTCGGCATTGCCGAGCGCATGCCCGACATCGCCCAGCGCTTCTTCGCCAGCGACACGTTTTCCGCGCATGCCGGTCTCCGCGACTTTCTCGATGCCCGGCCGGACGAATTCGACATCGATGATACCGACCTGGCCGCCCGCCAGTTCATCGAGCTCGCCATGGCCTCGATCTACAAGCGGCGGCTGTTCGGCAACCTCGCCACTCCGGCCCCGCGCGAGCAGATCGAGCGCGTCGTCGACCGCGCCGTCGATATGTTCATGAGCTATTACGGCCGGCACTGAGTCCGGGTGCTGGAAAGCGCAGATATCGGGTGGACGGAGGTACGTACCTCACTCTAAGCTCCCGCCGCCGCGACAGCACGCGGCAGGAGGGGCGCAATGAAGATCACAGCCGTCAAGACCGCCGCCAGCAGCGGCCATTGCATGCATCTGTGGGTGCGGATCGAGACCGATGCCGGCATCACCGGACTGGGCGAATGCGTGCATGGCGGCCACCAGGCCATTGCCATCATCAAGGAATTGGCGCCCAGGCTGGTCGGCCGCGATCCCTTCGCCATCGATGCGCTGTTCGAGGAGCTGCGCCGCAGCCTCGTCTTCGAAGGCGGCTTCGCCGGCGCCCTCATCACGGCGTTGACCGGCATCGAGATCGCGCTGTGGGACGTCAAGGGCAAGGCGCTCAATGCCCCGGTCTATGAGCTTCTCGGCGGCAGGTTCCGCGACGACATCCGCGTCTATTGCGATTGCGAGGTCGAGCCGGGCATGGATCTCGACGACATCCGCCGCGTCGTCGACGAAGTGCTCGAAGCCGGCTTCACTGCCCTCAAGATCGACCTCGACATCTTTGCCTACGGCCACCACGGCAGCGAGGTCGAGGGCTTCGAGAAAGACCGCTTCAACATGACGCCCAGCCGCTGGGAGCATGACCGCATGGTCCGTCTCGCCGAGATGGTCGTCGCTGCCGCCGGTCCGGGCGTCGACGTCGCCGCCGATCTCCACACCCGCCTCGACAAGCATTCGGCCATCCGCCTTGCCCGCGACCTCGAACCGCTGAAGCTGATGTGGCTCGAAGAGCCGGTACCGCCCGAGAACGTCGACACCATGCGCGAGATCACCGCCGCCACCGCGACGCCCATCTGCGCCGGCGAGAACCTCTACCTGCGCCACGGGTTCCGCGATCTCATCGAAAAGCACGCCGTCGACATCATCATGCCGGACATCCCCAAATGCGGCGGCCTCAGCGAATGCCGCAAGATCGCGAACCTGGCCGAGACCTATTACATGCCCTTTGCGCCCCACAATGTGTCGTCGCCCATCGGCACCATGGCATCGGCTCATGTCTGCGCCACCGTGCCCAATTTCCTGGTCCTCGAATTTCACTGGTTCCACCGCGACTACTGGAGCACCATCACCACCGACAAGCGCGACATCATCCAGAACGGCCGCATCACCCTCGGCGACAAACCCGGCATCGGCCTCGAGCTCGACGAGGACGTCGCCCGCGCCCACCAATACCCCGGCACCACCTGGTTCGAGTAACCCCCATCTCACAGGCGCGATCCTCCCCTGCGAGGAAGTCGCGGGGAGGGGCACCACGCGATAGCGTGGTCGAGGGGGGCCCGACCCACCGCGCCCACAAAAAACCTCGCCCGTTTTGTCGATTCCCCGCCCTTCCGTGCGTCGTCTCCACGAACGACCACGAAGGACAAGACCATGACCAAGATCGACGACGTCACCGCCGCGCTGCGCACCGGCTTTTCAGGCGCGCTCATCCTGCCCACGGATGCTGCCTATGACACCGCCCGCACCATCATGTATGGCGGCAACGACAAGCGTCCCGGCCTCATCGCCCGCGCCCGGACCGTCGCCGACGTGCAGCGCGTTGTCGACGTCGCGCGCGACACCGGCATCGAATTCGCCGTCCGTTCCGGCGGCCACTCCAACGCCGGCCACTCGACCACCGAGGGCGGCCTCGTCCTCGACCTGCGCGAGATGGCGGCCATCGTGGTCGATCCGGCGCAGAAGACGCTGACCGCCGAGACGGGCGCCACGGCCATCGCCGTCACCCGGGCGGCCCTGGCGCATAACCTGGTCGTCGGCTTCGGCGACGCCGGCAGCGTCGGCATCGGCGGCATCACGCTGGGCGGCGGCGTCGGCTACCTGGTGCGCAAATGGGGGCTGACCATCGACTCCCTGCTCGCCGCCGAGATTGTCGTCGCCGACGGCCGGCGCCTCACCGTCAGCGCCACCGACAATCCCGAGCTGTTCTGGGCCCTGCGCGGCGGCGGCGGCAATTTCGGTGTGGTCACCAGCCTCACCTATGCCCTCAACGAGCTGCCTGCCTTCACCGGCGGCATGCTGTGCCTGCCCGCCACGCCCGAGACCGTCGCCGGCTTCGTCGCCGCGGCCGAGAATGCCCCCGACGAGCTCTCGACCATCGCCAACGTCATGCCGGCGCCGCCCATGCCGTTCCTGCCGGCCGAACTGCACGGCAAGCTGGTGATCCTCGGCATGCTCGCCTTCGCCGGCCCCGACGCCGACGCGCAGCGCGCCATCGCCCCGTTCCGCGCCCTCGCCAAGCCCTATGCCGATTTCATCAAGCCCGGCCCCTACACCCAGATGTATCCGCCCGAGGACTCCAGCTACCACCCGACCGCAGTGTCCCGGAACATGTTCATGGACCATATCGGCCTCACCGAAGCCGGGACCATCGTCGATCGGCTTGCCCGGAGCGACGCCGTGCTCCGCGTCGCCCAGATCCGCGTCCTCGGCGGCGCCTATGCCCGCGTCCCGGCGGACGCCACTGCCTACGGCCACCGCAAGGCCGCGATCATGGTCAATCTCGCGGCCTTCTGGACCACGCCCGAAGACCACGCGAAACAGCAGGCCTGGGTCGACCGCTTCCGCACCGACCTGACGCAGGAGACGCAGGGCGCCTATGTCAACTTCCTCATGGCCGAAGGCCATGAGCGCATCCGCAGCGCCTACCCCGGCGCCATCTGGGACCGCCTGCGCGTCATCAAGCGCCAATACGACCCCCACAACCTGTTCCGCCTCAACCAGAACATCGCTCCAGCCGAAGCCTGACTCCGCCCCGAGCCCGCAGTCGGCGATCCTCTCCTGCGGCGCAGCCGCGGGGGAGGGGCACCACGCGACAGCGTGGTGGAGGGGGCGGCCCCACGCTCCATAGCGGAGAACCCACTGCCCCACCGCTGCCGTGCCCCCGCCCCT
>JAEWCE010000163.1 GCA_023390785.1 Pseudomonadota bacterium
GGGAGGGGGACCATGCGCAGCATGGTGGAGGGGGCGGCCCCTCGCGCCGGTGTTTGCGGCCGCCCCCTCCACCGCGTGCCGGCGGTCCCCCTCCGCCGCTTCGCGGCAGAGGACGCCGACTGCTGCGTCTCCGGTTGTCGCCTAGTCGCCATGCCCTCCCTCCCCGAAGACAAGCTTGCGCAACTGGAGAAGCGTTTCGACAGCGTCGAGGCGGCGCTGGCGGCTGGGCCGTCGGCGGAGGCGTATGTGCGGCTCAGCAAGGAATATGCCGAGCTCGAACCGGTGGTGCGGCCCATCACCGCCTGGCGCAAGGCGGTCGACGAATTGCGGTCGGCCGAGGAGCTGGCGGAGTCGGGCGATCGGGACATGGCGGAGATGGCCAACGCGGAGATCCTCGAGCTCCGGCCGAAGATCGAGGCGATGGAGCAGGCCATTCGCATCCTGCTCCTGCCCAAGGACGCGGCGGACGAAAAGAACGTCATTCTGGAAGTGCGGGCGGGCACGGGCGGCGACGAGGCGGCGTTGTTCGCCGGCGATCTGCTGCGCATGTACCAGCGCTATTCCGACCTTCAGGGCTGGAAGTTCGAGCTTCTCGAAGAGGCCCCCGGCGAAGTCGGCGGCTACAAGGAAGTGATCGCCAAGGTTTCCGGCAAGGGCGCCTATGCGCGGCTCAAATACGAGTCGGGCGTGCATCGCGTGCAGCGCGTGCCGGAGACCGAAGCATCGGGACGCATCCACACTTCGGCGGCAACGGTGGCGGTGCTGCCCGAGGTCGAGGAGATCGATATCGAGATCCGGCCCGAGGACATCCGCATCGACACCATGCGCTCGTCGGGCGCCGGTGGCCAGCACGTCAACACCACCGATTCGGCGGTGCGCATCACGCACCTGCCCACCGGCATCGTCGTCACCTCGGGCATGAAGAGCCAGCACCAGAACCGGGCACAGGCAATGACCGTGCTGCGGGCGAGGCTCTACGAAGAGCAGCGTAGTGCGCGCGACACCGCCCGTGCCGACGCACGGCGCGAGCAGGTCGGGTCGGGCGACCGGTCGGAGCGCATCCGCACCTACAACTTCCCGCAAGGGCGGGTGACCGACCACCGCATCAACCTGACGCTCTACAAGCTCGACAAGGTCATCGCCGGCGACGCGCTCGACGAGCTGATCGAGGCGCTGATCACCGAGGACCAGGCGGCCCAGCTCGCCGCCATGGACGGAGCGTGACCGCCGGGGTCAGCATCGGCGCCGCCTGGCGGGCCGTGCGCGACAGATTCCGCGCGCAGGGCATGGATACGCCCGAGCTCGATGCGCGGCTGCTCGCGCAGGCGGCCTTCGGGCTCGACGCAATGGGTCTCGTGCGGCGCGAGCGCGAGCCCGCGACGCCCGAGCAATTGGTCGGGCTCGACCGCTTCGCGCTGCGGCGCCTCGCCGGCGAGCCGATCAGCCGCATTGTCGGGGAGCAGGAGTTCTGGGGCCTCAAATTCGCGCTCAGCGAAGCAACGCTGGTACCGCGGCCGGAGACCGAGCAACTGGTCGAGGAGGCCTTGGCTCGGCTCGCGGGCCTGCGCGCCCCGCGCATCGTCGATCTCGGCACCGGGTCGGGGGCGATCATCGTTTCGATCCTAGAGGCGCTGCCCAGGGCGCACGGGCTTGCCACCGACATCTCCGAGGCGGCGCTGGCGACCGCCCGGCGGAATGCCGAGCGGCACGGTGTCGCGGGCCGGCTCGACTTCCGCCAGGGACCCTGGTGGCAGGCGGTTCCGCATACCGAACTGTTCGACCTGATCGTCTCGAATCCACCCTATATAGCCACTGCGGCCATCGCCGACCTGGCGCCCGAAGTGCGGGTGTTCGACCCGAAGGCAGCGCTCGACGGCGGCTGGGATGGGCTCGAGGCCTATCGCGCAATTGCCTCCCAGGCAGCGCGCAGATTGGTCCCCAAAGGCCATATGTTGCTCGAAATAGGGTACAATCAGGCCGAAGCGGTCAGCCGTGTGTTCCACCGCGCCGGCTTCGGGCGGGTGGAAATCCTAAAAGATCTCGCAGGCCTTGACCGCGTGGTGTCGGCTTCCCATTCTTGAGGATAAGGAAACCAGTCAAAGCAAGACGGGCATTTTCCGCTTGGAAAGGTGGAACGAACCGGCTAGTTTCCTGGTGCTGTCAATGGCGCGGGTTGAGCGCCAAGGTGACGGCCACCCGCTCATCGGCGATGCTGGATTGCCAGCAAGGGTATCCCGGTTCGGACCCCTGCCTGACGTGATGAGCCAAAAGTGGTTCAGCCCGAACAGCTCTCGGACAAGATCCCGCCCCTTATGGGCCGCCCGCTAGGGCGCCATTGGCCGAGCGGGCCTGAGAAACGCAACCTCCATAGGCTCATTTTGAAGGCTTATCGCGACCAATGAGACCAAACCAGAATAACAAGAACCGCCAGCGTGGACGGAACAACAATGGCGGGCGCAAGCACGTCAATCCGCTGAGCCGGAACTTCGAATCCAACGGCCCTGATGTGAAGGTGCGCGGTAACGCGGCCCATATCGCCGAGAAATACCTGCAGCTCGCCCGCGACGCCCAATCCTCGGGCGATCCCGTGCTGGCCGAGAACTATCTGCAGCACGCGGAGCACTATTTCCGCATCGTCGCGGCGGCCCAGGCCCAGGCGCAGTTCCGTCCAGACCAGCCCAACCAGCTGCCGGAGATGGACGAAGACGACGATTTCCCGCCGATCAACGACCGCTTCGCGTCGCCCGAGCCGATGCAGCGCTTCCAGCAGCCGCAACCGCAGCAGGACCAGCAGCCGGGCTTCAACGGCGACGCTGAAGAGGGCGGCGAGAGTCAGTCCCAAGCCGGGGTGCCGCAGGGTGAGCCGGTTGCGGCCGAAGGCGGAGACGGCTCGCCGCAAGGCGACGGCGAAGGCCGCCGGCATCGCGACCGCCGCCGCCGCCGTGGCCGCGGCAATGGCGAGGGTGGCCAGAGCGGCGACCCTGCCAATTCGCCGCAGCCGGACGTCGGTGAATTGCCGGCGTTCCTGACTGCAGGCGGGTCGACGACCGTCGCCGAGTAAGCCGAAGATGCGGCGGCAGTGATGCCGCCGCTGGTGTCTGGAGACCCAGCCCGACAGCGTGGGCGCCGGCCGACTGAATGGCCGCTGGACGGCAGGCAGAACGAGTTATGTGGCGTTGCGGTTGGCCGCCAGTTTCGGGCGGTTGGCGGCGGCGCGTTCCATCTGCAGTTCCGCGTGGCGCTGCCGCAGTCCATTGATCAGCAAGGACAGGCCGTGCTCGAAGCTGCTGTGCGGATTGTCCTTGCGAATTTGGGCGCGGCTTCTGGCCGCGGCGCTCAGCGTCGGGTAGTCGTCGAGCTTGGTCCAGACGGCTTTTTGCCGGTCAGGCACCTGCAGGCGCTGGCGTTCCATCTCCGCCTGCACTTCCAGCGCCGAACCGGCGATGAAATCGCCGAAGGTCAGCACGGTCGCCAGCGCTTCGTCAGGCGGAAAGCCCATGTCGACCCACATCTTCAGGTAGTGCTCGATCGTCGGCAACGCCGCGTCCGTGGGCCGGTTGCCGGCCACGACGCGAGCGCCGTCGCGGTAGGCGAGAATGCCGAGATAGCGCCGTCGCATGCTCTCGGCGATCTGCTCCCACCATTCGAGCCCCTCGGGGAAAGGCGGCATCTGCTCCTGGGACTCGCGCGCCATTTCCTCCGCCATCAGATCGAGCAGCTCGCGCTTGTCCTTGACGTGCCAGTAAAGCGTAGGGGCGGAAATGCCGAGCTCAGTGGCGAGGCGGCGCAGGGTCAAGCCGTCCAACCCCACTTCCTGGAGAAGCTGTATCGCGGTGTGGATCACATCGTCGCGTGTGACTGCCATTTTGCCCTTGCCGACTCTAACGTTGTTCGAGTACTAGCACACCTAACAGCGTTAGAGAAACCCCGGAGCGCAGCATGCATGGCGCAGCAAACGACGCAGTGCCGGCCGTTCAGGTCGAAAAGCTGGTGAAGACATTCAAGACGGTGGAGGCGGTGAAGGGCATCGACCTCACCGTGCGCGCCGGTGAAACCTTCGGCTTTCTCGGTCCGAACGGCGCTGGCAAGTCGACCACCATCAAGATCCTCTGCACCCTGGCAGATGCGACGTCCGGCTCGGCGCGTGTGGCCGGCTTCGACGTCGCGACCGAGCGCGACTCCGTCCGGCGCGCCATCGGCCTCGTGTTCCAGGAGCCGACGCTCGACGGCTATCTCAGCGCTGAGCAGAACCTCAAATTCCACGGTGAGCTCTACGGCGTCGACAAAGCCACGGCTGCGCCGCGCCGGCGCGAGGTGCTGGAGATGGTGGGGCTGTGGGAGCGCAAGGACGATCTGGTGCAGACCTTTTCGGGCGGCATGCGACGGCGCCTCGAGATTGCGCGCGGGCTGCTGCATTCACCCAAGGTGCTGTTTCTCGACGAGCCGACGATCGGGCTCGATCCGCAGACCCGCGCATCGATCTGGCAGTACATCGGCGAGCTCCATAAGCGCGAAGAGATCACGGTCTTCGTCACCACCCACTATATGGATGAGGCCGAAAACTGCGACCGCATCGCGATCATCGACCAGGGACGGATCGTGGCCCTTGACACGCCCGAGGCGCTGAAAGCGGGCGTCGGCAAGGATCGCGTATCGATCGCTACCGCCGACGATGCAGCCGCCATCGCGGCGCTCAAGGAGCACTTCGGGCTCGAGGCCAAGATGGTCGAGGGACTGGTGACGTTCTCTGTGGCCGAGGGCGCGGCGTTCGTCCCGCAATTGTTCGAAAAGCTGGGCGTCGCCATCAAGTCGGTGGTGGTGGCGCGGCCGACGCTCGACGACGTGTTCCTCAATTTCACCGGCTCTTCCCTGCGCGATGCCGAGCAGAAGGGCGGATTCAACGCAATGGCGGCGCGGTTCCGCGGGAGGTAATCATGGCCGACACAGTGATGCAGACGCCGGTGGCGCGGGTGGTGGTGCCCCAGGGCGGGCTCGGGCACGAACTGCGCGCCACGCTGGTGGTATGGACGCGCGAGTTGATCCGCTTCCGTCGCGATCCGGCGCGGGTGGTATCTTCGGTGGTGCAGCCACTGCTGTTCCTGTTCGTCCTGGGCGGCGGGCTCAGCGCGCTGGTGGCGCCCGGGACCGGCGGGGTCGACTTCAAGACCTTCCTGTTTCCCGGCGTAATGTCGATGTCGGTGCTGTTTACCGCGGCGTTCGCCGGCATTTCGATGGTCTGGGACCGAGAATTCGGCTTCCTGCGCGAAATGCTGGTGGCGCCGGTATCGACGGCGGCCATCCTCACCGGCAAGTGCCTGGGCGGGGCGAGCGTCGCCACGCTGCAGGCGGTGATCGTCATCCTGCTGGCGGGACTGGTTGGCGTCCCCTACGACCCGCTGATGATCCTCGAGCTCCTGGTATTGCTGTTCATCATGAGCTTCATGATCACGGCGCTGGGTCTGGTGCTGGCGAGCCGGGTCAAGCAGGTCCAGTCGGCGATGCCGCTGGTGCAGATGATCATCACGCCGCTGATGTTCCTTTCCGGTGCGCTGTTCCCGCTGAGCCGGCTGCCGGCCTGGCTGACGGTGGTCACCCACATCAACCCGATGACCTATGCGGTCGAGCCGGTGCGCGCGGCGGTGTTCGATCGCCTCAACATGCCGGCAGAAGCCCGGGCGATCCTCGATCCGGGGATCTGGTGGGGCAGCTACCAGGTGCCGGTGCTGCTGCAGGTGGGGCTGGTGATCGCTGCGTCGCTGCTCCTGCTGCTGCTGGCGGTGAAGCTCTTCAACCGCACCGAGTAAGCGGCGCCCGACGCATTTGGAAAGGCCGGTGCAGACCGGCCTTTTTTTGTGTCCCGCCCTCCCTATATCTTGCCTGAAGTCACGGAACCGTGCCGCGCCGCGGGCGGTTCCGAAACCAACGCTTCGAGCGGTCGATCTGCGCCTCACGGGCAGGAGGCCGTGGCAAAAGGAGAGTTGCCTTGAACATCGAAAAATACACCGAGCGGGCGCGCGGTTTCATCCAGAGTGCGCAGCAAATGGCCCTGGGGCGCGGCCACCAGCAGTTTGCCCCGGTGCATCTACTGAAAGTGTTGATGGACGACGACCAGGGGCTGGGCTCCGGGTTGATCGAGCGTGCGGGCGGCGACAGCAAGGCGGTTCGCGCCGGCGTCGAGGCTGCCCTGAAGAAAGTTCCGGTTGTCTCCGGCGACAACGGCCAGATCTATTTGAGCCGCGAGATGGCGCGCGTGTTCGAAACGGCCGAGCAGGCGGCGCAGAAGGCGGGCGACAGTTTCGTCACCGTGGAACGGCTGCTGCTGGCGCTGATCATCGAGAAGGACAGCGACGCCGGCCGGATCCTCGCGTCCGCCGGCGTGACGGCGAATGCGCTGAACCAGGCGATCGAGGCGATCCGCAAGGGGCGCACGGCAGATTCGGCCTCAGCCGAGTCGCAGTACGATGCGCTCAAGAAATATGCGCGCGACCTGACGCAGGCGGTGCGCGACGGCAAGCTCGACCCGGTCATTGGCCGCGACGAGGAAATCCGCCGCACCATCCAGGTGCTGTCCCGCCGCACCAAGAACAATCCGGTGCTGATCGGCGAGCCCGGCGTCGGCAAGACCGCCATCGCCGAGGGCCTCGCCATCCGTATCGTCAACGGCGACGTCCCGGAGAGCCTCAAGGGCAAGTCGCTCCTTGCGCTCGACCTCGGGGCGTTGATCGCCGGTGCGAAATATCGCGGCGAATTCGAAGAGCGGCTCAAGGCCGTACTCAACGAGATCACGGCGTCCGAAGGCCAGATCATCCTGTTCATCGACGAGATGCACACGCTGGTGGGCGCAGGCAAGACCGACGGCGCCATGGATGCCTCCAACCTGCTGAAGCCGGCGCTGGCGCGCGGCGAGCTGCACTGCGTGGGCGCGACGACGCTCGACGAGTACCGCAAGCATGTCGAAAAGGACGCGGCGCTGGCCCGTCGCTTCCAGCCGGTGTTCGTCTCCGAGCCGACGGTCGAGGACACAATATCGATCCTGCGCGGACTCAAGGAGAAATACGAGCTGCATCACGGCATCCGCATTTCTGACTCCGCGATCGTCGCCTCGGCGACGCTGAGCAACCGCTATATCGCGGACCGCTTCCTGCCCGACAAGGCCATCGACCTGATGGACGAGGCGGCGGCGCGCCTGCGCATGGCAATCGACAGCAAGCCCGAAGCACTGGACGAGCTCGATCGGCGCATCATGCAGCTCAAGATCGAGCGCGAAGCGCTGAAGAAGGAGCCCGACGAGGCGTCGCGCCAGCGGCTCGAAAAGCTCGAGCACGATCTCGCCGGCCTCGAGGACGACGCGCAGGCGCTGTCGTCGAAATGGCTCGCCGAGAAAGAGCGCGTGCAGGGCGCACAGAAGATCAAGGAAGAGCTCGATGCGGCCCGCAGCCAGTTGGAGGTGGCGCAGCGCCAGGGTGATTTCGCCAAGGCGGGTGAGCTTGCCTATGCGGTGATCCCCGGTCTCGAAAAGAAGATCAAGGACGCCGAGCAGGGCGGCGAAGCCAAGTCGGAAATGGTGTCGGAAACGGTTACCGCCGGCGACATCGCCCAGGTGGTCAGCCGCTGGACCGGCATTCCAGTCGACAAGATGCTCGAGGGCGAGCGGGAAAAGCTCGTGCATATGGAAGAGGCGCTCGGCAAGCGCGTCATCGGCCAGGAGGACGCCGTCGAGGCGGTCGCCCGGGCGGTGCGGCGGTCGCGTGCAGGCCTGCAGGATCCGAACCGGCCGATCGGCTCGTTCATGTTCCTTGGCCCGACCGGCGTGGGCAAGACCGAACTCACCAAGACGCTCGCCGAATTCCTGTTCGATGATGAGCATGCGCTGGTGCGCATCGACATGTCGGAGTTCATGGAGAAGCACTCCGTGGCCCGACTGATCGGCGCCCCTCCGGGCTATGTCGGCTACGAGGAAGGCGGCGTGCTGACCGAGGCGGTCCGGCGGCGACCCTATCAGGTCGTGCTGTTCGATGAGATCGAGAAGGCGCATCCGGATGTGTTCAACATCCTGTTGCAGGTGCTCGACGACGGGCGGCTGACCGACGGGCAGGGGCGGACAGTCGACTTCCGCAATACCATCATCATCATGACCTCCAATCTGGGTGCCGAGTATCTGGTGGCGCTCAAGGAAGGGGAAACGGTGGAGCTGGTGCGGGGCAAGGTGCTGGACGCGGTGAAGGCGGCGTTCCGGCCGGAATTCCTCAACCGGATCGACGACATCATCCTGTTCCACCGGCTTGGCCGCGAGCACATGGGCGCCATCGTCGCCAACCAGCTCGACCGGCTCGGAACGCTGCTCAAGGAGCGCGATATCACGCTTCACCTGACCGAAAAGGGCAAGGAGTGGCTGGCCCGGGAAGGGTACGACCCGGCCTATGGGGCGCGGCCACTGAAGCGCGTGATCCAGCGCGAGGTGCAGGACCGGCTGGCCGAAGCGATCCTCGCCGGCGACATTCAGGACGGCCAGACCGTCAATGTCGATGCCGGCGATGCCGGGCTGCTGCTGGTGCCCGAACTCGAGGGCGAGCCGGTTTCGCCAGCCGCAGCAGCGTAACGGCAATTAGAGGGCGGCCCGCGGGGCCGCCCTCTTGCTTACTGCCGCATCACCACAGGGTGTCGTCCCCGCGAGAGCGGGAGACCACTAGCCTTGTCGCAGGAGCGTATTTGGAGCCCGGCCTTCGCGGGGATGACACCCCGAACTTTGTATGATCTCAACGATGCCGACAGATCAGGACCACCTAATGACCAATCCGCTGCTTGCCACCTGGGATACACCGTTCGGCGTGCCGCCATTCGATGCCATCGAGACGGCGCATTTTGCACCTGCCTACAAGGCGGCACTGGCGGAGCACGACCAGGAGGTGGCGGCAATTGCGGCCAACCCCGAGGCGCCGAGCTTTGCCAATACCATCGCGGCGCTGGAGCTCAGTGGCAAGACGCTGCGGCGGATAGACATGGTGTTTTCGCAGCTGGCGAGCGCCAACACCGAGCTGCAGGCGGTGGAACGCGACATGGCGCCTGTGGTGGCGCGGCACTGGAACGGCATCTTCCTCAACGCGCCGCTGTTTGCCCGCATCGACCAGCTTCACCGCGAGCGCGACAGGCTTGGGCTCGATGCGGAGTCACAACGGGTTCTGGACCGCTATCATCTCGATTTCGTGCGAGCCGGCGCGCAACTGACGGCGGCCGAGCGCGCCCGCTTCGCCGAGATTTCCGAGCGGCTAGCCGTGCTGGCGACGGACTTCGCCCAGAACGTACTCGGCGACGAGCAGGGCACGGTGTTCGCCCTGACGGAGGCTGATGTCGACGGTCTGCCGGCCGATGCCCGCGCCGCGGCCGCCGAATTGGCGCGCGAGCGCAAGCTCAACGCGCCGTTCGCAGCGTCGACCTCGCGGTCGAGCGTGGAGCCGATCCTGCAATATGCGACGGATCGCGGCGTGCGCGAGAAGGTGTGGCGGGCCTTCGTCGACCGCGGCCGGAATGGCAATGCGTATGACAACCGCAAGATCATTGCCGAAATCGTGACGCTGCGCAGCGAACTGGCGCAGCTGCTCGGTTACGACACCTATGCCGCCTACAAGCTGGCGGACACGATGGCGGGGACGCCGGAGGCAGCGCAGGGGCTGCTCGAGCAGATATGGGCCCCGGGTGTGCAGCGCGCGGAGCAGGACCGTGACGACCTGCAGGGGCTGATCGATGCGGCGGGCGGCGGCTTTCGACTCGAGCCCTGGGACTGGCGCTTCTATGCCGAGAAGCTCCGGCTCGCGCGCTACGATTTCGACGAAAGCGAGATCAAGCCGTACCTGCAACTCGAGAAGGTGGTGGAGGCCGCGTTCTATACCGCCGACCGGCTGTTCGGCGTGAGCTTTACGCCGCGTCCGGACATCGCCGGTTATCATCCGGACGTGCGGGTGTGGAGCGTCGAGCGACAGGGGCGGACGATCGGGCTGTTCTATGGCGATTTCTTTGCCCGCCCGGGCAAGCGCAGCGGCGCCTGGATGACCTCGTTCCGCGACCAGCAGAAGCTGGGCGGCGAGGTGCTACCGATCATCGTCAACACCTGCAATTTCAACAAGCCGCCTGAGGGCGAACCGGCACTGCTGTCGCTGGACGAGGCCAGAACCGTGTTCCATGAGTTCGGCCACGGCCTGCATGGACTGCTCTCAAACGTCACCTATCCCCGCGTTTCGGGGACCAGTACGGTGCGCGACTGGGTGGAACTGCCCAGCCAACTCTACGAACACTGGCTGGAGGCGCCGCCGGTGCTGGCGCGCTTGACCCATTACCGGACGGGTGTGCAGATTCCGGAAGAACTGCTGAAGCGGCTGAGGGCGGCGCGCAACGCCAACACCGGGTTCGAGACGGTGGAGTTCCTCGCCTCGGCGCTGCTCGACATGGCGTACCATACGCGGCCCGCAGGGGTGGCGATCGACGCAGACGCCATCGAACGCGAGACGCTAAAGCACATCGGCATGCCACAGGAGATCGCGCTCCGGCATGCAAGTCCACATTTCCTCCACATCTTCTCCGGCGACGGGTATGCCGCCGGCTACTACAGCTATCTGTGGTCCGAGGTGCTCGACGCGGACGGGTTCGAGGCGTTCGAGGAGGCCGGGGATCCGTTCGATCCGGCGACCGCGAAGCGGCTGTACACGTATGTCTATTCCGCCGGCGGGGCGCGCGATTTTGCCGAGGCGTACCGGCTGTTCCGCGGTCGCGATCCGGATGTGGGCGGGCTTTTGCGCGGCCGTGGCCTGATGGCGCTCGAGCAGATCGAGGATGGCGCGCACTAGCCGCGCTCGGCCCTTGCCATCCAAGCCAGGGCATGGCAGAACAAAAGAAGAACAACGCGAGGTTTTGGGCAATGGCTGAATTCACCCTCGACTATCTCGAACTGCCGTCCTCCGACGCCGTATCGAGCCGCGGCTTCTTCAGCGCGGCGTTTGGCTGGACCCATGTGGACTACGGCGGCACCTACGCCGAGATTCACGGCGCCGGCTTGCTGTTCGGCGTCAGCGCGGATGGTCAGGACAAGAGCTCGGCACCGCTGGCGGTGATCCGCACGGACGATCTCGAAGCGGCGGTGAAGGCCGTCGAGGCGGCAGGTGGCATCATTACCCGCAAGCCTTACGACTACCCTGGAGGACGCCGGTTTTTCTTCCGCGAGCCGGGCGGAAGCGAGCTCGCCGTCTATGCGACGAGCGAAGGGGCCTGAGAGACTCCGGCGTAAACCGCCCTGACTCCGGTGGCGTTTCAAACGCCCGTATTCACGCGGCGCTGAGCGATGGGGTCATGAGGGCGATCCCCACACCCGGGTCGCGACCGCGGATCAGCCGTTCGGCGTGGTTGAGGCGGGCGCTGCAGCAGCCACCTGCGTCGGCGGCATGGCCTCGCCGTCGCGCTTCATCAGGTCGTTGATCTGGGCGATGGTCTGGCGGAAGGCGTCGCCATCCTGGCTCGGCAGCGCATGGTCGCGCGGCAGCTTGACGCTCAGCGGATCGACGAAGTTGCCGTTGATCTTGATCTCGAAGTGCAGGTGGTTTCCGGTTGAATTGCCGGTCGAGCCGACATAGCCGATGAGCTGGCCCTGGCGCACCTTGTCGCCGGGCTTGACGATGATCTTGCTCTGGTGGCCGTAGCCGGTCTCGTAGCCATTGACGTGGCGGATCAGCGTGTAGTTGCCGTAGCCGGATGACCAGCCAGCGCGCTCGACGATACCGTCGCCCGACGCATAGATCGGCGTTCCACGCGGGCTGGCGAGGTCGACGCCGGTGTGCAGCTTGCGGGTGTGAAAGATCGGATGCACGCGCCAGCCGAAGCGGCTGGCGAGGCGGCCACCGCCTTGCAGCGGCCGGCGGGTGAGGAAGCGTTTGCCGGTTTCGCCGTCGGGATCGTAGAAGTCCACGGCGCCGTCGTCGGTGCGGAAACGGTAGAGCTGGCGCAGGGTGGATCCGAGTTTCAGCCCGACATAGAGCAGGTCCTGCTTGCCGTCCTTGTCCTTCTCAGTCTCCAGCACTTCGATTGAATCGCCGGGCGAGATCTTTTTCGTCAGGTCGATATCGTAGGCGTACATGGCGACGATGCGCTTGGTGATCTCGTCGGGAATGTCGTGCTTGCGCGCGGTTTCCCAGATGGCGCGATACACGGTGGGCAGGCTGGAAACGTTGACCTCTTCGGTGTCTTCCTCGGGGAAGGTGATCTCGGAGGGCGCCAGGCCGAGCACGTAGGTCCCGCGGTCGGTAAGGGCGACGGTGGCCGCGTGCTTGTCGGTGTTGCTGGCGTCGTCGTGCACGTAGATCGACAGGCGATAGGGGATCAGCGTGTCCGAGGTGCGCGAGGCCCCAAACAGGATGCGCAGGCGCGCATGCGCCGGCAGTACGGGGTCTGGATAGACGTTCTTGAGGGTGGTGGTGATCGCGTCGATCATCTGCTGGGTGAAGCCGTTCTTCTTGAGCATGTCCTCCAGATTGGTCGGCTCCTTGACCGTGAGGATGCGCTCGGTGCGGCCGAGGCCCCCCTGGTCGGCGGGGGTGTTCTTGGGCATCACCGTGACGTTTTCAGCCACGCCTCCCAGCCCGCCATCGTCCAGCACGCCGAGGTCGCGCAGCGAATTGACCGGCTCGGCGACGTAAGCCGCCTGGCCGCTGTCGCTGCCCTCTATTTCGTCGCCGCCGCCCTCGGAGAAGAAATTGTCGAGCGTCTGGCGGACATACGCCTCCGCCATCTTGTCGCTGACGATCCTAGGCGGGGCATAGGTGGGGGGCAGGGCCGAGGTCTTGATGGTCACCTCGCCCTCGACGGCGCCACCATAGATGTTGGTGTTGGCGTTGTCGTCGGGAGTCATGATCGGCTGGGTCGAGTCGATCAGGGAGGCGGGATCGAAGGCCGGCACGTCGTCGCTGAGGGCGGTGGCGGCAGTCGCCAGCGTTGCCCGGATGCGCTCGAAGGGCTGTTTCTTGATGATGTCGCGGCCGTCGACACTTTCCTTGATCGAGGCCTCGACGACCTCGGTCTCGGACTTGGTCTGGGTGATGGGGCGGACGCGGTTGGTCTTGTTGATGAGGTCGGTGGTGGTGTCGGTCGTGTTGGTGACGATCTGCAGCGCTTCGTAGGCAGTCGAGAAGGTGTCCTGGCCCTGGAAGCTCACATAGAGCGCGGCGCCCATCAGCAGCACGGATGTCAGGCCGGTCATCACCGTGCCGGTGAGCCAGGCGAAGCTCAGCTCGCGGCCCTGGGGGATTTCGCCGTCGGTGGAGGCAACCGTCAGGGCCGGCCCGTCCTCGAAGCCGGCGCGCACCAGAGCCAATGTGCGATTGCGTTGCGCCGGATTCACCCTTGGTCCCGCCCCCAGATATTCGCGTTAGCGCCGGTGCCCCGGGATCCGCCAGGCGGGTCGAAGAAGGCCGGAAATTGATGGCGCGGCCGCCCCGGCTTCGTCAAGCCGAAGCAACCAGGACTAGGTCAAACCCAATTGCGGCAAGTTTCAGGGCAGGCGTCGGCAAAAAATCTGCAGCGGCCTTGTAGAGTTTTGCCGCGCTTCCCACATAGCGGCTACCGGACGAGCGGGCGCAAAGGCCCGGAACGGCTGGGGTTTTTCGGTGACGAAAGAGACGGCGCGTTTTTTGTCGGTTTTGTCATTTTCGGGTGTTGACAGCCAAATAGGCCAGCCATATAACCCGCCTCGCTGATGCAGACGGCCTTGCGGCCCGGCGGCCAGCGATTTCTGAAAGGGCAGATGTGCTGCCGGGGAACCGGAAGCAAAATCTTGTTCCCAAAAATTAGGAAGCCCTGCTTCCACTGACGCTGCCCTCGAAAGAGGCTCCCAGGGTCCGCTCTTTGACATTGTGAAGATGGAAGAAAGGGAAACGTGGACGGCGAGGTTCTTGCGGTCTGATCGTGAGATCGGACAAACAGACTTCGACGGTACGTTTCTCAGAGGTACACTACCAATCACGCAGGTCTTCGGATCTGCAGTGACAGGTGTGTGTCCTCGTCAAGCAAACGTGCATGCGTCGACCAAGTCAGATATCAAACTTGAGAGTTTGATCCTGGCTCAGAACGAACGCTGGCGGCAGGCTTAACACATGCAAGTCGCACGCCCCGCAAGGGGAGTGGCAGACGGGTGAGTAACGCGTGGGAATCTACCCAGTTCTACGGAATAACCCAGGGAAACTTGGACTAATACCGTATACGCCCTACGGGGGAAAGATTTATCGGAATTAGATGAGCCCGCGTAAGATTAGCTAGTTGGTGAGGTAATGGCTCACCAAGGCGACGATCTTTAG
>JAEWCE010000165.1 GCA_023390785.1 Pseudomonadota bacterium
TCGTGCTGAAGGCGGTGACGGGCACGCCGGACGTGGGCGAGTTCCAGATCGGCAGCGATGCGGCGACGACGGCCGCCAATTTCAGCACGGCGCTGCAGAGCGCGCTGCAAAAGCACGCCCAGACGACGCTGGTGGCGGCCTCGAACAACGAAGCGGCGAACAACTTCTTCAACGGCCAGGGGCAGCCGGTGCAGCGTGTGGACGGCACGCCGGACTTCGCGCACGCGACGAGCCTTGTAACCGCCGACCCGACCACCACGGTGATGTGGTACACCGGCGGCAACTCCACCAATCCGCGCGCCAGTATCCAGGCGCGCGTCGACGACGCGCAGACAGTCAACTACGGCGCCCAGGCCAATGAGAGCGGCACGGCACAGTTGGTGCGCTCGCTGGCGGTCCTGTCGATCCAGACCTTCAGCACCGCGGATCCCAACACCGAGGGCCGGTTCGACGCGATCGCCACGCGCAACGTGCAGAATCTGTCGGTCAGCAACAACAGCACCCAGGGCTCGATCGCCATGCTGAGCATCGAGCTCAACAACGCCAAGGTGCAGGTGGGCGACATCAAGTCCCGTCACGACGACTACAACACCCAGATGCAGGGCCTGCTCGCCGGCATCGAAAAGTCGGACGACAACGAAGTCGCGGTGCAGATCGCCGCCCTCCAGACCCGCCTCCAGGCCACCTACCAGACGACATCACTGATCTCGAAGCTGTCGCTGGTGAATTACCTGAGGTAGCGAGTAGGGAACAGCGAGTAGCGAATAGGGTTGCCGGCGGCGGGTCCCGCTGCTTCGGCTATTCGCTATTCGCTATTCGCTATAGCGTCGGTCTACTGCTGTTCTGTCGGGGTGGCCCGCAGGCCCGCCGCGAGCTGGCGGTTGATGTTGATCAGCACGTCGAGCTTTTGCGCCGCAGGCTCGATCTGTAGCTGCAGCATGTGCTTGGCGATGAAGATGCCGAGGTTGGCGACGTTCTGCCGGACCTCGACGGGGAGGGGGCTCTCGGGATCGGTGACCGAGCCCATGAACACCGTCCACAGCCGCTGGTTGAATTTGAGCGCAGCGGCGAGATCCTCGCGTGTGGCGCCGTCCCAATTGTCGCGGATGCGCTGCAGGTTCGTCGCTGACTTGACCAGTAGATTGGCCTCGAGCTCGCGGGGACTGGCGGTTTGCTTACCCACCTGCTGGTAGGCGTTAGCCCCGTAGTGCTGCATTTGTGAGGAGGTCCTGTTCGTACTGAATCAAGCGCTTGGCGGCTTTCAGTGCTTTGTACAGAGACCCGGTTAAGATGTCGTTATTGATTTCGTCGACAATGGGGATGCACGACGGCGCCGCTGTGACGATGTCGCTGACCAGCTCGAAATATTCCCCGCGCAGCTTCGAGATATCGTTGTCGAGGTACATGAGCTGTACCGCCAGGTAAATGCGCTTGGCGGGCGAGTTGGCGGTCTCGGGCGTTAGAATGTCCTTCTCGCGCAGGATGGGCGCGTTGCCGTCGATGAACAGGCGCGTGCGCTGGTCGGAGTTGGTGACGACGCAATTGCCGATGATCAAACGCTCATGCGGCTTCAGCTCGACTTTCAGCGACACGGAAAACCTCGAGTCTTTGAGTCTGTTCAACGATTTGCGATGGACAATTCTAGTCGCGGCCGAGCGCCGCTGCAAAGAGAAAGGCGGGCACGAGGCCCGCCTTTCCGAAGTCGATGCCTGGTCCGGATTACTGGAGCAGACGGAGGACGTTCTGGTCCGACTGCGAGGCCAGCGACAGGGCCTTGGTGCTGAGGCTCTGGCGGGTCTGCAGAGCGAGCAGGTTGGCCGCTTCCTCGTTGGAGTCGGCGAGGGTCAGGTTCGAGGCACCGGTCTGCAGGGTATTGATCAGGGCCTTGGTGAAGTCCTGACGGGTCTGCACGATCGACAGCTGCGAACCGAAGCTCGACGCATTCGCACGCAGGGTGTCCGACGCGGCTTTGAGGTTGGACAGGATCGTGGTGATGCCTGCATTGGTATTGAAGCCGGTCGAGGCGAGCTGGTTCAGGCCAAGGCCGGCGGCGCTGGTGTCGGCGCCGGTGATGGTCAGGTTCGAGGTGCCGGTTTCGTTGAACACCACCTTGAGCTGCGTGGACGAGCCGGCCAGCAGGTTGTTGCCGTTGAAGCCGGCGTCCTTGGTCAGCTGGTCGATCTGATCGAGCAGGCCGTTGTACTGCGTGATCAGATTGGCACGGGCCGAGTTGGGGACATTGGCGTCGGTTCGGCTGGTGCCAGCCGCCACCACCGTGGCGGTGCTCGAGAGAGTGCCGAGCGCGGAACCCCCATTGACGGTGAGGCCGAGGGCCGTTTGCACGGCGGCGATGGATGCGGCGGCGGTCGGAGCCGTGCCGGAGCCGTTACTGGTACCTGCGGTGGCACTGGCCGTCAGCGTCAACGTTCCGTCGCCATTCTTGGCCTGGATGCTTACGCCGGTCGACGCGCTGTAAGTAACGTCGAACTCGTCGGCTGAACCCTTCGACGTCGCCGCCGCGGCCTGCAGCTTGGAGACGATGGTGTCAGCCGTGTCGTCCTTGGTGATCGCCGCGACCGACTTGCCATTGATGGTCAGCGTAACGTCGCCGATCATCTCTTCATTGCCGGCGGTGCCTGAGGTGAAGCCAGAGACGTCGATGGCCGCAGTGCCCGCGAGCCCCGCAACGTTGCCGGTGCCTTCAACCGTTTCGGACAGCTGCTGAGCCTGGTTGGCTGTCGCTTTGGCGGAGTCGACGAGCTTCTGGATCGAGGTGATGCCATCATTGGCCGCCTGGATGGTCTGGATGGCGTTGCCAACCGAGTCCAGCAGGTTGCCGAGGTCCGACGCGCGGGCATTCAGCGACTGAGCGGTGAAGTACGAGGTCGGGTTGTCGAGAGCGCTGTTGACCTTGTTACCAGTGGCCAGACGGGTCTGGGTGGTATCGAGCAGGCTAGCAGTGTTCTGGAGGGACAGCAGGTTCGAACGAACCGATGCTGAAAGCGTGATGTTAGACATAGTGTTCCTCTTCTGGGTCCAGTCCTAGCGCCTCTTCCTGAAGCGTCCCGGCGACTATCGGCCCGACCTCGTAAGGAAAAGTTAACGGCGGGCGGCCGGATTGAGATTAAGTGCGCCGCGCCGGCTCTCGGTAAACGAGGCGTAAAGTCCCGCATTTCCGCGGGTTTGCGGGCACACGGCAAAGTTTGCCGGGCGCCTCGGCGCACTGTCGTACGGAGTTAACGAGGAGGTGGATCAGACCTTGCGGTCGGCGAGGCGCAGGGGCGAGTCGGGAGCCCGCCAGCCGCTCGGTTGGCGCAGCTTCACCTCCGCCAGCGATGGCGGACGCGCCGGCAGTCTCTCGGCAATCAGCGCTGCGGCGAAAACCTGGTTGGGCGGCAGGATGGCGGGCGCCGGGACGGGTTCGGGAACGGGCGGCAGGATCGGCGGCAGCTTTGCATCGGCAAGCAGGGGAGTGGAGCGTGCACCGGCCTCACCGCGGGCCCGGTACTGGCTCACCGCAGTCCCCAAGACGATCGGCTCTGGCGCAATTCTAGCGACCACGATCCACATCCAATGCATGCAGGGCCTTCGCGTTTCCTGGCCCTTGGGCCGGGAGGCTAAGGTCGCAAAGCTTGCCGGACGGTGGCGCCGCGCGGGTGGATTTAAGTCAAATTGGCGCGGTCAGAGCGAGCGGTTGAGAGCGATGCCGCCACTTGCCTTCGCCGGTGTGGTCAGTTCGCCGGCGGCGCCGTAGGTCCTGGGCCGGGCAGCGCCGGCGACGCGCTGGGCAACGTCGACCAGCAAGTCCTCGGTCACGCTGCGCACGGTGGCGATGACGCGCAGATTCTCGGCCATCTGCGTCGCCAGCCGCTCATGGCCGTGCTTGAGCACGGCAACGTCGTCTGGCGCCTCGGCCCTGAGGCGATCGAGCTGGCGCTGCACGGCGCGCGAATAGGTGACGTAGTCCTGCGCCAGCCGGGTCTTTTCCGCGCCGAGCTCCATGGCCTCGCCATGGCGGGCAGCGCGCAGGAGCGTGGTCTCGCGGTTCATGACATCGACCAGCGCCCGCAAAGTGCCCTCGGTGAAGGCGATGAGGTCGCGGGCAGGGAGGTCGTCGAGGGCGGCGAGGCGTTGGGCGGCAGACATGTTTAGAACCTCGATTCAGGAGAAGTCGGGAATGAAGATGTGCGGGCCTGCTGGTGCCAGGTGTGTGTCATGATTCCGGCGCAGCCTCCTGCATTCGCAGCAGGGTCGGCATCAACTGGTCGGCCAGGCCGATGCCACCCTGCTCGGCCATGGCGCCGGCAAACTGCTCGGCCTGCATGCCGCGCCAGGTCTCCTCGGCAAAGCCGCCGCCGAAATTCTGGTCGTCGGTCTTGATGGAGGAGAACATCTCCTTCATCAGCGAGGTGAGGAACACCCCTTCGAGGTCCTTGGCCTGCTGGTGCAGCCTGGCATAGGCGGGGCTGGTGGTGTCGATCTTCGGCAGCGGGGCGAGGGTCTGCATCACATCACCTCGATGTCGGCCTGCAGCGCACCGGCGGCCTTGATGGCCTGCAAGATGGCGATGAGGTCGCGCGGGCTGATGCCGAGCGCATTGAGGCCATCGACGAGTTGCTGCAGGCTGACCGACTCTTTCACCAGGGCGAGGTCGGAGTTGACGAAGTTGACGCCAAGATCGGTGCGCGGCACTTCGGTGGTGACGCCGTTGCTGAGCGGCGGCGGCTGGCTCACCTGCGGCGTCTCGGCGATCGTCACTGTCAGGTTGGACTGGGCGACAGCCACCGTCGAGACGCGCACATCCTTGCCCATGACAATGATGCCGGAATTCTCGTCGATGACGATCTTGGCCGGCTGGTCGGTGTCGACCACCAATTGCTCGATGTCAGTGATGAGGTCGACGATGTTGCCGTTGAAGTTCTGCGGCAGGGTGATGCGCACCGTCGCCTGGTCCTCGGGCACGGCGCAGGGCGTGCCGATAAAATCGTTGATCGACAGCGCAACGCGGCGCGAGGTGGTGAAGTCGGGGTTCTTGAGGGCCAGGCGCAGGCTGCGCTGGGCGCCGAGGCTGAAGCCGATCTCGCGCTCGATCAGGCCGCCTGACGAGATGCGGCCGGTGGTGGGAACGCCGGAGACGACGGTCGCGGCGTCGCCCGACGCCTTGAAGCCGTTGATGGTCACCGAGCCCTGGGCGATGGCGTAAACCTCGCCGTCGGCGCCGAGCAGCGGGGTCACCAGCAGCGTGCCCCCCTGCAGGCTCGAGGCGTCGCCGAGGGAGGACACCGAGACGTCGAGGCGGGAGCCCTGCGTCGAGAAGGCGGGCAGGTTGGCGGTCACCATCACCGCGGCGACGTTGCCGGTGCGCATGTTCTCGCCGCGGGTGTTGACGCCCAGCCGCTCGAGCATGGCCTGCAGGCTCTGCCGGGTGAAGGGGGAGTTGTTGAGGCTGTCGCCGGTGCCATTGAGGCCGACCACGAGGCCGTAGCCGACGAGCTGGTTGTCGCGCACGCCCTCGATGTTGACGATGTCCTTGATGCGCGCCGTGGCGGCCTGTGCGGGCACCACCGGTGCAAGCACAGTGGTGGCGATAAACAGTCCCGCAAAGACATATTTCAGTGCCCAGAAGGTCATTTTTGGTCCCCGGCTGGCTCGCCGTCCCCACGGCGCGCGCAATCGCCAACGGCAATGCGAAATGCGTGCCAGTTCCAGCAAACGGTTGATCTTGCGAGCTTTTGCGCAAATGTGGCCTTGTCGGCCCGGGCAGCTTTTGCCGGGTCGTTAAGACGCTGTTAACGCC